>CAZEJJ010000047.1:5026-43867 GCA_964512185.1 uncultured Enterobacterales bacterium | reverse complement strand
GGGGGCCCCCCCCCGAAAAGCCTGGTGCCCGTGGGCCACGAAGCGGCCTGTACGGTCGCTTGCGACCGTACGGCTGGAAGCTTCTGTCCACCCGACAGGGTGGTCAGAAGCTCCTGGGCAAGGGTACTCAGAGCCTGACTTCGACGAGAAGGGCGGCCTCGGTGAACAGAGCGGTGGAGACCGAGAGCGTATCCTCGGTGAGCACCTGTCCGCGGTTGAGAACCAGGTGGTAGCGGGCTCCCAGCATGAGCTGCTCGTGCGCCCACCAGCCGAAGCCCGGTCCCAGCCAGCCACCCAGGGCGCCGATGCTCTTGCGCGTGTAGGCGGCGCCTTCATCGGCGTCGTTCTGCTCGGCCTCGGTGTAGCTGTCGGAGACAACACGGGCCGACGGTATGACCCCATACAGTCCCAGCTCGCCAAAGGCCTGCACGCGCCGGTCCACAGGCGCGCCCAGGTAGCGACGGTAGCCCGCGGCGAGGCGCAAGGCCCCCTGGTGGGTCTGGCTGTAGCTGTCGGCGAGCCAGGTGGTGGTGGTGATGCGCGCCACCGCCAGCCCGCCCAGCAGGGCCCAACGATCCCGCTGGATGCCGCCCTGGAAGTTCAGCGCGGGCTGCAGCCAGCCATCCAGCTCCCCCACCGCGGCACCGGAGCCGCGATCTTCCAGGATCCAGGCGGCGTCACCCCGGGAGTAGGGCACCCACTCCACCCCCAGCAAGGGCCGACACTGCGCGGAGGCCAGCAGGAGCAGAGCGGCGAGCATGCGAGAACCTAACAAGACGGCCGTGCGAGCGACGCGGGAGGGGGAATGCGGATAGCTCTAGCTCCGGACCATCGGCCACGACGGAGGTGCAGCCATGTGGATCACCGGTATCAGCGCCGAGGGCCTGCCCGCTGTGCAGGAGCTCGAGCTGGGCACGCTGCGGCGCGCCATGTGGGTGGACTCGCCCCCCGAGACCTGCGAGCAGCTCGCCGCGGCCCTGCAGCTGGGCTTCGCCGCCCTGCTCCCGGAGCGCCTGCCGCGGGTGCTCGCGGAGCTGGCGTTCCACAGCGACGCCGAGTCCATCGAGATCCTCGGCCAGCCCCTGCCCGACCAGGCGCGCTGGCAGAGCCCCCACGCGGCGCGCGCCCTGCTGCAGGGCAACAGCGAGCGCACCATCAAGATCGGCATCCAGCTGCAGCTGGATCCGCTGCAATTCCGCTTCCTGCGCGAACACGCCGCCAGGCATCCCTGGCTGGTCACGGCCCTGTCGGAGGGGGCCCGCGCCGAGCTCACGCTGGGCTACCTGTTCGACCGCTCGCTCACCGCGGCCTCCGTCAGCATCCTCTCCGTGGTGCTGGGCGAGGAGCGCGTTCCGGTGGCCGGCAAGGAGAGCCCACGCTGGCTGCCCGAGTTCCTCGCCGGGCTCGCGCGACGGTTCCGCTGCCTGCCCGTGGCCGGCGGCAGCGCCTCCCAGGCCGCTGCGGCCTGGTTGGCTGCCATGGAGCACCCCGACCCCTCCCGCCGAGCCGCCTTCGAGCGAGTGCGGGCCTGCCTGCAGGCCGCGCCTTTCGGCATCGACAGCCCCCGGCCGGTGCGCTGGGGCGATCAGGCCCAGGTGGTCGCAGGGCCCCAGGGCAAGCCGCTGGCCTGGCTCGGACCCGCTGCGGTGGAGGCCCTGGAGCTGGCCGCCGCCGTGCACCTCTCCGGCGCGGAGATCCTCACCCTGCGCTACCCGGGGCGGCAGCAACCCGAGCCTGCCCTGGCCCTGCGCTGGCTTGCGGATCAAGCCACCGAGCCCGGCTCGCCTCTGGAGCAGGTGCTGCTGCTGGGCGTGAGCCACCTCGGGGGCGAGCCTGGCCCCGAACCGCCGGTGGACGAGAGCTGACAGGCAGCCCATGAGAGCAGTCTGTGCACGCTGTGGAGCCGACAAGCCCGGGCCGCTGGTGCCCTGCAGGGCCTGCGGCGCGGTCCCCACAGGCGACGAACGCACCCTGGCCTGGCTGCTCTCGGACCACCACCTGAGCCCCACAGAGCTGGCCGAGGCTGCCCGCAACATCCGCGGCGGCGAGCGTCTGGACCCACCCGAAGAGCTGCTGGCCAAGGCGCGCGCCGGCCTCGCAGAAGCCATCCCGGGCCGGCGCCGCCGTCCCAAGCAGGTGCCCCCCATGCGCCGCGATCACGCCCAACCCGAGCCGCCCGGCGCCAGCGAGCCGGCCGCCACCTGGGCCGCGGAGCCCAGCCTGGCCGAGCTCCTCGCGCTGGACACCGCGGGGCCTCCAGGCGGCAGGCTGCCTGGCTGGGCGCTCGCGGTGCTGGCCCTGGTGAGCATCCTGGCCACCCCCCTGCCAGGCTGGGTGGCCTGGGGCCTGTGGAGGAAGAGCGCCCCCCAGGCGGCCCGGCAGGTCCTGCGCATCGTGGGCCCCATCAGCGCGGGCTTCGCCCTGGCCTGGGCCCTGCTGCTGGGCTTCGGCTGGGGAGGCCGGTGGGGCCTGTTCTAGGATCCTAGGGCACATCCAGCCGGTAGAAGCGCAGCAGGCCCAGGCCCAGGGCGGCCGCGATGAGCACGCCCAGGCCGATGAAGGAGCTGAGCACCCACTCCCCCTGGAAGCCCTCCCAGGCGGCCAGCGCCTCTCCCGGCATCCAGCGGGCCACGGCGGCGGCAGTCTCCAGCCCCAGCGCGCCCGCCAGCTTGAGGGCCAGGCGAAGGCCCAGGTCCAGCAGCAGGAACAGGGTGACGCCCACCACGACTCCGGCCACGTTGCGGATGAGCAGGGCCACCAGGATGCCCAGGCAGACCAGCCCCAGGTCCGACAGGAACGACGCCAGGTAGCCCAGCACCACGGGGGCCCAGTCGCCCTCGAAGCCGAACAGCGCGCCTCCCAGCGTCGCGGACAGCAGGCCGGTGAGCAGCAGGGTGGCCACGGAGAGGGTGAGCAGGGCCAGCAGCTTGGCGCAGAGCACCGACCAGCGGGGCACCGGCCGCGCCAGGGCCTCGCGCAGGGTGTGGTTGCGCAGCTCACCCGCGAACGATGCCCCCGCCGCCCAGAGCAGCAGCAGCGGCAACAGGTAGAAGTTGCGCGCCACCAGCGCCCAGCTGCAGACCTTCAGCCCGCTGAACTCCACCAGCTGGTCCAAGGGCAGCCCGTTGAACTGGGCCTCGGTGCCCACGCGCTGCGCCATCTGCATGGCGCCCACGGCCAGCAGGGCCGCTCCCGCCGCCACGCAGAGCGCCGCGATGCCGCTGCCCCGCAGCATGGTCTTGCGCGTCTCGGCGAGGCAGAAGTGGTGGAAGTGTCGGGGGAACATCAGCGCACCTCCTGGTGGGTCCGAGCCAGGTAGAGGTCCTCGAGGCGCCGGCCCTGGGGTACGATGGCCGAGACACCCACGCCGGCCTCCACCAGCCGCCGGTTGATCTCGCCCACGGTCAGGCCCCTCAAGGTGACCTGCAGTCGACCGGCGTCGCCCTCACCCAGCACCTCGGCGCCCTCGAGCCCGGCCAGCAACCGGCGAGCGGCCACCGCGTCGTCCACGCCCAGCTCCACGGCCTCGTCGCCGGCCAGGTCGCGCACCAGGCTGGCCACCTCGCCTTCGGCGGTGAGGCGGCCCTCGTCCAGGATGCCCACGCGGTTGCAGAGCACCTCGATCTCCGCCAGCAGGTGAGAGGAGAGGAAGACGGTGAGCCCGTCGCGCCGCACCAGCATGCGCAGCAGATCGCGCACCTCGCGCATGCCGCGCGGATCCAGCCCGTTGGTGGGCTCGTCCAACAGCAACAGCTTGGGCCGGCCCACCAGGGCCCGGGCGATGCCCAGCCGCTGCCGCATGCCGTGGGAGTAGGTGCGCACCCTGTCGTCGGCCCGGTCACCCAACCCCACACGCTGCAGCGCCTCCTGGATGTCCCGGGCGTCGCCCTGGCCGGCGTAGGAGCAGGCCAGCTTGAGGTTGGAGCGCCCGCTCATCCAGTCATGGAAGCGAGGGGCCTCCACGATGGAGCCCACGTGCCGCCGCTGGCTCACGGGATGGCTGTCGCCGAAGATGGTCACCTGCCCGGCGTCGCGCCGGATCAGGCCCAGGATGCAGCGCATCGTGGTGGTCTTACCGGCGCCGTTGGGCCCCAGGAATCCATACAGATCGCCGGGTCGCACGCTGAGATGCAGGTCCGCGACGGCCGTGCGCGCGCCGAAGCGCCTGGTCAGGCCGCGCACTTCCAACGCCGGAGCTGACGCGCCAGAGGAAAACGGGGGCTTTGGGCTTGGCATGGGCTGCGTCTCCGTGTATGAAGCGCCCCGGATAACCCGCCTCGCGCCCCCAACCCCAGCACGAACCGGAGACGGCGATGAAGTACGGCTTCCTGGTCCTCACCTCCCTCATGGCCGGCCTCTGCAACCCCGTGGTCGAAGACACGTCCGACACCAGGGACACCACCTCCGAGCTGCCCGCGGCCTGCGCCGACGGCGGCACCATCACCGAGGTACAGACCGGTGTCTACGCCGACGGCGACGAGATCACCGTGGGCTGTGCGGTGGTCACCTCCGAGCTCACCAGCACCGGCGGCGGCTTCTTCGTCCAGGACCCGGGAGGCGGCGCCTGGTCCGGCATCTACGTCTACCTCTACAGCTCCGTCGAGGTGGACGACATCGACCTGCACGTGGGCGACCTGGTCACCATCGCCGGCTCGGTCTCGGAGTACTACGACCTCACCGAGATCTCCCTCTCCACCGCCTACGACATCGCCGTCATCGGCGAGTGGGACGTCACCACCGACCCGGTGGACTGCGACGAGAGCGACTGGGAGCAGTGGGAAGGCTGCCTCATCTCCGTGGACGGCGTCGAGATGACCGGCAACAAGGACTACTACAACGAGACCACCACGGGCTGTGAGTTCAGCCTGGACGATCTGCTCTACGACTACGACGGCGGGGCCGGCTCCAGCTGCGCCTCCATCACCGGCGCGTTCACCTACGCCTACGAAGCCTGGAAGCTCTGTCCGCGCTCCGGCGCCGACCTGGTGGACTGCTCCGAGCCCGATCCCGTCGAGCCCACCACCATCGCCAACATCCGGCAGGACGGCTACGCCGAAGGCGACATCGTGCGCCTCGAGGGCGTGGTGGCCACCACCGAGGTGGCCAGCGACCTGTTCTTCATCCAGGACCAGGGCGGCGGCGAGTACACGGGGCTCACCGTGTACCTGGGTACCGAAGACTTCGACGCCGAGCCGGGCATGATCCTGGACATCGAAGGCGAACTGGACGACTACTACGACCTGCTGGAGCTCAAGCCCAGCACCCTGGAAGACACCGGCAGCAGCACCGACACCGTGGCCACGGCCCTCGACGCCACGCCCGCGGACTGGGAGAGCTGGGAAGGTGCCCTGATCAGCCTGGCCGACGTGGCGATCACCAGCGACGCCAACGAGTACGGCGAGTACTCCACCAACTTCGGCATCGTCATCGACGACCTGTTCTACCTGCACGGCTTCGACAACGGCAGCACCTACAGCTCCGTGACCGGTGTGCTCACCTACTCCTACGAGGAGTGGAAGCTGGAGGTCCGGGGAGCCGGCGACGTGACCGAGTAGGAGCTCACTCCCGCGGACGCGCCCAGCGCTCGCGGGCCATGTCCAGCAACCCGGGCGCGAGCCGCGAGGCTGCGTGCAGGGCCTTGGCCCGCGGCGACAGGATGCTCTGCCGTTCCCCACGGTGCACGGCCGCCAGGATGCCCACCGCCACCGCTTCGGCGGTCATGGGGCGCAGGTGGGGCAGGTCGCGCTCCATCTCCGGCCAGCCTGCCCGCGCGAAGAAGGGCGTGCGCACCGCCGGTGGGCAGATCACGCAGACCCTCACTCCGCTGCCGGTGAGTTCCTGCCGGAGCGCCTCGGAGTAGCCCACGAGCCCGTGCTTGGCTGCACAGTAGGCCACCTGGCGTTCGAAGCCCCGCTTGCCGGCCACGCTGGCCACCTGCACCAGGCTGCCGCTGCCGCGCTCCACCATGAGCGGAAGCAGGGCGCTGGTGACGCGCACCACACCCAGCAGATCCACCTCCAGCAGGCGCTGGAAGTCTTCGATGCTCGTCCGCTCCCAGTCGCGGAACAGGCCGATGCCCGCGTTGTTCACCAGCACGTCCACCTGTCCGTAGCGATCCTGCACCACGCTGCGCAGCAGATCCACGTCGCGCGCCCTGGTGACGTCCAGGGTGAGGGCCAGGTCCACCTCGCGTGAGAGCTCGGCCAGCCGACCCTGGTCGCGCCCGGTGCCCACCACGCGGGCACCGCCCGCCGTGAAGGCGCGCGCCGTGGCGCGCCCGATGCCGCTGGTGGCGCCGGTGACCACCACCACCTGGTCCTCGAAGCGAGACATGCAACCTCCTGCCGTCGATGGCTGCAGTGCGCCCTATCAGGCTCGCGTCCCGGGCGCGGAGCTGTGGGGAACTGCGCTGCGCCGCCGAGGGGTTATGCCATGCTGGAGCCGAGACCGGAGGAGAGCATGAGGATCCGAGCCCCCTTCACAGCCTGCTTGCTGGCGAGCCTGCTCGGCGTCGCTTGCTTCTACGAGCCCTGCGACGAGTACGTGGACTACCTCTGCACCTGCCACGAGGACGATCCGGACTACGACTGCGAGGCGCTGTCCAACACCTACACCGAGGCCGATCCCGGCCTGCAGGACCAGTGCGCCATCGCGCTGTCCGACGTGCAGGACGAGGACGACGAGGAAGGCCTCGAGTGCGAGTGGTAGCGGTCCGCCGAGCCGTTCACGCCATCAGCGCGTCGGCCAGGTAGCGGATCCCCACCACCTTGCCCTGCACGCCGCGGGCCTCCAGGCTCTGCATGGCCAGGCTCGAGGCCTGGGCGATGTCGGCGCCCACCACCACGAATTCCTGCTGCCCAGCGCCGGTCTCCACCGCGACCACGAAGCCCTGGGCCACCTTGAGCCCGGCGGCCTGCGCCTGGGCAGCGCCCCCGCCGGCGCCGCCGACCCGGGCGCGACGTCGCTGCGCCCTGGGCTGATCGGGCGCGGCGTCGAGCCCCGCCGCCGCCAGGACCTCGGCTTCGTTGGGGAGCTGCTCGCCTTCGCCCCGCCAACGCGCCGGGATGCCGCGGCGGTTCCGGAACGCGCGCACGTTCTCGGAGGTGACGCCTGCCAGCTCTGCGACCGCGCGATCGGGCAGGATGCCCACCTTGTGGACATAGGGATCGAGCTTGGACTTGCGACGCTTGCGCTTGGCCATGTCAGGCTCCAGCTCGGATGGGGTCGCCGACCCTTGAGAGGATGAACCCGGGAGGCGATGAACACCCTCCGCAAAGTTGAAATGACTCGTTTCTTCGCTGGCTCGAGCACACAGGACCGATCAGCTCCATCCTGCACGGCTTGATAGCCCCGCAGCCGAACCCAAGCAAGCCCAGCCAAACACGGGGCTGCAAACATTGCAAAGCCGGAGGAATCAGCCCCCACCCCAGGCCTGGAGGGCGTCGAGCAGGGCGTGGCCGTAGCGCCGGAAGCGCTCGGGCCCCATGCCGTGCACCGCGAGCATGGCCTCGCGCGTGACCGGTCGATGGGCCGCGATCTCCTGCAGGGTGCGGTTCGACGCCACCACATAGGCCGGCACCTCGCCGGCCTGGGCCAGCTGCCTGCGCACCTCGCGCAGGTAGCTGAGCAGATCGTGGGAGACGCGCGGGCCGGTGGCGGTGGGCTGTTCTCGCTGCCGGCTGTGCCGGGATCGCTGCTGCTGCAGCGCCCGCTCCGCAGCGCGGCTGGCGCCCGCTGGGAAGGCCACCTGGAAGTCAGGATCGCCCCCCTGCGCGACGCGCTGGCCGCTGGAGCTCAGGGACAGCACGCCGTAGGTGCGCTCCCTGCCGCCCACCTGCCGGGTGACGAAGCTGCGCTCCAGCGCGCCTGCGCGCACCAGCGCGTCGAGCAGGGACTGTACCTCGGTGGCGGACCAGGAGCCGAGCACACCGTAGCTCGGGCTGCGATCGAGGCGCATGGCGCGGATGTTCCGCTCCTGGCTGCCCGAGAGCACGCGGGCCAGCATGCTGAGGGAGTAGGACTCGCGCAGGCTGCCCACGCAGCCGAGCACCTGGCGCAGCACCCTGAGCTGCCAGTCCTGCAGCGGCGCGGCCTGCTGGCCCGCGCGGCGCCCGCTGCGGCAGGCATCGCAGCTGCCACAGCGCTGGTAGGCTGGCTTTTCGCCGAAGTAGGAGAGCAGGTAGTGCCGGCGGCAGGCGGCGTCGACGTAGCCGATCATGCGCTCCAGCTTCTGGAGATCGAAGCTCCGGCGCTCCACCAGCGCCTGCTCGTCGAGGGACAGGGCCTGTTCGGGGCGCAGCAGCTCGACGGCGCCCACCTGGTGCGGCGCGCTGTAGGACAGCAGGCCCCGGCTCTCCAGGCCCCGCAGCGCCGCCAGCAGCTGCTCGCGCTCGACGCCCAGCTCGCGACAGAGCCGCCAGGGCTGCACCTGCCAGGACTCATCGGGGTGAGCACCCAGCTGCTGCTCCACCAGCTGGTACACGCGCCCCACCAGCCCGCGGGGAGGCCGCGGGGGCCGCGCCAGGAGCTTGACCGTGCCCGCCCGCTCGCGGGGGGGGACGCGGCGCAACCAGCCCTGCCGCTCGAGCACCCGCAGACAGGAGAACACCGCGCTCTCGCCGCCCGAGTCGGCCGGCAGCGCGGCGGCGAGCCGATCGCGAGGGGCGTCCACCAGGTTGCCCCCGGAGGCGGCGCTCCAGGAAGCCAACAGCTCGCTGTAGACGGTGCGCACCGTGTCGGCGGGCGGGTGCGCCATGCGCACGAAGAATTCCTGGATGCGGCGGTCGCTGGGGTGGAACAGCAGCACGGCGCGGGCCGGCTCGCCGTCGCGCCCGGCGCGGCCCACTTCCTGGTAGTAGGCTTCGACGGTGCCGGGGATGTCGTAGTGCACGATGCAGCGGATGTCGGCCTTGTCGACCCCCATGCCGAAGGCGTTGGTGGCCACCACCACGGGCAGGCGACCGGCCATGAACGCTTCTTGTACCTGGGCGCGATCCTGGTGGGGCAGGCCGCCGTGGTACATGCCCGCCTGCACCCCCGCATCGCGCAGGAAGCGCGCCGCGCGCTCCACGTTGCGGCGGGTGGCGCAGTACACCAGGGCCGGCCCGGGGGAGGTGAGCTGGCGCAGGAGAGCCAGCTTCTGCTCGGCGGCGGCGCATTCGTGGACTTCGAAGCTCAGGTTCTTGCGATCGAAGCCGGTCACGAAGCGCCGGCAGCGCGAAAAACCCACCTGGCGCACGATGTCTCGCTGCACCTCGGGGGTCGCCGTGGCGGTGAGGGCGACGGTGGGGGGGCAGCCCAGCGCTTCGCGGACCCGGCCCAGGCGCAGGTAGTCGGGCCTGAAGTCGTGGCCCCACTCTGAAATACAGTGGGCTTCGTCGATGGCCAGCAGGCGGAGATCCACCTGCGACAGCTGCTGCAGGAAGCGCGGGGTGAAGCGCTCGGGGGCCACGTAGACGATGGCCCAGTCGCCGGCGATCATGGCCTCGATGCGGGCCCGACGCTCGCCGGGCCCGATGGAGGAGTTGATGCAGGTGGCCGCGACGCCCTTGGCCTGCAGGGCATCGACCTGGTCTTTCATCAGGGCGATCAGGGGGGAGACCACCAGGGTGGTGCCGCCGCGAGCCAGGGCGGGTAGCTGGTAGCACAGGGACTTGCCCGCGCCGGTGGGCATGACCACCAGGCAGTCGTGGCCTTCGGCCACCGAGCGCACGACGGGTTCCTGGCCGGCTCGGAAGTCGGCGTGGCCGAAGGTGGCCTTGAGCAGCGTGTGCAGATCGTCCACGGTGGCTCCCAGCGCGAGGGTGCCCGCAAGTCTAGCCGCGCACCCTGCCGCGGCCAGTGCCTATCGCAGCAGGCGGTCAGATCTTGTCCGCTTCGCGCAGGCGCGCCCAGCGCCTGTCCTCGCGGAGACGATGGCTCTCGAACTTGGCCGGCTCGGGGATCTCCACCTGCACCGGCTGCCCGCTGATGGGATGCTCCAGCCGCAGCTCCACCGCCCACAGGAACAAGCCGGCGCCCCGCAGGATGCTGCCGGCCTGCCCGTAGATCTCGTCCCCCAGCACCGGATGACCCAGGTGGCGGGCGTGCTGCCGCAGCTGGTGGGTGCGACCGGTGAGGGGCCAGAGGTCCACGGTGCTGAGCCAGCCGGTGCGCGGGGAGCGGCTGTGCCGCAGCACACGGTACCGGGACTCGGCGCGGCGCCCGTCCACCGGCAGATCTACCCGACCCTGCCCCTCGAGGCGCCCCAGCAGCAGGGCCCGGTAGCGCTTCTCGACCCTGCGCTGCTCCAGCGCGTGCCCCAGGGCGGCGCGGGCCGCCGCGGTCTTAGCCACCAGCACCAGGCCGCCGGTGCGGAAGTCCAGCCGATGCACGGGCCGCGGCCAGGAGAGGGCATCGGGCTGGTGGCTTGCCCGCAGGTGGGGCTGCAGGCTGTGCTCGAGGGTGCGGTGCTGGTTGCCGCTCACGGCGATGCCGGGCGGCTTGACCACCACGGCCAGGTGCTGGTCCTCGAAGGGGACCTGCAGCGACAGCCGGTAGACCGGCGGAGGCGGACGCGGTGGGCCGGTGTAGCGGAGGAGCTCGCCGGGGCGCACCCGGTGGCAGGGCTCGCGCTGGACCCCGTCCACGGTCAGCTCGCCGCGCTTGGCGGCATTGTAGGCCTGGGTGACCGTGGCCAGCCCCGGCAGCACGCCCAGCGCGTAGCGATCCAGCCGCTGGGGCTCGCTGCCCTCGGGCACCAGGTGCTCGTCCGGGTGCTCCGGCGAGGGCCCTGCATCCCGGGGCTGGCGTGTGCTGCGCTGCATGCCAGCAGTCTGGCCTCCCGGGGGCGTTCGCGCCAACAAAGGGTCGCGATGCACCGCGACGGGATCGGGATAGAAGCCGGCCTCATGAAGCACCTGGCCGCAAGCCTCCGCCTGCTGGCAGACGCCCTGCTGCTGGCCACCCTGGTGGGCATGGCCTGGTGGCTGGGCTCCACCTTCGCCGGCCGGGTGGGCTTTCCCTTCGACCTGGAGTGGATGGAGGGCGGCATGCTGCTGCACGCGCAGCGCGTGCGCGACGGCCTGCCCCTGTACGTGGCGCCCTCGGCTGAGTACATCCCCTTCATCTACCCGCCGGGCTACCCCTGGCTGGTGGGCACGCTGGGGCACGTCTTCGAGCTGGGCTACCCGCTGGCCCGCGCGGTGAGCTTCACGGGAACCTGCGTCGCCGCCCTGCTGCTGGTGGTGGGCGTGCGCATGGAGGGGCACCGCTGGAGCCTGGGCCTGGGCGCCGCCGCGCTCTTCCTGTCCTGCTACGACGAGGTGGGCGCCTTCTTCGACCTGGTGCGCACCGACGGCGTGCAGGTGGCGCTCATGGCCGCGGCAGTGCTGCTGTGCCGCCGCGCCAACAAGCCCGCGCTGGCGGCGGGCGGCCTGGCGCTGGCCATGGCCTACGCCACCAAGCACAACATGGCCCTGCTGGGCGTGCCCATCGCCGTCGCCCTGTGGCGGGTGCACGGCTGGCGGCGGGCGGCCTGGTTCGCCGGCTGGTCGGCCATCCCGGCCCTGGGCTGGACCCTCTGGCTGCAGCTGACCAGCGACGGCTTCTTCCTCACCTACATCGTGGGGGTGCCGGCCACCCACCCGCTGGTGGGGGAGCGCCTGTTCCCCAAGGCCGAAAAGGAGCTGCTCAGCGCCTTCCCCTGGCCCCTGGCCGCGGCGGCGCTGCCCTGGCTGCTGGCGCTGGGTCGCCACGCCTGGAGCCGCGGCAGCACGGCGCCCGGCCCGGCACAGGCGGCGCCCGCGCCCAGGCCGCGCTTCGCGCGCTGGTACTGGGGCGGCGTGGTGGGCACCGGCCTGCTCATGGTGGTGCTCATGCGCGGCCACCACGGCGGCTACATCAACGTCCTTATCCCGGGCTTCTGGCTGCTCGCGCTGGTGGCGGGCTTCGGCATGGGTGCCCTGGTGCGGCTGTGGAAGCCGCCCCTGCTGCGCGCTGGCCTGCTGCTGGCCTGCGCGGGCCTGGTGGCCGTGCAGTGCTGGCTGGGCAGCTGGGACCGGGATCGCTACCAGCCCACCCCGGGCGATCTCGAGGCGGGCCAGCAGGTGCTCGACACCATCGCCGCCTTCGACGGCCCCGTGCTGATGCCCCACAGCCCCTACTACCCGGTGATGGTGGGCAAGCCCCCCAGCTTCGCGCTCATCGCCCTCTGGGACATCACCCACCGCCACGGCCCCCTCAAGCGGGAGGCCAAGGCCATCAACCAGGCCATCGCCGAGCAGCGCTTCGACGCCATCATCCTGGCCAGCAAGAAGTTCCGCTACGGGCTGCTGCAGCACTACGAGAAGGACAGCACGATCAACATCAAGGGTCGCTCCCTCTACCCCAAGACCGGCTGGCGAGCGCGGCCGCGCTTCGTCTACGTGCCCGTACAGCCCGAAGAACCCGATCCCACCGGACCCTCGAAGAAGAGCCGCAAGAAGCCCCGCAAGGAGCCGGACACCGGGCTGCCTGTCGAGGCGGGGCGCTCAAAGAGCGCCACCGATTGAGAGCTACTCTCCCGTATCGGGCGCCCCCCAGTCGGGGGCCGGAGTGGCGGAACAGCCGATCTCCAGGGCGATGGCCTCGGGATCGTTGGTCTTGACGCGCACCGTGCCGGTGGCCTCGGCGGCCCAGTCGGTCATGGTGGCGGTGACCGGGAATTCGCGCGAGGTACCTGGAGCGAGGCTGACGTCTTCGGCCTCTTCCATGTAGAAGACCCCGCCGCCCGAGTCCAGGATGCGGATCTCGTAGATGACGAGGTTGTTCTCGCCGACGCTGGAGATCTTGAGCATGGCGCTGGTGGTGACGGCTTCCTGGAGCTCGGCGAACTCCACCACCTCGGGGGTGTGGGACAGCTCTCCGTTGCCCTGCTCGAACTCGCCTTCGTCGTTGGTGTTCTGGAAGCTGGTCTCGGCGGCGCAGGCGCTCAGCAGCAGCCCGAGCATGGTGATGAAGCTGGTCGGCCTCATGGTTCCTCCTCTCGCCCGTGGCCCTGGACCGCGGATCCCCATCTTGACATGGGGACCACCGAGGGTCGACAAGCGCGGTAGAGAAGCTATCCCCCCAGGCACCCCCCTCGTGTAAGAATCCCGCCATGAGTCGCGACGCCCGCCCCGCCCCAGCCGTCGATCCCCCGCCCGCTGCCGGCCGGGGACCGCACGACGCAAGCTGGCACGGGGTCCTGTGCTTCGCGGCCTTCGCCGTCTTCGGCCTGGTGCTCTTCTCCCCGGCGCTGCTGGGGGGCGAGTACGTGCTGCCGGGCACTGGCAGCCAGGACTCCGACGTGGTGCGCGGCGCCTGGAGCCTGGGGCAGCTGGCCTGGGGCCTGCCCGATCCCATCTTCACCGAGCGGGTGTACTTCCCGGTGGGGGTCAAGGCGCTGCCCCTGCCCTTCGCGTCGGGCCTGCTGCTGGCCCCCGTCAACCTGCTGCTGGGGCCCCTGTCCGGCTACGACATCAGCGTGGTCCTGCTGCTGGCCGCGCTGGGCTGGTCCACCGCCTGGCTGGGCCGCGAGATCACCGGCTCCTGGGGCCTGGGGGCCATCGCCGCCGGCGCCGTGCTGGCGCAGCCCATGCTCATGCACGCCATCAGCGACGGCACCCCCGAGCACCTGGCCCTCTGGTCGCTGCCCGCCGCCGCGGCCGCAGCCTGCCGCGCCTGGCGCAGCGGGCGGCTGCGCTGGGCCCCCCTGTGTGGGCTGCTGTGCCTGCTGCTGCTGCTGGACTCCCCCTACATGGCGGTCTACGGCCTGGTCCTGGCGCCCTTCCTGCTGGCCGCCATGCTCACGCTGCCCCGCCAGCGCCAGGATGGCTGGCTGCGGCGCCTGCGCCCGCTGGCGGCCTGCGCGGCCTGCGCGCTGCCCGCCGTGCTGCTGGTGGCCTGGCTGTACAGCGGCTTCTCCCTGGCACCGCAGGACTTCACCGTCGAGTCCGCCGCTGTCGAGCTGGCTGGCAACAGCGTGGAGCTCAGGTCCTGGTGGGCGCTGCAGACCAACCCGGCCAGCGATGTGCGCGGCAACCTGGTGCCCGCCCTGGTCCCCACCGCCATGCTGCTGCCGGCCCTGATCCTGGCCCTGGTGGGCCTGCCGCGCAGCCTGCCCTGGCTGCTGGCGAGCCTGGCCATGCTGGCGCTGGCCATGGGCATCAACGCCGACAACTCCGGCATGCTCGCCTGGTGGCTCCGCGAGCCCCTGGGCGAAGTCGGCCAGGCCGCGGGTCGGGGCCTGGGCGACGCCGTGCTCGCCTTCAACCGTGCCCTGCTGGGCCAGGCTCCCTTCACGGGCATCCGCTTCCCGCGCCGCTGGCTGCTACCGGCCGCCCTGTGCCTGGCGCTGGCGGGCTCCATCGGCCTGGGCCGCCTGCTGCGCCTGGGTCCGGGCCGCTGGCTGCGCCGCGTGCGAGGTCCCTGGCCTCGCACCGCCGCGGTGTGGGCGGGCCTGCTGGTGGGCCCCCTGCTGGCGGCGGCGCTGCTGTCCGCCCAGCCCTACCTGCACCCGCGCTCCACCACGCGCATGCCGCAGCTGGCCTTCGCCGACTGGATCCGCGCCCGGCCGGGCTCGGGTGCGGTCATCGCCTTCCCCACGGTGCGCCCGGGCCCCCCCAACACGCACCGCTGGGAGCTGCCGGTCTACGCCAACATCAGCGACGCCATCCGCTCGGCGGACTGCCTGTACTTCCAGCTCGTCCACCGCCGCCCTGTGCTCTGCTACCCGGCCCTGTTCACCGTCACCGCCAACCAGGGTCTCGACGAGACGGCCGCCAGACTGGTGCGCGACACCAACGACCTGGCCCTGCCGGGCATGACCGGCCAGACCATCCCCCCCAGCGCCCTGGAGGCCGAGGGCGCCACCCAGCGCGCCCGGGGCCGCGACTGGCTCGCCGATCGCGGCCTGCGCTGGGTCACGCTGGACCTGGCGGTGTACCCGGAGGCCCAGGTGCAGGACGCCCTGGTGTTCTACGAGCCCGTGGCCGAGGTGCAGCGCTTCGACGACGGCGACGGCGTGCTGGTCATCGAGCTGGAGCGTTGAGGCGCCGAGTGGCCGCGGCCAGCAAGGCCAGCAGCACCCAGCCCGCGCCCAGAGGCGCCGCCGGCTGGCAGCCGCAGCTCTTGCTGTTGCGTCGCTTGTTGGACCCGCCGGTGTCCGAGGAGCCGTCGTCCACGTACAGGCGGTAGTCGTAGCCGAAGGTCTCCTCTTCCCAGCGGGTGGCGGACCAGGCTCCGATGGCCAGGGTGATCACGTCGTAGTCCCCGATGTCGGCCTGCTCGTGGCTGGCCTGGCGGTCCACCACCGGCAGGGTGAGGTACTCCCAGGCGCCGTCCTTCTCCAGCACCAGCCGCAGCTGCCACTCGCTCAAGCTGTCCTGGTCGCCCCGGTTCACGCCCTCGAACTCCACGATCAGCGTGCCCTCGGCGGGATCGCGCAGCTCCACGTAGTTGGCCCCGTAGTTCCAGGGTGGGTACTCGTGGGAGTGCACCCAGTCGGGGGAGCCCAGGCCCGACTGGCTGGCCGCCAGGCTGTGGTCCGCGTAGTAGCCGTCGTACCAGCCCATGATCTCCAGGTAGAGCTCGCGGTCCTGGTAGTCCCAGCCAGCGTTGTGGCCCAGGAAGTCACCCCAGACCTCGATGAACTCCTGGCCGGTGTAGCGATAGATGTGGTCGTCGAAGGCGTCGAGGGTGGAGCCGCCGGCGCTGCCGTCGGTCCAGACATCCACCACCAGCTCGGAGTCGGCCACGATCTCGCTCAGGTAGCGCAGCCAGATGAAGGCGCCGTACTGGTGCATCTCCTGCAGGCTGCCCGTGTCGGGGTAGTCGTAGAAGTCCAGCGGCAGGTGGGGCAGGAAGGCGAAGCCGGGCAGCTGGATGGGGTAGAGCTGGTTGTCGGGGTAGACCTCGGCCTCGGCCCAGGACGAGCTGGCCTCCCACAGCCACAGCGAGTCGCGGATGACGTAGTTGCCGGTGGCCCACTCCATGGCGTGGAAGAGCTCGTGCACGGCGGTGCCGGCAGAGTAGTCGGAGTCCACCAGGATGTCCGAGTCCAGCACGATCATGGGGTGACCGTCGCTGTCGGTGGTGAAGTAGCCGGCGGCCCCCGAGATGCTGGGCACCTGGCCCCCGGAGTTGCCCAGGTAGACGTTGAAGTAGTAGCTGTCGGTGCCCTCGGGGGCGGCCATGCCCCAGCCGTCGATGTAGTGGCTCCAGCCGTCTTCGAAGGCTTCGAGCAGGCGCTCACCGGTCTGGGGATGCAGGTAGCCGTCGTCGCCCCACAGCACGACGAAGTTGTCGCTGAGCTGCTGGTTGGGCGCATCGTAGGCGTCGCGCACGCTCTTGTCGGGCAGGGGGGGCGGCGGCGAGGGGGCGACCCGACCCGGCGCCATGGGCGAGGACGGCAGGCCTCGCTGCCGCAGCCCCTGCGCCAGGCAGGCCCGCTGCGCGGGGGTCTCGGCCTGGGTCCAGGCGGCCAGGAGCAGCGGTGTGAGGCAGCGGGCGCCGGCATCGATGGCCTGCAGCCCGGGCTGCACCGCAGGGCAGGGCTCCGCCAGGGCCGTACCTGCGATGAGCGGCAGCAGCGACGCCAGGATCATCTAAAGGCTCCGCGGTGAGGCCCTGGAAGTGTAGCGGCGGCGCCGGCGCAGGGCGAGGGGCAGCAGGAACAGCATGGGGACCAGGCCGGCCACACCCGCGGCGTGGCAACCGCAGACGCCCTCGCCACCCGGCCGCTCCGGAGTGCCGCCGCCACCGGTATCGCCCGTCTCTCCAGGCCCATCGTCGCCCACCCACAGCCGGTAGCGGTAGCCGAAGGTCTCGCCGCTGCGACGCTCCGCGCTCCAGGCGCCCACCACGAGCCAGATGACCGCCTCGCCGCCCACGCCCGGGATGCTGGCGCTGCCGGATCCATCGGCCATGTCCACCGGGTGGTAGCTGGGATCGCTGTCGCCCTGCACCAGGGTGACCGACCAGCTGGCATCGCTGCCCCAGGAGCCGGCGGGCTCGCCCTCGAACTCCAGCTGCAGCGTGCCGCTGTCGGGGCTGCGCAGGGCGATGTAGTTGGCCCCATAGCGCTCGGGGAGCAGCTCCTGCGGCTGCTTCCACTCGGCGCTGCCCGCGCCGTAGAGGGTGTCGGCCACGCTCTGATCGTCGTAGTAGCCGGAGTACCAGTCCAGGTACCACTCGTAGATGTCGCCGTCCTGGTAGTCCCAGGTGGCGTTGTGGGCCACGAACTCGGTCCACACCGTATCCAGGTCCTGGCCCTGCTCCACCAGCAGCTCATCGAAGACCTGCAGGGGATCGCCCCAGGGGTCGCCCAACAGCCAGACGTCGCGCACCAGCGTCCAGTCCGCGGCGATCTCGCTGATGTAGCGCGGAAAGATGAACGCTCCGTACTGGTGGAACTCCTGCAGCGCGCCCGAGTCCGGGTAGTCGTAGAAGTCCAGCGGCTTGTGGGGCAGGAAGGCGAAGCCCATGAGGAAGGAAGCGTAGTAGGGGTTGGAGGGGTAGATCTCGCCCTCGACCCAGGATGCGGTGGCCTCCCACAGCCAGGAGCCCTCCTCGCCGTTGTAGTTGCCGGTGGCGTCCTGCACCGCGTGGAAGAACTCGTGCACCGCGGTGGTGGTGCCCCAGTCCATGTCCTGCAGCGCGCTGGCGGCCACCACGATGTAGGGGTAGCCCTGGCTGTCCACGTAGTAGTAGCCGGAGTTGCCGTAGGAGCTGGGGGCGCCCGAGCCGGTGTCGCCGATGTAGACGTTGAACTTGTAGGTCTCGGTGCCGTAGGGAGCCGGGAGCTCCATGGTGTCCAGCTCATAGTCCCAGGCGCCGTCGAAGGCTTCGAGCAGCTCGTCCACGTCGCCGGAGTCGAAGCCGCTGCCGCCGCTGCCCCAGCGCAGCGCGAAGTCCTCGCTCTCGCGCAGGTTGGGGACCCCGAAGCTGTCGCGCAGCTGCTTGTCGGGCAGAGGAGCCGGGGGCGCCGGCAGCGCGGCGAGGCCGCCCGGGGGAGCCCAGTGGGGCAGGCCGCGGGCCGCCAGGGCCCGGCCCAGGCAGCCTGTCTGCTCCAGCTGCTCCGCCCGCCGCCAGGCACGCCGCAGCGGCATGGTCAGGCAGTGGGAGGAGGCGTCGATGGCCGCCAGGGAGGACTCCAGGCCGGGGCAGTCCTGGGCCAGGGCGAGACCGGAGATCAGCAGCGCGGTCAGCAGCATGGTCACCTCGCAGGGGGCCACAACATAGCCGCCCCGCTGGGCGCCCGGGCGGGATCAGGCCGCGCTGCGCCAGGCTCGCAGCAGGTCCTCCACCATGCGCAGCGTCATGCCCCATAGCCGCTCCCCCTGGAACCGCACACAGGGCAGCACGATCTGCTGGCCCTTCCAGCCCCAGGTCATGGTGCCGCGCCCTGTGCCGACCAGCAACACCCGCAGCGGCACCCAGAAGAGCCTGGCGACCTCGTCGTTCAGCACGGGATCCTGGGGCAGGTCCAGGGAATAGACGTAGGGGTGCACGAGCATGCGGCGCCCCCGCACGGGGATGGTCCAGGACTGGGGCAGCTCCCCCAGCAGCCGGCCATGGACCCTCAGATCGAGGCCCACCTCTTCGAGGGTCTCGCGCAGCGCGCCATCGAGGGGGCTGGCGTCCTCGGGCTCCACCTGCCCGCCGGGGAAGGCCACGTGTCCGCTCCAGGGGTCGCCGTCCACCTCCGCCCTGCGGATGAGCAGCAGCTCGGGTTCGCCGGGCTCGACCCCCACCACCCCCGCAGGCGCGGGCCTGAAGATGGCCATCACCGCGGCCTCTCGGGGCTGGTAGTCCAGATCGGTGATCGACAGGTGCCGCGGCACGAGGGCGGCGGCCAGACGCTCTGAGAACACGCCGTGGTCCATCTCTGCGACCTAACTCACCGGCAGGGGAATGCCGCCGGTCTCCGGGGGTTGAGCGAGGTGATGGAACTCACCGCTAGCGGGGATGTTATGTCGCGCTGGCGAGCGAAGACTTCGAGTGTCGAGCGGGGTGGCCCCGCCACAACGCTCGGTCGCCGCAGAGGTAGCAGGAGTGGCACGCAAGGCCGACGACATTCTGGAGGATCTGCTCGTGGACGACGAGCAGGTGGGCTCCAGCCAGCCCATCGGTGCCTGGCTCTGGGATCTGCTCAAGACCTGGGGCCCCGCGCTGCTGGCCGTGCTGGTCATCCGCTCGGTGGTGGCCGAGCCCTTCCGCATCCCCTCCGGCTCCATGGTGCCCACCCTGGAGATCGGCGACTACATCATCGTCAACAAGTTCGCCTACGGCCTGCGCTTCCCGTTCACCAAGTACAAGCTGGTGCCCCTGGGTGAGCCCTCCCGCGCCGAGATCATCGTCTTCAAGTACCCCGAAGATCCCTCGCTGGACTACATCAAGCGCGTGGTGGCCATCCCGGGCGACGAGGTGCTCGTGCGCGACAACGTGCTGCACGTCAACGGCGTGCGCATGGAAAAAGAATTCGTCGACCAGTACCTGTTCATCGACGACAGCTGCCACAGCGAAGCCGCCAAGCTCTACACCGAAGCCCTCGACGGCCAGCTGCACGCGCTGCTCAATTCGCCGGGCTTCGACCACCCGCTGTCGGAATTCGGGCCCTACACCGTGCCCGCCAACCACGTCTTCGTCATGGGCGACAACCGCGACAACTCCTCCGACAGCCGTCGCTGGGGTCCGGTCCCCGTAGAAAACATCAAGGGCAAGGCCCTGGTGGTGTGGCTGTCCTACGACCACTGCGCGGGCCGCGACGTGGGTCCTCTGCACCTGGGCAGCCTGCGCCTGGATCGCTTCGGCGAGGTGCTCAAGTAGCGCCCGTCACCTCGGCGGTGGGCTCGTCCTCCTCGCCCACTTCCGCGGCGAGGCTGCCGGACACCAGGCCTGCCATCTGGGCCGTGGTGCGCCGCAGGTTTCCGGAGACGCGCAGCAGCAGGTTCCAGAGCAGCTTCACCGCCAGGGTGGGATCGCTCTTGAGCAGCGCGAAGAAGGCCTCGCGAGGGATCACGAGCAGATCGCTGGCCACCAGGGCGCTCACCGTGGCCGAGCGCTCCGGCTGGTCCAGAATGGCCATCTCGCCGAAGGTGCTGCCAGGCCCCAGGCGCGCCAGCCCGGTGCCCTCGCTCACCACGCTGACCTCACCCGAGACCAGCAGGTAGAACTCGTTGCCGAGATCGCCCTGGCCAAAGATCTTCTCGCCCGCGGCCACGCGCTGCGGCCGCGCCACGGCCGCCACGTCCAGCAATTCCTCGCGGGAGCACCAGGCCAGCAGGGGCATGCTGGCGAGCACGGGCAGCAGATCGATGAGATCGGCGTCGAGGGCCTCGGCCCGCCCCGGCACCTGCGCCACCAGGGCGCCCAGCGCCCCCACGGCCCCGCGCTCGCGGGCCATGTGCAGCAGTCCGCGCAGCGCCTGGGCAGGCTCGAGACAGGCCAGCAGTGTGCGCACGTCGGCGTCGCCCAGCCGCTCGGCCACCGCCCGCGACACCAGGGCCAGCCGATCGCCGGGCCAGGCCTCGAAGACCATGATCTCCACGTCCACCTTGCTGTCGCGGCCCAGCAGGGCTGGCTCCTGGAGCGGCTGAGTCCAGCGGGACTCGGCGGGGGGGCCGCCCACGCGGGGGGCGCGTCGGCCCTGGGCCAGGCGGTGCAGCAGGTCCCTGCGCAACAGGTAGGTGCCGCCAGGCCCCACGTGCCCCAGGAACACCTCCCGGCCCAGGGGCATGATCACCTCCACACCGACGCCCAGGCGCCCGCGGCGCCGACGGCTGAACATGTACAGCTCGCCGCCAGCGCGACCCAGCGCCTCCTCCAGGGCCTCCAGCAGGACCGCGCGGGTGGCGTCGTCGGGGTGCTCGCGGAAGCCTTCGATCTGCTCCTGGTGCAGCTCGAGCTGGTTGCACAGGGTGTTCAACACCAGGTGCACGGCGGCCTCACCGTCGGGGCCGGGCTGATCGCACTCCCCCAGGGCCAGGATGCCCAGCTCGTCGTCCTGGCGCACCACGATGGGGGGGGTGGTCTCGCCCGCCGCCGGCCGGAGCAGCACGACGGTGTCGAGGGCCTGTGCCATGCGGTCTCCCGGTGGAATGAAGCGGCGCGGGGCCATGTTATCCCAGGACACCGGATCGCGGCCGGCGCGCCCCACAGCGAAAAGGAACAGCCCTGTCCTCCCGCAAACCCCGCACCCGTGGAGCCTCCAGCCTGCTGCTCGCCGTCGAGCTGCTCGCGGTGGTGGGTTTCATGGTCCTGGCAGCCTGGGCCCTCACGCGCCCCGAGCAGCAGGGATCCCTGCGGGCCATCGACCCTGAAGCCCTGGCCTCCGGCCCCGGAGAAGAGGAGTGGATGGGCATCTTCTTCGAGGAGCAGCCCGTGGGCTACGCGGTCAACTCCCAGTCCGCCACGGTGGACGGCGGGCTGCTGCTGCGAGGTCGCAGCCTGTTCCGCATCGTCTCCATGGGCCGCATCCAGCAGGTGGTCACCGCGGGCTCGGCGGTGATGGATGCCGAGCGCCGCGTGCAGCGCTTCGAGTTCTTCATGGACTCCGACGCCGTGCGTCTGTCGGTGCGCGGAGAGATCCGACCGGGTGAGCTGGTCATGGACCTGCTGCAAGCTGGAGAGGTGCAGACCTTGACCCTGCCCATGGAGCAGGCGCCCCAGATCTCCCTGTCCCTCGACCAGGCCCTGGCCGACCCGGACATGGCGGTGGGCCAGCGCTTCGAGCTCCCCTACTTCGATCCCATCACCATGGCGCAGGACGTCATGGAGGTGGAGGTCACGGACGTGGAGCTGGTCCCGGGCACCGCCGAAGAGGCCTACTGGATCACCACGCGCTTCAACGGCATCGAGAGCCGCCGCCTGGTCACCCCCTCGGGGCATACCCTGCGCGAAGAGGGGGGGCTGGGCCTGTCCACGGTGCGCATGACCCGCGAAGAGGCCGAGGCGCTGCTCGACGGTGCCGAGCCACCGGACCTCATCGCCATGTCGTCGGTGCGCCTCGACAACTACCTGCCCGACGCCCGCAGCTCGCGCCTGCTGCGAGCGCGCGTGGCCGGCATCGATCCCTCCAAGGTGCCCCACGAGCCCCCCCTGCAGGCCCTGCAGGGCGACGTGCTCACGGTCACGGTCCCCATCCTGGCGGAGATCCCCTCCCTGCCCCGCCTGCTGGAGGGCACGCTGTGGGAGTCGCGCGCCTCTCCCCTGCTGCAGTCCATGTCCGGCACGGAGCTGCCCGAGGATCCCGCGGCGCTGGCCGCGCTGGAGCCTGGGCTGCTCATCCCATCCACCCACCGCGAGGTGCAGGAGAAAGCCTGGGAGCTGCTCACCGAGGTCCCCGATCGCAAGGAAGCCACCCGCATCCTCACGGACTGGGTCTTCGCCGAGGTGGACAAGCGGCCAATGCTGTCGGTGCCCAACGGCCTCGAGGTGCTGCGCCGCATGGAGGGAGACTGCAACGAGCACAGCGCCCTGTTCGTCTCGCTGGCGCGCGCCGCCGGCATCCCGGCCCGCCTGGCCGCCGGTGTGGTCTACACCGACCGCATCGACGGTGAGCCCGCGTTCTACTACCACGCCTGGCCCGAGGTCCAGCTGGGCGGAGCCACCCCCTGGGTGCCGGTGGACCCCACCTTCGGCCAGTTCCCCGCCGACGCCACCCACATCAAGCTGGTGGAAGGCGACCTGGATCGACAGGTGGAGATCATCGGCCTGATGGGCAAGCTGGGCCTCGAAGTGCTCGAGACACGCTAGGAACCCAACATGCTACCTTCCCCACGAATCGCGAGCCGGACTCGAGCCGGTGTGTCGAGGTCGACGTGATCCGCGTCCAGCAGCTCGAGAAACGCTACGGCCGCTTCCAGGCCCTGCATCCACTGGACCTGCACGTGCATCCGGGGGAGATCTTCGGCTTCCTGGGCCCCAACGGCGCCGGCAAGACCACCACCATCCGGCTCATGGCGGGCGTGCTGCCTCCCACCGCGGGCTCCATCAGCATCGACGGCATCGACCTGCTGGCCGACCCGGTGGCCGCCCAGCGGCGCATCGGCTTCATCCCCGACCGCCCCTACCTCTACGAGAAGCTCACCGGCTACGAGTTCCTGGAATTCGTGGCGGGCATCTACGGCCTGCAGCCCGCCCATGTCAGGCAGGAGGGGCGGCGCCTGCTGGAGGTCTACGAGCTGGGGCCCTTCGCCGACCGCCTGGTGGAAGGCTACAGCCACGGCATGAAGCAGCGGCTGGTGCTCTGCGCCACCCTGCTGCACCAGCCGCGGCTGATGATCGTCGACGAGCCCATGGTGGGCCTGGATCCCCACGGCGCGCGACAGATCAAGGACGTCTTCCGCTCCATCGCCTCCAGCGGCCGCACCGTGTTCCTGTCCACCCACACCCTCGACGTGGCCGAAGAGGTCTGCGATCGCATCGGCATCATCAACAAGGGTCAGCTGGTGGCCCTGGGCACCATGGCCGAGCTGCGAGCCCACGCCGCCAAGGGCGACGTGGACCTGGAGCAGGTCTTCCTCGAGGTGGTGGAGCAGGCGGGCCGCTCCACCGCCCTGGTCAACCCCGAAGAAGACGTCCACGGCTGATGCGCTCCCCCCGGCTGTTGGCCCTGGCGCTGCTGGCCGTCGCCTGCGTACCCAGCCGCATCCGCCACGCCCGCAAGCTGGAAGGTCAGTACGCCACCGGCCTGCCGGCGCCCTCCGTCTGGATCCGGGTCGATCCGGGAGGGGCCGACCGCGCCTGGTACTGCGGCCAGCTGGGGGCCGTCATCTACACCGACAGCAACTGCGGCGTGCGCTTCCTCGACGGCCGCCCCGACCAGCTGGTGGACCACCTGCTGTGGGGCTTCGACGAACCGGTGGAGATCTCCCGCGAGACCCACACGGTGGACGGCCGCGACGCGGTCATGAGCGTCCGCAGCGGGCGGCTCGACGGCATCGATGTGCAGGTGGGGGTGGTGGTGCTCAAGAAGAGCGCCTGCACATACGACCTGGTGTACCTGGCCCCACCCCAGAACTTCGAGGCGGGCTGGCCCGCTTTCCAGGCGGTCATCGATGGCTTCGACGCCGAGGAGGCCGGCCTTGAGTGAGCCCGCCCGGCGGCCCGCCTGGCAGGACTGGGCGCTCTTCGCCTTCCTGGGGCACCTGGGCGCCATCACGCTCATGAGCCTGCACACCCTCCGGGCCCTGTTCCGGCGCCCCTTCGATCTGCCCAACCTGGTGGACCAGCTCGACAGCGTCGGGATCGGCTCCATGTCGGTCACCTTCCTCACCGCCGTCTTCACGGGCATGGTCATGGCGCTGCAGTTCTCCATCGGGCTGGAGCCCTACGGCGCCAGCCTGTACACCGGCGCGCTGGTGAGCGAAGGCCTCGTGCGCGAGCTGGGACCGGTGCTCACCGCGCTGCTGGTGGGCGGTCGGGTGGCCTCGGGCATGGCCGCGGAGCTGGGCTCCATGGCGGTCACCGAGCAGATCGACGCCATCCGGGTGCTGGGAGCCGACCCCATCAAGAAGCTGGTGCTGCCGCGCATGCTGGCCTGCCTCATCGCCATGCCGCTGCTCACCCTGGTGGCCGACATCGTGGGCTGCACTGGCGGCATGCTCGTGGTCATGCACGAGGTGGGCATCACCGCCCGCTACTACTGGGAGCAGGTCATCGATGTCATCCAGATCGCCGATCTCACCCACGGCCTCGGAAAGTCCGTCTTCTTCGGCTACTGCATCGCCATCATCGGCTGCTACCAGGGCATGACCACCCGCGGCGGCACCGCGGGCGTGGGCCGCGCCACCACCGTCACGGTGGTCTACGTGTCCATCTCCATCCTGGCGGCCGACTGGCTGCTCACCAACCTGTTCCTGGCCCTGTGATGTCCGCGCCCCTCCTCGCCGAGGCCCCGCAGCCCCTCATCCGCTTCCGCGGGGTGCACAAGGCCTTCGGCCGCAAGGTGATCTACGAAGAGCTCGACCTCGACGTGCTCCCCGGCGAGGTGCTCACCATCATCGGCGGCTCCGGCGTGGGCAAGAGCGTCATGCTCAAGCTCCTGCTGGGCCTGACCGGGATCGACGCCGGCAGCATCACGGCCTTCGGCGACGAGGTCACCACCATGGCGGCCGCCCAGCTGACGGCCCTGCGCCGCCGGGTGGCCATGCTGTTCCAGGGCGGGGCCCTGTTCGACTCCATGACCGTGGCCCAGAACATCAAGTACCCGCTGCTGGAGCACGGCTGGGGTACCCTGGCACAGATGAACGACCGCGTGGCCGAGGTGCTGGAGATGGTGGGCCTGCCCGGTGTGGAGCGGAGCTACCCGGCGGAGCTGTCGGGCGGCATGCAGAAGCGCGTGGGCCTGGCCCGGGCCATCGCGGTGCAGCCCGAGGTCATCCTCTACGACGAGCCCACCACGGGCCTGGATCCCATCAACATCCGGCGCATCAACGGGCTGATCCGGGGCCTGCAGGCCCGCCTGGGGGTCACCAGCGTGGTGGTCACCCACGACATGGACTCGGCCTTCACCGTGGCGGATCGCTTCGCCATGGTGCGCGACAGGCGCATCGGCTTCGCCGGCACGCGGGCCGAGACCGAGCGCAGCGAAATACCCTGGGTGCGCGACTTCGTAGTAGGTGGGAAGGGAGTGCTGGAAGACTAGCCACCGCGGCGGTGAGCGAGGAGGGCCCCATGGCCAAGGACAGCGACCAGAAGAACCTGTGGTACGAGAACATCCGCTTCGAGCTGGATCCCGAGCGGCTCGACGAGACCCTGCGCGGCCTGACCGACAAGCTGCGCCACTACGCAGAGCAGGGCCGCTACACCCGCGTGCGCATCAAGTACAAGGGCAAGCCGATCATCCCCGACGTGCCCCTGTTCGCGCTGGTGGCCGCCGAGGTGGCCTCGCTGTGGTGGGCCGGCCCGCTGCGGCTGCTGGTGGTGAACCTGGGGGTCAAGACCTTCGTGGAGATCGAGCTGGTGCACGCCTCGGGCGAGAAGGTCCAGGAGGGCCAGGCTCGCTTCCTGGAGGGCGAGGTGGAGCAGGCCGAGGCCCTGTACCGCGAGGCCCTGCGCATCAAGCCCGGCGACCCGGCGGCCCTGTACCACCTGGGGGTGCTGCTCAAGGTCACCGGCCGCAAGGACAAGGCGCGGGAGTGCCTGGAGCTGGCCGCCGCGGCCACGGATCATCCCGACGCGGTCAGGGCGGCGGAGGCGCTGGCCAAGCTGGGCGGTTGATCGTCAGAGCAGGCTCAGCCCCCCGTCCACCACCAGCACCTGGCCGGTGATGAAGGCCGCCTGGGGCGACACCAGCAGGCGCACCGCAGCGGCCATGTCCTGGGGCTGACCCATGCGGCCCAGGGGCGTGTACCGCGTGGCGAAGTCCACCATGCGCTCGCGTTCGGGGAAGTGGCGCAGGGCGTCGGTGTCGATGAGCCCGCCGCACACCGTGTTCACGCGGATCTTCCGGGGGGCCAGCTCCACCGCCAGCTGGCGGGTGAGGGCCTCGATCCCCGCCTTGGCCGCGCCCATGGCGGAGTAGCCGGGTACGAACTTCCGGGAGCCGGTGGAGGTGACGCCGATGATGCTGCCACCCTCGGCCAGGCGGTCCAGACAGAGCTTGCTGAGCAACCAGAAGGGCCGCAGCGAGGACTCCAGGGTGAGATCCCAGTGTGGAGTGCGGATCTTCTCCATGGGCTTGAGGGAGCCGATGGCGGCGTTGTGCACCAGCACGTCGATGCGATCGAGGCTCGCCGCGAGCCGCTCGCAGTCGGCCCCGGAGCGCACGTCGCCCTGCAGGACGATGGGAGTGCCCCCGGCCGAGGTGACCAGGGCGGCGGTCTGCTGCGCGGCCGCCTCGTTCTGCAGATAGTTCACCACCACGCGCCCGCCGCCGCGGGCCAGCTCCACGGCGATGGCGCGGCCGATGCCGCGGCTGCTGCCGGTGACCAGGACGTCCATGAGATCCTCTCCTGCTGTCAGAACGCGATGCCAGCGCTCAGGCCCGAGTAGATGACCATGCGCCAGCCCAGGTCGGCCGAGATGAACCAGCGCCCGCCGGGCTGCACCCGCAGGCGGGCGCCCAGGTCGCTGCCCAGGAACTTCTTGGGCAGGCCGATGGCCTCGCCCTCCACGTCCGGCGCCTTGGTGCGCTCCTCGGCGGAGGTGCCCCGTTCCGAGCTGATGGTGGGGTACTCGGTGAGCTGCCCTCTGAGGTAGACCGGGGCGTAGCCCATGTGGGGCACGATGGAGACCGGCCCGTAGATGCGGAACTCGTAGGCGAAGATCAGGCCCACCGAGAGCAGCTTGAGCTCGGCCTCCACCCATTTTGTGTCCACCAGCTTGGCGCCCTTCTCCAGCCACACCTGGTCGGGGGTGGTGACGAAGAGCAGCTCGCACAGCGCCGTGGCGTGGAACCCATCGCGGGTCCAGCCCAGCTCCAGCCCCGGGCCGAAGCCTTCGACGTGCCCGTGGATCTCGAAGAGCTTGTCGAGGAAGCTGTCGGGCATGAAGCCGTAGCGGGCCGTGGCCGCGGCCTCCAGCTGCCACTCGCGGGCCGGGGCCGGGGCGGGCAGCAGGGCCAGCGCCAGCGAGATGGCGGCGAGCCAGCGCAGGGCGGCGCGGGGCACGCCCTACTCCTCGCGGTATTCGGCGTAGGGATCGTAGGGGTTGCCCTTCTCGTCGATCTGCTCGCCCTGCATGCGGCGCTCGAAGATCTCGCGCTTCTCCTTGCGGTCCAGATCGTAGATGATGCGCATGGTGGTGAGATCCTCGGCCTTGAGGCCCACCACGCCCACCAGCTTCCACGTGCCGCTCACCCACTGCAGCGCCAGGCTGCGCTGCTTGTCGCCGCGGTTGGGATCCACCTGCACGTGGAACAGGCTCTCGTCGTCGCGATCGGGGAAGATGCGCTGCAGCTGATCCAGGCTGTCGATGACGTTCATGGACCAGGGGGGGCCGTCTTCGGGGCGGGTGACGCCGTTGCGCGGCAGGGGCGCGAGGGTGATCAGCTCGGCCACCGAGCAGCTGCCGTACCTCTGCTCCTCGAAGACGTTGTAGCAGGACACCAGCGAGAGGGCCTCCTCGAAGTCGCGGTCCCACAGCGCCTGGTCGAACTCGCCCAGCAGGCTGCGCACCTGCTCCATGCTGGGGGCCCTGGGGGCCTTGGTGCTGGGCCGCACCGCCGAGCGGCGCCGCTCGCCCCCGGGGAGCGGATGGGCGCACTCGCCGTGCATCAGGGTCATGTCGGTGCCCACCTTGGCGGAGCCGTCGTCGGCGCGGGTGACCAGCACGCCCCGGTGCAGCACGTCGTACTGCAGGCACTCGAACCAGGGGGTGGGCTCGCGCATGCCGAACACCGCGAAGAACTCCCAGCGATCGCCCTCCCAGGAGCCGTCACGCAGATCGAGGGTGGGATCGGAGCCCGTGTAGACACACCAGCCCTGCTCGGTGAAGCCCGTCAAGTACCGCTGGGCGTTGTAGGTGGGGCTGATGCGCATCTCCTTGCTGCTGCGCGGACGATCGCCGGCCCTGTCGGAGAAGGCCAGGTCCTTGCTGTGCAGGCACTCCTCGTCGAACATGGGCGCCTTGAGCCACACGGACTTGCCGCGCAGCTCCACCCCGGTGCGCCCCGGGGGGTTGGCCTGCTCGAAGGCCTGCTGGATGGCCACGCGCGCGTCCTCTTCGGCCACCGTGGGGCAGCCGGCGAGCGCGGGGACCATGACGACGAGGGCGAACAGCGAGCGACAGCGCATGGGCACTCCATGAGAGCGAGCGGAGAGGCTCATATCACGGTGGTAGGCTGACACACCGAGGGCGACCTCGACGGAAGAGAGAAGTGGTTCGGAGTTGTGTTGACAGCGGGAGTTCCTGCCACACGGAGGCGAGATGACCCTCCTCTGCTGCCTGGTCGTCGGCGAGAGGGCGCGCGAGTGAGTCGCTGCCTGCACCGCACCACTGAGCGGCGCCACGCCGCCCACAACAGAGCCAAGCGTGCCCCAGGTCGCTCCTCACCAGGGTGAGCGGGGAGATAGGGCGCCCAGGGTGCCCCAGGTCGCTCTTCACCAGGGTGAGCGGGGAGATAGGGCGCCCAGGGTGCCCCAGGTCGCTCTTCACCAGGGTGAGCGGGGAGTTAGGGCACCCAGGGTGCCCCAGGTCGCTCCTCACCAGGGTGAGCGGCTGGTTGAGGCAGGGGGGTGCTAGCGCCCCAGCTTGCTGCGGATCCGAGCAGCCACCTGGCGCACTTCCTGGATGCCCAGGGCCCAGGCGGCGGCGGTGTAGGCCGCACCACCAGCCACTCCAGCGGCGGCGAAGACCAGGCCGTTCCGGATCCCGGGACCCTGCTCCCAGGCGCCCAGCAGGCAGACGGCCCAGCCCACGGCGGCCGAGGGGATCACGGCCAGGGCGATGCGCCCCAGCGGCGCCACCAGGGCCACCAGCTCCAGCCGCTCTGTGCTGATGCGGCCCAGCAACAGCAGGTAGGCCAGCAGCTGGCCACAGGTGGACAGCGACAGCGCCAGGGCCAGCCCGTCCACGCCATACGCCGGGGCGAGCCACATGCCCAGCCCCAGGGTGAGGCCCACGCCCAGCGCCCCCACCACCACCAGGCTGTTGCGCCGGTTGAGCGCGAAGAAGGGCTTCTTGACGATCTGGATGCCAGCCAGAGCCAGCATGTAGGGCACCAGCCAGCGCAAGGCCGAGGAGGTCTCGAGCACGTCGGCCCAGGTGTACGCACCGTGGCGGTACAACAGGGCCACAAAGGGCGTGGCCAGCAGCAGCACGAAGGCCGCCGCCGGCAGCAAGAGCGATGCGGCGAGCTGCACCGCCCGGGAGAAGGAGCCTCGGAACTCGTCCCAGTCCGCGCCCGCCACCGCGGCCGCCATGGCGGGCAGCAGGGCCGAGCCCACCCCCACCGCGATGATGCCCTGGGCGAAGTCCACCAGCCGCGTGGCGTTCCAGTACCAGGTGACGGATCCGGTCTCCAGGTGGGAGGCCAGGTTGCGCAGCACGATGACGTTGACCTGGGCCATCAGGCCGATGGCGGCCACCTTGCCCATCTCGCGCAGCAGCAACCTGAAGCGCGGGTCCCGGAGGGCATCGAAGCGCGGCAGGACCAGGCCCCAGTGCTTGACCAGCGGTGGGAGACACACCAGCACATGAGCCGCACCGCCCACGAGCACCGCCCAGGCCAGGGTGTTCACCAGGTCCAGCGGATCGCCGCTCGAGGGCCACAGCGCCGCGACCACGATGGCGGCGCTCACCACCCCCGGGGCGATCTTGGGCACGAAGAAGTGATCGCGGTGGTTCAGCAGGCCCTCGCACCAGCTCACCACCGATACGAACAGCACGAAGGGCATCATGATGCGGGTGAGACGCACGGTGAGCGCGTACTTCTCCGGATCGGCCTTGAAGCCGGAGGCGAACAGGTCCACCAGCCAGGGCGCCGCGGGGATGGCCAGGGCGGACAGCAAGATGCACACCAGCACCAGCGCCGTCAGCGCGCGCCCCGCCAGGCGACGGGCTTCTTCTGCGCCGTCCTGCTCCTCGGCCACCGCCACCACCGGCACGAGGGCCCCGGTGAGTCCCTCGTCCGCCACGAAGCGGCGGAACATGGACGGGATGGTGAAGGCCATGAAGAAGGAGTCGGAGGCGGTGCCCGCGCCCAGCACCGAGGCGATGGCCAGCTCGCGGAACAGCCCCAGCACGCGCGACAGGCCCGTGCCCAGCGAGGACGAGAGGAAGGCACGGATGAGAGAGCGCTGGCGCATGGTGGAGACGCGGACCGTGAGCAATCGCCATCCAGCTATCCGCTTCGGGAGGCGCAGGGAGGCCTGTTGATTGCAAGCTCCGTGCCGGAGCAGGGCCCCCTCGAGGCCGTCCAGCCCGCGGGCGCCGCGACCGTGGATAGCGTGGCCGCGACCCCGGGTAGCGCGGACTGCACGCCTCCATCCGCACGCGGGCGGAATATAGGGTGGCCCTGGCCCCTTGGAGACAGGAATGGAACGCAACATCGCCCAGGAGATCAAGGTAGGCCTGGCGGTGCTGGCCATCTGCATCGTCCTCGGCGTCACCTTGTTCGTGCTCGGCGGGAGCACCGCCCTGCTGGAGGACCGCTACCGCCTCAACGCCAGCTTCGAGGACATCTCGGGGCTGCGGGTGGGCGCGGTCTGCCGCCTGGCGGGCATCGACGTGGGCGAGGTCACGCACATCGAGTTCGCCCAGAGCCCCGGTGACAAGCAGGTCTTCGTGGAGATCTCCCTGATGGAGCGCTTCCGCTCGCGCATCCGCGAGGACTCCATCGCCTCCATCAACACTGAGGGTGTGCTGGGCGACAAGTACATCGGCGTCTCCATGGGCTCCCCAGACGAGCGCATGCTGGTGCACGGCGACTGGATCGAGACCCAGGATCCCCTGGAGTGGCTCAGCTACATGGACAAGGCCACCGAGATCCTCGACAACTCGGCCGGCATCTCACGCAAGGTCAACTTCATGCTGGGCGAGGACCAGGACTCCGCGCGCGCCAGCCTGGCCAACGCCATCTTCCACCTGGAACACGTCATCCAGGAGACCGAGGAGGGCGAGGGGCTGATCCACGCCCTGGTCTACGACAAGGAGCTGGCCCGCTCGGTGCATCGCACCGCCGCCAACCTGGAGCAGGGCAGCGCCGGCCTGGCCCGCATGACCGCCGAGATCGAGTCGGGCGACGGCTTCGCCCACGAGATGGTCTTCGGCGACGAAGGGCGGCGCCTGGCCAACCAGATGGGCAGCCTGGCGGGCACCCTGGAGCAGCTCACCCAGGACATCCGCAACGAAGAGTCGTTGGTGCACGCCCTGATCTACGATGCCGAGCGCGCCGAGATGGTGTCCGACCTGCACGCCACGGCCACGGCCCTGCGCGAGGTCTCCGCCTCCATCGAAGAGGGCCGGGGCACCATGGGCATGCTGGCCAACGATCCCACCCTCTACGAGGACCTGCGCGCCCTGCTGGGCGGCGCGCAGCGAAACAAGCTCCTGCGCGCCTACATCCGGCGCACCGTCGAACAAGCCGAGTCCGAGGATGGCTCGTCCTGGGAACCAGAGGTCCGTTGAACGCATCCCACGCACAGGCCCTGGCACAGCCGCCGCGGGTCCTCCCGGCCACGCTGCTGGTCCCCCGCTGGCTGGGGCTGCGCAACATCTGGGCGGGCGCCAACACTCGAACCAGGGCTGCCTATGCCTTCTTCGGCCTGCTGGGCCTGCTGTTCTGGGTGGGGCTGTTCTGGTTCCTGTACTTCGTCGTGGGGGGCTTCCACGGCGTGGAGGTCTTTGGACCGCTGCTCACGCGCAAGCTGCTGGAGATCCTGCTCATCAGCCTGTTCATGATGCTGGTGTTCTCCAACGTGGTGACCGCCCTGTCCACCTACTACCTGTCCGAGGACCTGGAGCTGCTGCTGTCGCTGCCCATCCCGCGCTGGGTGCTGCACTACTCGCGCCTGGCCGAGACCGCCGTGCAGTCCAGCTGGATGATGGGCATGTTCGGCCTGCCGGTCTTCCTGGCCTACGGTCTGGTCTTCGGCGCCCCCGCCTCCTACTACGCGCTGCTGGTGCTGGTGGTGCCCGCCTTCGTGGCCATCCCGGTGGCCCTGGGCGTGGTGCTGGCCTCCATCCTGGTCAACATCTTCCCCGCGCGCCGCACGCGCGAGCTCATGGCGGTGGCCGGCGTGCTGGCGGTGGTGGGGCTGTTCGTCCTGCTGCGCCTGCTGCGACCCGAACGCTTCACCAACGCCGCAGCCTTCGACTCCCTGGCCGCCTACGTGGCCGAGATCCAGACCCCGCTGCCGGCCCTCTTCCCGCCCACCTGGGCCTCCGAGGTGCTCATCCAGGGCATGCAGGGTCGCGCCCTGCCCTGGGATTCGCTGGCCCTGCTGGTGGTGGGAGCTCTGGCCGTCGTGGCGGCCGGCCGGTGGATCACCACCGCGCTGTACATCCAGGGCTGGTCCAAGTCCCAGGAGGCCCGCGCCGCCCGCGGTGCCCAGGCGGCCTGGCTGCACCTGCCCCTGTCCCTGCTCGTGCGGCTCCTGCCGCCCAGCTGGCGCCCCATCGTGGTCAAGGACGTGCGGGCATTCTTCCGCGATCCCTCCCAGTGGAGCCAGGTGTTCCTGCTGGGCAGCCTGATCCTGGTCTACCTGTTCAGCATCAACGCCATCCCCATGGACCAGTTCCGCGGTCCCTGGGCGCTGGCCATGCGCCGGGCGCTGGCCTTCTTGAACCTGGGCATGGCCGGCTTCGTGATGGCGGGCGTGGCCATCCGCTTCCAGTTCGCAGCCGTCAGCGGCGAGGGGCGCGCATTCTGGGTGGTCCGCAGCGGCCCCATCAAGCCCACCTCGTTCCTGTGGGCCAAGAGCATGCTGGGCCTGGTCCCCATGCTCGTGGTGGGCGAGGTGCTGTCGGTGGCCAGCACCTCCCTGCTGGACGCCGGGGGCTTCCTGGTGGCTGTCGCCGGCGGCACCGCCCTGTTCCTGGCCATCGGGCTGGGGGGCATCGCGGTGGCGATGGGGGCGACATATCCTAACTTCAAGGCCGATAACGCCGCCAAGGTGGCCACCGGTCCCGCGGGCGTGATGTACATGGTCTTCGCCCTGCTGCTGGTGGCCGGCGTGCTGCTGCTCGAGGCCTACCCTGTCTACATCTGGCTGCGCTCCGACGCCATGGGTCAGGCCACCAGCCTGGCCAGCCGGCTCATCGCCGGCGGCTTGCTGGCGGCGGCGGCGGGTGCCTGCCTGCTGGCCGGGCTGCTGCCCGTACGGCGGGCGGCCCGACAGCTCTGGCAGCGGGGGCTCTGACGTGACCGCGCTCTCCTCGCGCGCGGTGCGCGGCCTGCGTTGGCGCTCCTCGCTGGCCACGCTGCTGCTGCTCTCCGCAATCAGCTCCACCGCGGCCTGCCGCGCCTACCTCAAGCGGGTGCCCCCGCCCGACCTGCCCGCGTCCCAACCCCGGCCCAGCACCGGCCCTCCTCCCAAGGCAACCCTGCACTTCGCGCTGGCCCGCATGGCCAGGCTGGAGGGCGACCTCGACCGCGCCCGCGAGCACATCAACATCGCCCTGCTCTTCGACTCCGACGCCGCCAGCCTGCACCTGGAGCGCTCCCGCGTCGCCCGCCTGCAGGGCGATCCCGACACGGCCCTGGCCTCGCTGAGCCGGGCCCTGGCGCACCAGCCCGACCACCTGGCCGCCCGCCGCGAGCTGGCGGGGCTGCTGCAAAGCCTGGGTCAGCTGGAGCAGGCTGTTCCGCACCTGGAGGCCATCCTGGAGCGAGGTCAGGACGACCAGGCCACCGTGGACCTGCTGCGCATCCAGCTGGGTCTGGGCCACAGCGAGCTGGCCCGCACCCGGATGGACGCCTGGGTGCTCCGTGACCCCGACCCGCCCCAGCTGCTGCACGAACGGGCCATGCTGCGGCTGCGGCTGGGGGACGCCGAGGGAGCCTGGGATGACCTGGCCGTCCTGCTGGAGGCCCACGACAGCCCTGGCCGGGCCACCGATCTCTTCCTGAGCGTCGCCGACCAGACCCGCCGCTACCGCTCCACCCTCGAGCTCCTCCAACACCTCGCCCGCTGGTCGCCTGGCGACGAGGAGCTCCTGGTGCGCCTGGCCGGCCTGGCGGAGCGCGTCGGGCACTCCTTCCTGGCCGCCGAGGCCTGGGCCGCCCTCGACCTGGTCCGAGGCCACCAGGATCCCGATGTGCAGCTCATGCTCGCCCGGGCGCAGCTGGCCTGCGGCGAGCCCGAGCTGGCCCTGCAGCAGCTGGATCTGGCGCAGGCCGCCGACCCTGAGCTCCCGGGCCTGCGGCTCGACCGCGCGCGGGCCCTGTTCGCCGCCGGCGCCACCGACCAAGCCCTGACCCTGCTGGCCACTCAACCCGAACAACCCTTGGACGCCACCGCCGCCCTGGTCAGGGCCAGCCTGCTGGACGAGCTGGGCCGAGAGGACGAGGCCCGCGAGCAGCTGCGCGCCGCCCTCGACCACTCACCGCAGCGGGCGGATCTCGCCTGGCAGCTCGCCAGCCTCGAGGCCAGCCTCGGCCGGCTGAGCGCCGCGCTGGCCATCCACGAGGCCCACCGCGGTGCCGCGAGATCAGGGGTCAGGCATGAGGCCGAGCGGGCCCAGCTGTACGCGCTCGCTGGCGAGGTGGAGCGCGCCCTGGTCCTGCTCGAGGCCGCCGAGCAGGCCTATCCCCAGCAGCTGATCCCGGTGCGGGAGCGGATCACGCTGCTGCACGACAGCGGACGGGCCGACGAGGCCCTGGCAGCCGCCGAGCGCGCCCGCGAACGCCTGCCGGGCGATCCCGGTCTGCTCCGGCTGCAGGCCTGGCTCTGCCAGCAGACGGGTGACAGCGGCTGCGCGCGGCGAGCCCTGGAGACAGGCCTCGCCGAGCACCCCGACGACGCCTCCCTGCTCAACGACCTGGCCTGGCTGCGGCTGGAGTCAGGCGAGTCCAGCGATGATCTGCTGGCCATGGCTGGCCGCGCGGTGCAGCAGGAGCCGGCAAATCCCGCCTTCCTCGACACCTATGGCTGGCTGCTTCTGGCACGCGGCGAGGTGCAGCGCGCCCTGGCGGAGCTGGAGGCGGCGTCACGCTTCGACCCGGACAACGAGACCATCGCCGCCCACCTGGACCAGGCCAGGGCCGCGGCGGCCAGGAGCCCGCCGCCAGCCAGCGGGGAACAAACGCGGTACAAGGCAGAGCCCGCAGCCCGAGGGAGCTACTGAGATGCCCAACCGCCGCCCGCGGCGCCAGAGGTCCTGGATCAGGGGCCTGCTCTGGCTGCTCGTCCTGGCACTGTGCGGCTGCCCCGGTCACGCCGGCAAGGGCGCGAACCTGCTGGATCCGCTGGGCGGCATCCAGCTCCCGCCATCCAACTTCGCCATCAAGGGGCGCATGTACCTCACCGTCAGGGCGCCGCGCTGGGGCGTCTCCGGCACCACCTCCACCACCATGGTGGTCCACCGCCCCGACGACTTCTACCTGCAGGTGCGTGGCCCCGTGAACAACGTCATGGTGCAGGGCACCCTCAACCGCGAAGAGGCCGTGGTGGTCATCCCTCCCATGAACAAGGTCTTCGTGGGCGAGTCGCCCGATGCCGCCATGCGGGCGCTCACCGGTGGCGCCATGGGTGTCGATGGCCTGCTGGCCTTGCTGCTGGCGCGCCTGCCCGACGAGGACCTGGAGGTCAAGAACACCCAGCTGGCGGGCAAGATCGCCGAGATCTCCCTGGAGACCGCGGGAGGCTACCAGCTCAAGGCCACGGTGCAGCGCATCCGGTCGCTGCTGTCCGATCTGCAGCTGTACGACACCGACGGTGAGCATCTCATGAGCGTGAGCTACGACGGCCGCTTCCGCGACGCTCGCAACTACCTGCCCCGGCTGCTCACCATGGCCATCCCCGGCCTGGAGCTGAGCGTCAAGGCGGACTTCCAGGCCTGGGAGGTGATGGGGGACATCCCCGACATCTTCACCACCCCCAAGCCGGCCAACGCCGAGCTGCTCGACCTGGAAGAGGCGCTGCGGTCGGGTGTCACGGCTGCCCAGGCCCCAGAGCCGGGTGGCGAGCCGGCCGAGCATCCACGACCGTGAACAGGGGGCGCTGGAATCCATCGCGCCCGTCCGGTCCCAGCGTGCCCAGCAGGTCCACCGGGCCCTCCTGCAGCTGCTGACGCCAGCGCGCCGCTGCCCACCAGGCCCCGCGCGCTGCCTCGAGGTCGAAGAGCAGGTGGCGCCCCTTGGCGCAGCGCAGCCTCCGCAGCTGGACGCCCTCAACCACCAGCCTTGGCCGGCGGTTGCCCCGCCCACAGGGCTCGAGCCGGTGCAAGGCCAGCGCAGCCAGGCCGTCCAGCCGGGCGGGAGAGACGGCCAGCTCCGCGCGCTGCACCGGCACGCGGGCGGCGGCGTCGGTCTGCTCGGTGACGAAGGCAGAGAGGCGCCGCTGCAGCTCGGGAAGGCGCTCCGCGGCCAGGCTGAAGCCAGCCGCCGCGGGATGCCCGCCGAAGCGCTCCAGCAGATCAGCAGCGCTCTCCAGCGCCTGCACAGCGTGCACTCCGGGCACCGAGCGCAGGCTGCCGGTGGCCTGCCCGTCACGCACCGCTGCCACGCCCACAGGGCGCTGCAGCACCTCGCGCACCTTGGAGGCAGCGATACCCAGCACCCCCCGGTGCCAGCCTCGGTCCTCGGGGCCGGAGAAGACCGGGAAGGCCGGGCAGGAAAGCCGCTCCGGCGACACCGCCAGACCGCCTCCTCGGCGCATCTCCCTCGGCAGCGCGCTCTCGAGGATCGAGTCCACCAGGCGCTCCTGGAGCTTCTGACGGCGACGGTTCAGCCCGTCCAGCCGCCGCGCCAGCGCCCAGGCACGCTCGGGGTCGCGCTCCAGCAGCAGCTGCGGGACCAGGTCGGCGTGCTCCACGCGCCCCGCGGCGTTGATCCGCGGGCCCACGCGGAAGCCCAGGTCGCCAGCGGTCATGGGGCGCCCTGAGCAGCCGGCCACCTTCAGCAACGCCGCCAGCCCGGGTGCGTGGGGACCGGCGCTCAGGGCGGCGAGCCCCAGGGTGACGATGGCGCGGTTTTCGGAGGCGGACAGATCCACCACGTCGGCCACCGTGCCCAGGGCGGCCAGCTTGAGCAGCGAGCGTTCCAGCCGCTCGCGCTGCGGATGCTCCCGCAGCAGGGCCTGGGCCAGCTTGAAGGCCACCCCGCAGGCCGCCAGGGCCGGGTTGGGGTAGCTGCAGCCCGGCCGGGGCGGACAGAGCACGGCCAGCGCGGCCTCGGGCACGCCCTCGCCCTGGGCCAGGTGGTGGTCGCAGACGATGACGTCCACACCCCCCAGGCTGGCGGCCTGCACCGCTTGGTGGTCTCTCACACCCACGTCGGCGGTGATCAGCAGCTTGACGCCGGCGGCCACGGCAGCCTGGGCGGCCGCCTCGCTGAAGCCGTAGCCCTCGCCCAGCCGGTCCGGGATGTGCTGGTCGACGCCTTCGGACAGCCCCAGGGCGCCGAAGGCTGCGCGCAGGATCAGCCCGGCCGTGGTGCCGTCCACGTCGTAGTCCGAGACGACGCGCACCCGCTCCCTCGCCGCCACCGCCCGCTGGATGCGATCCACGGCCAGGCCCATGTCCGCCATGGCGAAGGGGTCGTGCAGCTGGGAGGATGACGGTGCCAGGAAGGCGCGGGCCTGCGCGGGATCCCGCAGGCCGCGCTGCGCGAGACAGGCCGCCAGCAGGCCCGGGATCGCCAGCTGATCCTCGAGCGCGGCGACCTCGGCCGCGTCGGGGCTGCCCACCTCCCAGCGGGCCCCTGTGAACGAGAGTGGAGAATTGGACACCTGATCCTCAGGACACGAAGAGCCAGGCCATGCCCACCCCCAGCCCGAAGCCCACCAGCAGGGCGAGCAGGGTGGATCCGCGGTGGTCGCTCGGCGCGGGCTCCTCGGGCTCGTAGCTGCTCACGGGCTCGGAGCGCAGCTCCTGCACCAGGCGCACCCGCACACGGCGCCTGCGACCGGTGACCGGATCGGCCAGCAGCAGGCGCACCATGATGGTGCCGTCGGCTTCCACGATAGGCCTGGCCACGTCGGTGAGCTGGTGGTCTTCGAGCGCCCGGGGCAGGTAGGGCAGCGTGACCACGGCATAGGCGGGCGCACCGTCGCGCTCGGCGATGAGGGGATCAGGGTGCGGATCGCGCTCGCCCCCAGGCGCAGGCACAGCTTCTGGCCCTGGTTCTGGCTCCGGCTCCGGCTCGGGAGCGGGCTCGGGCTCGGGCTCGGGCTCGGGCTCATGGACCAGGTCCAGCTCCGCCTCCTCGTCCTCGAACTGGATCGGAAGAGGGTC
>CAZEJJ010000047.1:0-5016 GCA_964512185.1 uncultured Enterobacterales bacterium | reverse complement strand
GGGGGGGGTCGTGGTGGTCGGGGTGTGGTTGGGGCTGCGGAGTTGGGTCTGGCTCTGGCTCTGGCTCTGGTTCTGGCTCTGGCTCTGGTTCAGGCTCTGGCTCTGGCTCTGGCTCGGGCTCGGGCTCGGGTTGTTCGCCCAGGTCCAGCGCCGACTCCTCTTCCACGATCTCCACGATCTCGGGTTCGGCCACCGGCTCGGCGGGCGCGGGGCCCTCCAGCGCCTCGACCGCCGCGGCCTCCTCGTCCATGCGCACAGCGGTGATGGCCTCCAGAGTGCGCTGGACCTCCTGGTCGTCGCCCAGCGGGGCAGCTCCCCCCGAGCCCACCACCACGGCGCCGCCGTCGCCAGCCGTCAGCTCCTTCTCCACGCGATCGGAGACCGCGTCGAGCACCATCTGGAACACCTCGGGCACGCCTTCGCCCTGGAGAGCCGTGGCCTGCACAGCGGGCACACCGCGGGAATTCAGCGCCACCTCCAGCAGGTGCACACCGATGGCGTCGGGCAGGTCGCGCTTGTTGTACTGCAGGACCAGCGGCAGCTCGCTCAAGCTGCGCCCCTGGCTGAGCAGGGCCTGCTCCAGCTCCTGCAAGCTCTCCACGTTGGCGGTGAAGCGTGACGGCTCCGAGTCGGCCACGAAGACCACCCCGTCGACCCCCTGCAGCAGCAGGCGCCGGGTCTCGGAGTACAGCTTCTGTCCGGGCACGCCGAGCAGCTTGATCCGGCCCTGGAAGCCGGCGATGGTGCCCCACATCAGCGGCAGGTAGTCGAAGAAGAGCGTGCGCTCGTCCTGGGTGTCCAGTGAGCGCAGGCCCCCCCTGCGGCCGCGTGGGGTGGTGTCGAACAGGGCCCGCAGGTTGGTGGTCTTGCCAGACAAGGCCGGCCCCCAGTACACAATCCTGGCCTCGATCTCTCGCTGCGCGAAGTGGATGATCGCCATCGGCTGGCTCCGTCGCCGGGACCTCGAACCCTAACGCAGGCCGGGGGCGTCACCCTCCCCGGTCAAGCTGATGGTCAGCTCGGGGGTATCGGGATCGCTGCTGGATATGACCAGGGAGCCATAGACCGCGCCGTCGTAGATCGGCGTGAAGCCCACCATGACCAGCCCGTTCTCGGCTCCCGGAGCCAGGATGGAGGAGGAGGGGTCCACCTCGAGGGTGAAACCGCCGCTGGCGTCATCGCTCAGCGTCACCTCGAAGATCTCGAGGTTGGCGGTGCCGAAGTTGGACAGGGCGATGCTGGCCTCGCTGCTGTCGCCGATGTCTACCTGGCCGAAGTCCACCGAGGAAGGTTCCACCGAGAGATCCGGCGTGCCGAGGCCCTCGCCCACCAGCGCCACCTCCTGCAGCGGGTTGTCGGGATCGTCGCTGTGGATGCGCAGCTCCACGTCCACACGTCCCACCACCAGCGGGTGGAAGCCCACCTCGAGGGAGCGCGCGGCCCCTGCGGCCAGCTGGCCGCCCAGCTCCCCCTGCAGGCTCCAGTGGATCCGCTGGCTGTCGTCGGAGAAGGCCACGTCGTACAGGGTCAGGGCGCCTTCGCCAGGGTTGCTCAACACCAGGGTCTGGTTGGCCGCCTCGCCCAGCTCGAGGCCGCCGAAGTCCAGCCGCGCCGGGGAGGACGAGAGCGTCCCGGGAGGCTGCACCGGTGGAGCGGTGTCCACCGTGGGCCTGCGGTCACAGCCAAGGAGCAGCCCGAGGATCACGAGGGTGGCGCGGCGCATCTGCAGTCATCCTCTGCGAGGCAGGGACATCATGCCATAGATCGCAGCGTCGGTCAGGCTCCCTGGCACCCCTGGCTCACACCCGCACGCCGCGCTAGGAGAGGCGGCCCCGGAGCCTCCATGCACCCGATCATCCCCTACTTCGAGCGCATCGTCTTCACCCTGCCCGAGCTCCTGGGCGGCTTCCAGCTCCACGGCTTCGGCATCCTGGTGGCCACCGGCTTCCTGCTGGGCGCCAACCTGGCCCAGCGCAAGTGCCGCCGTGATGGCCTGGATCCCGAGATCATCAACCGGATGGTGGGCTACGTCGTGGCCGGCGTGTTCATCGGCGGCCACCTGGGCCACGCCCTGATGTACGACCCGGCCCACTACTTCAAGAACCCCATCGAGTTCCTCAAGGTCTGGCAGGGCCTGTCCAGCTTCGGCGGCTTCGCCGCCAGCGCCATCCTGGTGATCTGGTTCCTCAAGCGCACCAAGGTGCCCTTCTGGCCTTTCGGCGACACCGTGGCCTACGGCCTGATGCTGGGCTGGTTCATGGGCCGCATGGGCTGCACCGCGGCCCACGACCATCCGGGCAACTTCTCGGACTTCTGGCTGGCGGTGCCGGGCATGTGTCCCAGCGGCGACCCCATCTCCGCCTGCCACGATCTGGGCTTCTACGAGGCGCTGTACACCCTGTGCATGCTGCTGGCCTTCATCTGGCTGGACCGCAAGCCGCGCTTCCCGGGCTTCTACGTGGGCTGGATGGTCACCTCATACGCGCCGGTGCGCTTCGCCATGGACTTCCTGCGCAACCCCACCACCGATGTGCGCTACCTGGGGCTCACGCCGGCCCAGTACGGCTGCCTGGTGCTGCTGCCCATCGGCCTGTACGTGCTCGCCACTCGTTGGAACAAGCCCCCTTGGCACGGGCGAAAGGTGGAGTAGCCCGGCCACCGTGACGCCCGGTGAGGCCAGCAGGGCACCTCCGGGCTATCTATCCTCCGGTAGAAAGCCCCCGGGCCCCACCGGGTCGAGGTACACAGCATGGCGAGCAAGAGCAGCGCTCCGCGGCGGCCCGGCCGCCCCAAGAACCCCATCGCCCGCGAGGCCCTGCTGGACTTCGCCATGCGGGCCTTCTCCGAGCGGGGCTACAACGGCGCCAGCATGGCGGAGATCGCCGACGCGGCGGGGCTGCGCAAGGCCTCCCTGTTCCACCACTTCCCCAGCAAGGGGGCCCTGTACCAGGAGGTCCTCACCCACGTGACGGCCCAGCTGGCGGCCATGGTGGCCGAAGCAGGGCTCGAGCAGGGCAGCTTCCTGCAACGCCTCGATGCCCTGGGGCGCGTGGCCACCGAGTACTTCGGCTTCCACCCCGGCAGCGCGCGGCTGCTGCTGCGAGAGCTGCTCAACGAAGGCCCCTTCCTGCAGGCGGGCGGCCACGCCGGCGTGCAGTCCGTGCTCGACGGCATCGCCGCCTTCCTCCAGTCGGGCATGCTCAGTGACGACATCGCCAGCCAGGATCCCTACCAGCTGGCCCTGAGCCTGGTCTCGCTGCACATCACCTACTTCGCGGTGCCCACCACCTCCGGCGAGCTCCTCGAGGTGGACATCCACGACCCCGGCGCCATCGCCGCCCGCCTCGAAGAGGTGCTGTTGCAGGTGCGCCACCTCTGCGGGGCGCGCACCTGACCCCGCCTGGCGGGATCAGTGCTCGATCTCGCCGTTCAGCTCGAAGCCGGTGATGGTCTCGAGGGACTCGGTCTGCGCGTCGAAGAAGGAGATGCGGCCCAGCTCATGCTGCTGGCTCACCCAGGCGTAGTCGGTGTCGGGTAGCACTCCCACGTGCACCGGGTCGCTCTTGAGCTCCACCTGCAGGTACAGCAGGGAGCTGTAGTCCAGCTGCACCAGGCTCTGCTCCCCGTCCATGGCGAAGTAGCCGTAGGCTCCGTCCAGGGAGTTGGCGTACTCCAGCGGCTCGGCGGGCAGCCGCAACGGGTTGGTGCGGAGGTCGCCCAGGTCGGCCATGGTCAAGGCGTACTCGTCGTAGAAGTCGCCCTCGGGGTCGGCGCCGTCGACGTTGTCGCGGGTGTGGAAGATCAGCAGGGTCTCGCCCGTGGGGGAGATGGAAAGGGTGTCGATGGGCTTCACCAGCGTATGCACGTCGACCTCGCCGGAGCCCACGTCCCAGGTGGCGTAGCGATCCTCCAGGGCCGCGGTGGTGTACAGGACCCCCAGGGATCCATCGGGCACCAGCGCCAGGCTGCCCAGCAGGTAGCCCTCAGGCAGCTCGATGACCTCCGGCTCGGCGAAGGGATCCGCCACGTCCAGCAGGCTGAGCTCCCCGGCGCCGCGGCTCACCACCACGGCCTGGGAGCCGTCGGGCATGATGTCCAGATCGGTGGGGTTGAAGCCCACCTCTACCCGACCCACCTCGTGGCTCGCCAGGTCGATCACCGTGATCTCGTCGGCGGCGAACTGGCGCACGAAGGCGTAGCTGCCGTCGGGGGCGATGGCGATCTCCTCGGCCCGCGGAGGCTCCAGCAGATCCTCGGCCAGCTGCACCAGCTCGGGGCCGGGGGCCGTGGCCAGCAGGTCGATGATGGCCAGGTACTGGTCGCTGACCACGATGGCCTGGTCCGCCTCGTCGGTGAACACCACCTGGCGCGGGTTGCTGCCCACCACCATGGGGAAGTGCTCGAAGCTGTCCAGGTTGACCAGGGAGATCTCGTTGAAGGACTGCGCGCCGCCCTGGTCGTCGTACTCCTCGTCGGCGATGTCGGCGTCGTGGTACACCACCGCCCAGGCGCCGTCGGGAGACATCTCCAGCGCGTTGAGGTTGGAGCGCAGCGGCACCTCCACCACGTCCAGGCTCTCGGCGTCGATGACCGCCAGATCGTCGGAGCCGGTGCTGAAACACACCGCCTTGGCGTAGTCAGCGCTGGTGGCCACCAGGGCCGGGTTGTCGCCAACGGCCACCGTCAGCACGTCCAGCGAGGGCACCGACACGCGGGTGACCGTGTCGCGCTCCGGGCTGGCCACGAACACGTAGGCGTCGGTGGTGGCCGGTGGCAGGCGCAGGAAGTCGTCCTCGGACTCGCTGCCCCAGTCCGTGTCGGCGTCGGCGTCGGTGTCGGCGTCGCCCTCGTCGCTGGGAGCGGCGTAGTCATCTTGGTCGTATCCAGAGTCCCACGCCTTCTCGTCGAAACAGCCCAGGACGCACAGCAGCACCACCGAAGATAGCTTGGACACGCGCATCAGAACCTCGCCCCGAGGCCCCAGCGGAAGACCAGGCCGCGCATCTTGAGGGTCCC
>CAZEJJ010000046.1:0-44061 GCA_964512185.1 uncultured Enterobacterales bacterium | reverse complement strand
CCTCGCTACGATTCGGGGCGGCCGCCTGTCGGCGACCTGTTCTGTCGCCTGCTCATGGAGAAGTTGAGAGCCACCAGCGCGCAGGTGACATTCTGGCCAGTGCTGGCGTGAACGTGGGCCTGCTGCTCCGGCGGGGCGCCACGACGAGATCCGTCGTGGTCAGCTGGTGGCCGCTCCGGACTCCTCCAGCCCCACAGCCGGGGCGAGGCGGAGATCTTCGTGCTCACCCGGGCCGAAGGTGCTCGCCACAAGCCGTTTGGCAGCGGCTACATGCCGCAGCTCTACTTCGGCACCACCGATGTCACCGGCACCGCGGACGTGGGTGAGGCCGGGCTGGTCCAGCTGGGAGATCGCGCCGCCATCGGCTTCGCTCTGCACAAGCCCGTGGGCGTGGAGCCGGGCATGCTTTTGCCATCCGCGAGGGCGGCGAGACCGTCGCCGCCGGCCTGGTGACCAGGATCTGCTGAGCCCTCGCCGGGCCGGGTTCCTCCTCGCGGAGGGATCCGGCCCTGCTCGCTGGAGGCGACGCGTCGGCGAAGCCATCCACCGAACCCAGTGACCATGGAGAGCGCGAGGGCGAGGACGGTGAGCCAGCCGAAGGTATCACCGATCCGGGCGTAGATCGTGCTCACGCCCGCGGTGGGCACCTGCGCCACCAGGACAGCGTCGCTGCCTTCCACCCAGCGATGGCTGGCCAGGGGCACGCCGTAGGCGTCCACAGCGGTGGAGAGTCCCGCAGCGGCTGGCCGCACCAGGTTGACACCCTGCTCGATGGCCCGCACACGGGCCATGTCGGCGTGCATGCTGGCGATGGCAGCCCAGTCGCCCGCAGGCACCAGCAACAGGTCCACATCCTGCTCGCCAGCCTGGGCGATCAGGGCGGGAAAGTCTGCGTCGTAGCAGATCACGCCGGCGATGCGCCCCAGGGCCGTGTCCGTCACCTGCAGCTCACCGTCTCCGCGGCGGGACCAGGCGCGCTCGCCTCCCGGGGTGGGGATGGCCTTGAGGTACTCGCTGGCCAGCTGGCCGTCCGGGGTGATCAGCACCAGCTTGTTGGCGATGCGTCGCGGGCTGTCGCCGCTGTCCAGCACACCCAGCGCCATGGCCAGCACGATGTCCTGCTCCCGCGCCAGGGCCTGCCCCTGCGCCAGGTAGGCGGCTTCGTCCACATCCACCACCACGGCTGCGGCCTCCGCCCACACCACAAGCTGGGCTCCGGCCACGGCCTCGCGGCGCGTGGTATCCAGCAGGGCCTGGTTCTGGGCTGCGTGGTGGCCGCGGATGGCCCGCGCATCGGCGGCGTTCAGGGGCTCGTCGCCCTTGAAGCGCCACAGGATCTCCTTGTCTCCGAAGCCGCCCCAGCGGGCCGTGCTGATGGCCGCCACCCGCGCGGTGTCGGTGACTACAGGCCTGGTGGCCAGGCGCAGCGCACCCGTGGCCAACACCGTCGCCAACACCGCACCGAAGACCAGCAGGCCGCGCCAGCGGGCCTTCACGCTCCAGTCGGCCTCCCACAGCTCGTTGGCCAGCGCAGCGAACCAGGCCAGCAGGAAGGCGATGCCCGGCAGGCCCAGCACGGCCGCCAGCTGCAGCAGGGCAGGGTGGTCCACCTGGCTGTAGGCGGTGGCGCCCCAGGAGCCGAAGTCCTCGTTGATGCCCCCGAGGAACTCCAGGGCGGTGACGGCCACCGGGAATACCAGCGTGCGCAGGAAGCCGGGCCTGTGTGGAGCCAGCAGGCGGTCCAACAGCAGGGGCAGCGAGCCGATGAAGCTGGCCACCACAGAGAAGATGATCAGCCCGATGGTGCCGCCGAAGGGGAAGATGCTCCAGGAGATGGCCAGCATGGGGATGGTGGCCAGCGCGGCCAGCAGGTAGCCCCGGAAGGGCCTGCGGGAGCGAACGAAGCGCAGCATGAACACACCGCTGAGCCAGGTGGCCAGGGGCACGGCCCACTGTCCGGAGGCGAACACTCCCAGCAGCACCGCCAGCAGCAACCACAGCCAGGCGCGGTGGGTGGTCTCCAGCTGGGGAAGGACGGTCTCAGTCGTCATGGCGGGCCTCCGAGAGCATCTGAAGGGCGTGCTCGGCCCACTCCGCTCTGGCCTGGGCCACGCGTCGGCCCAGGTCGAGGGTGAGCAGCCAGTAGCGGAGGTCTTCTGTGTCGCTCTCCTCGGCCTGCAGCTGGGCCGCGATGCCCGCAGCCATGACTGCGCCGCGGCGCGAGGCGGCCAGGCACTGGCCCAGGTGGGCCTGCAGGGCGCCCGGCGGCGCGTAGTGGCCGAAGAAGATCTTGAGCAGCAGCTCGTTGCGCATGGCCTGGGCCTGGGGGGGCTCCACCAGCCAGGTCGCCAGGGCCGCCCGGCCAGCCTCGGTTGCCTGGTAGACCTGCCGCCGCCGCTCGCCGGTGGGCGCGTCTTCGCAGCTGAGCAGGCCCTGCTCCAGCAGCCGCTTGAGGGTGGGGTAGATCTGGCCGTAGCTCTCGGACCAGAAGTGGCCTACTGTGCGATCGATGGCCGCCTTGAGCTCGTAGCCCGACATGGGCTCGGTGCTGAGCAGGCCCAGGATGACCATGGGGGTGCGGGACTTGCGGGGCATCGTGCCTCCTCTTCAATAAGTATCTGTAAGACATATCTGGTAGATATATCAGGCTGCCCTGGTGGTCAAGCAGAAACCTGTGGGGCCAGCGTTCAGCGTCGGGACTGGCGCCGCGAGGCGCACTGGATGCAGAGCACGGACTCCGGAGCTGCGGCGAGTCGCGGATAGCCGATGTCCTCGTCGCACTCCGGGCAGATCCCGTATTCGTCGGGATCCTCCGCGTAGCGATCGAGGGTGGCGTCCACGCGGGCCAGGCGTAGCCGAACGCGCTCCAGGCTGGCCTTGGCCATGGCCTGGGCCTGCAGGGCGTCCACCCTCGAGATCCTGCCCACGGCGGCCTGGTCCAGCTGCACCGTGTCGGACAGCCCCGAGCCGTCCCGCAGCAGCTCCCTAAGCTGGGCGCGAAGCTCGAGCAGCGCGCAGTGCAGCTGCTCTCGCTGGGCCTGGTCGAGGGGAGCGGGCATGGACCGAGCATACCGCGCTGCTCGCTGTGGGACAGCTGCTATGGTCTTGCTGGACCCGAGGCTCCATGATGTCGCGTTGGCTGGCCATGCTCGCCCTGTCCCTGCCACCGGGCTGTGACCGCGAGGCCGACCTGGAGGCGCTGCGGGCCATCTACGACCAGCACCGCTTCCTGCGCGACGGGCTGAGGATCCTCGCCGATGAGCGGCAGGACACCGAGCAGGCCTGGCAGGAGGTTCAGGCCGAGCTCAAGCGGCGCCGGGCCCGCGATCCCTCCTACAGCCAGGGCCAGCTGGTGGCGCTGGCAGCTCGCAGCTCGGCGGGGGCCCAGGTGAGCCAGGAAGATGACGGCGGTCTGGTGGTGGAGGGGGAGGGCGGCGCGGAAGCCTACTGCCCCGCCTTCGGCCGGATGGCCCGGCAGGCGCCGCTGGTGGCCCTGGTGTCCACCTCGCTGGCTCCCGACGGGCACTGGGAGTACCGCCTGGCCACGCGGCGTTCGGCCCGCGGCCTGCGTCCCTCGGAGGTGAAGGGTCACCTGCAGGAGCTGCCGCCCGTGCCCGACCTGCACGGCACCAGGAGCACCGTGCTGCGCGAGCAGATCACCACCTTGAAGGGGGAGATCGGGACCTTGCAGGCGGACCTGGGCGGGCTGCTGCAGCTCCCCGTGCGCCAGGAGGCGCTGCGGAGCGACGCCCAGGACGACGACAATGGCGATCGCATGAAGCGGGTCTCCTGGGTGGTGGAGGGCATGTTCTGCGGCGAGCAGCCGCCCCTGGGCTCCGGCATCATCCTGATGTACAGCGACCGCCTGACCTTCCGGGGGCGGGCCCACCCCGAGCGCCACCTGGGCGAGGTGGCCATGGGCGCCTCCTGGTGGGTCATCGATCGCATCGAGGGGCTGCCCGAGGTGACGGGCACCTTGCACTGGGAGCCCCTGGAGGGCGAGCCCGAGCCCCCCGCCGCCGGACGGCCCGTGGCCGGTGGAGGGTGGGCGGAACCCGCGTGGGCCCGACAGCCTTCAGGCGCGGCGAGATGAGCCTGCGCTAGCGATCCAAGCCCGCCTCGTCCATGAGGCAGCGCTCCACCTGCCCGGCGCAGATGCGCACAGGGTCGCCCAGACACACCTCCTCCTCCCAGCGTGCACAGGTGCCCACCCTGACGCTCACCCCCCAGGGTTGTGCACGCTCTCGGTCCGATCTGCGTGCACAGGTGCCCACCCTGACGCTCACCCTTCAGGGTTGTGCACACTTCCGGCCCGATCTGCGTGCATCGGTGCCCACCCTGACGCTCACCCTCCAGGGTAATGCACGCTTTCAGCCCGATCTGCGTGCGCAGGTGCCCAATGCCTTGGCGGTCGGGTCACTCGCAGCTGCCATCAGCTACACAGGTGAAGCTGGCACCCGTGCCCCAGGACCAGCAGGTCTCGACGATGCACAGGTCTGAAGGCGCGTTGCCGGTGCTGCCTTCTCCCAGGTCCACATCGCTCGCGACGATCCCCACCGGCCCTGCCGCCTGCAGCGCACAGCCCAGCGTAGCCAGCACCGCTGTGCGCCTGAGGTATGCTCCCGCCATGGTGCATACGAATATTTCCAGCGGCACTCTGGCGGCTGGTCTGGCCCTCGCCCTGGCCGCCGCTACCCCCGCCCAGGCCGCCAGCTACTACGTGGACGCCGCCTCCGGGGACGACGCTCGCGACGGCAGCTCCCCGGAGCAGGCCGTGGCCAGCATCAGCCGCGGGGCGGAGCTGGTGGTGGGGGGCGACGAGCTGGTGGTGGGGCCTGGCAGCTACTACGAGCAGCCCGTGTTCGAGCACCTGGGGTCGTCGGAGTCGCTGCCGGTGTGGATCCGCGCCAGCCCGCGCGGGCAGGCCACCATCAGCGGCATGTGGCAGGAGGCAGCCGAGGGGCGGGTGAGCTGGGTCCCGGAGGGCGACGACATCTGGTCCACTGAGCACCACCCGGTGGTCTTCGGCTCCTACGAGGGGACCTTCCTGTTCCGCTTCAGCTCGGTGGACGACCTGCGCGCGGCTCGTGCCGAGGCCTCAGATCTGGACCTGCCGCCCTACGGCCTGGTCGCGGCAGACGACAGGGTGTACGTCCGGCTCCCCGATGGTGACGATCCCAACGAGCAGTCCGTCCTGCTGTCCACCTCCAGCTGGGACGAAGAGGGTACGATCGACGGGGTGATCCAGGTCCTGCAGTCCCCCCATGTCATCCTGGACGGCATCAGGATCGAGGGCTCGGGGACCAACTGCGTGCGCGCGGATCCAGGCAGCGAGGGCTTCACCCTGCGCAACACGGTGATCGAGCACTGCCTGCTGGGCGCCCGCCTGCCGGATGACGCCCTGGTGGAGTGGAGCGAGTACAGCTATCCGGGCTTTCACGCCTTCGCCGAGGAGGTGTTCACGCTCAACCCCGACGAGCGACCCGGCGCCATCTGGACCCTGGTGAAGGAGTACCATGACCCCACGCTCTACGACGGGGCCCTGGCCTACTCCTTCCCATCCACCGGGCGTGCTTCGACGGGCTGCGAGTTCCGGTACTCGTTCATGCACCAGGGCTTCGATGGCGAGAAGCTCGGCCGCTTCGACGACTCCGAGACCCACCACAACGTCTACCTGCACAACTACGACAACCAGGTGGAGATGGAAGACTGGGGTGGGCTCACCTCCAGCGACCTGCGCGCGACTGCAGCGTGCCCGAGCGCTGGGACGGCCTGGAGCCAGAAGAGGAGGATGTGGAGGAGTGCCTGGAGCACGACGCGGAGGACACGGGCACGCCCGACACCGGGACACCCGACAGCGGGTCGCCGGACACCGAGGGACCGGACGACACCCAGGCCGGCGAGAGCGGACAGGCCGACTCGCCGCCACCCGATGACAGCAGCCCGGAGCCAGGAGACACCGGCCGCACCGACGAACCCGGCTGCGGCTGCGGTGCCCGATCCTGGTCGCTGTCACCGATCCTGTTCTGCCTGTTGACAGCCGTGATCCTGCGTCGGCACGGGGCGCAGTGAAGGTGAAGATTGGGGGTCAGGTCCCTGCCGGCCCGCGGCGCCCGCCGCGCCTTCTTCGCCGCCGTCGCTTGCGCGCGGGTCGGCTTGGTTCCTTCTCCGGGGGTGCCGCTGTGGGCTGCGGCTTGCCCGAAGGCCTGGGCGCGCGCGGGGGGCGCACCGGGGGCAGCCCCAGGGCCTCGCGGCGCTCGCGGCTCTCGCGCTCCAGCTCTTCGATCTCTGCCAGCAGGGCGTTGGTGTCGGCCTTCTGCCGACGACGGCGGAACCTGCCGGTGAGCTTCGTGTCGGGGGTGAGCTCGCCTCGCTGGTAGATGTCCCACAGCTCCTGGCCGTAGCGCATGCGCCGCAGCTCGGGGGCGAAGCGCCCCAGGATGCGGGTGAGGTTGTCCACGTCGCGGATGAGCAGGCGCCGGGCGTTGTTGTTGTGGGCCGGATCCACGCACTGGGGGAAGTCGATGAGCACGGGGCCGTCGCGGCCAAGCAGCACGTTGAAGTCGGACAGGTCGGCGTGCACCATGCCGCCGCAGAGCATGCGCACCACCTCGCGCAGCAGCCGCAGGAAGATGTCCTTGGCCTGCCCGCGGCCCAGATCCAGATCGGCCAGGCGTGGGGCGGGCTCACCCCGCTCGTCTTGGATCAGCTCCATGACCAGCACGCCGTCGATGAAATCGTAGGGCTCCGGCACCCGCACCCCCGCCGCGCGGATGCGGTACAGCGCCTCCACCTCGGCGCTGTGCCAGGCGGCCTCGTCCAGGCTGCGGCCGTAGGCGCTGCGCTTGTCGATGGCTCGCTGGCCCCGCGAGCTGCGCACGCGGCGGCCGTCGGTGTAGTCGGAGCGGTGGCGGAAGCTGCGGTGATCCAGCTCCTTGTAGACCTTGGCCACCCGCAGCTCACCACCGGCCCGCACCAGGTAGACCTGGGCTTCCTTGCCGCTCATCAGTGGCCTCACGACCTCTTCGATGACGCCCTGGTGCACCAGGGGTGCCAGGCGTTCCGGGATGCGCATGGGGGTCCACCTCCTCCGCTGCTGGAGGCGCTCCCTGCGCGCGGTGTGCATCCTCCGAGGCGCCCCTAGCCCGCCGGACCACCGCGCGCCCGTGCGCCGGCCCGTGCTACGCTCTCTGCCACTGGAGGAGCCATGGACGCGTCCAGCATGAGAGCCCACCTGCAGGCGCTCTGCGACGATCTCGACAGCACCCGCTCCGCCTCGCGCTCGGTCACCTGGGCCGGGCTGGCCTTGGTGACCGGTGGGGTGCTGGTGAGCTGCGTGGCCTACGGCGCGCCCTTCGAGTCGGGCGGAGCGGAGTCGGTCTGCGACGACGACGTGGACAACGACAACGACGGGCTCATGGACTGCTCGGACGATGACTGCGTGGACGATCCAGCCTGCGAGGCGGTGGACGAGTACGGCGCCCCCGACACCGAGGACGACTGCACCGACGGGGAGGATGACGACGGCGACGGGCTCACCGACTGCGACGACGAAGACTGCGTGGACGATCCCGCCTGCGAGAACGCCGGGGCCTACGCCGCGCCGTCCATGTAGGAGCCGCGAACCCCGCCATCCCATGCTACCCTCCGCATCACTGGAGGCGTCATGGATCCCGCAACCCTGAAGGCCTACCTCGAGTCTGTGTGTGCCGAGCTGGACGCTGGACGCACCAGCCTGCGCACCGTTCGCTGGGCCGGCGCCGCCCTGGTGGCCACCGGCGCCCTGACCGCCTGCTTCGAGAAGGAAGACCCGGTGCCCCTGTACGGCGCCATCTTCGACTCTGGCAGCGTGGAGTCGGTCTGCGACGACGAGGTGGACAACGACGGCGACGGCCTCACCGACTGCGCCGATGACGACTGCGTCGACGACGTGGCCTGCGACACCGCAGCGGATGAGGAGATCTGCAACGACGACGTGGACAACGACGGCGACGGCCGCATCGACTGCGCCGACGACGACTGCCTGGATGATCCCGCCTGCGAGTCCACCGAGGAGTACGGCGCGCCGCCAGCGTGAGGGGGAAGGGGGAAGGTACCTGTTCCTATCAACCAGGTACCTGTTCTTTGGCCAGGCGGTAGTAGCAGTAGGGGTTGCCGCCCAGCTCGCCCACGTGGGCGAAGCTTGTCCAGCCGCAGCCGCCGCGGCAGATCTCGGCGTACTCGCAGTCGCGGCAGTAGCCCTCGAGCTGGTCCACCGAGAACCTGCGGTTGTAGGAGAAGGCGTCGGGGTCCCTCCAGATCTCCGTCAGGGAGCGCTGGCGGATGTTGCCCTCGACGAAGCGGTCTTCGTCGTTGCGCTCGGAAGGCAGCGACAGGCAGCCCTTGATGTTGCCGTTGCTCTCGATGCCCAGCACGTGGCAGCCCGCCCGGCAGCCCACCCAGAAGGGCACCACCTTGCTGCGGTCGCGCAGGGTGGGCTCGTGCTCGCCGTAGTAGCCGATGTTGTCGGCGGGGAAGACCTTGGGGCGCCCCGGGAGCTGCTTGAGGGCCGCGATGCGCGGGACGATCTCCAGCACGTCCTGGGGCCGGATGACCAGGTCGGGGTGGTCCGCCATGTTGCCGGTGGGGTTGCCCAGCTGCAGCTGCCAGGAGGCAACGTCGTGCTCCGCCAGGATGGCCCGCATCTGCGCCAATTCGGCCATGTTTCGCCGGTTCAGCATGGTGACCACCCCCACCTGCACGCCCGCGGCCCGGGTGAGGTCGATGGCCGCCAGCAGCTGCTCCCACTGGCCCTCGACCCGGCGCACGTAGTCGTGGGTGAGCTCGCAGCCGTCGAGGCTGAAGGCCACGCTCTCCAAGCCGTAGAGCTTGACCTGCCGGGCCTTGTCGGCGTCCCAGCTGCGGCCGTTGGTGAGCAGGTTGACCCGCACGCCCTTGCTGGTGAGGGCGTTGGCGATCAGGGGCCAGTCCTGGCGCAGGGTGGGCTCGCCGCCCGCCAGGGTGACCTTGCGGGTCTTGAGCTGCACCAGCTCCTGACAGAGCCTGAGCGCCTCGGGGGTGCTGAGCTCGTCGGGGCGGGGCTTGCCGGCCCGCGAGCCGCAGTGGCGGCAGTTGAGGTCGCAGGCCAGCGTGAGCTCCCAGACCACCTGGTAGGGCCGGTAGCCGAGTCGTTGCAGGAGCGGGATCATGGGGAGGGGGTAACCTACGCTCGGGCCGATTCTCTGCCGGAGTCGAGCACAAAGAGGCAGCTGCTGCGGGTCCGGGTGACCATCTCGTCGCACCAGCTCAGATCCATGGGATCGCGGGCCAGCCCGAACAGGCATAGATCCGCCACCGGGCCGCGCTGGATGGTGGTGCGCAGGTCGCCCACCGCCACCACCCGCTCCACCGACCTGGGGAAGCGGGCCAGGTCGCAGAGCTGGTTCAGGAACCTGCGGGCTTCCCTCTCCTGAGCGGCGCCGGGGATCACGGTGATGATCTTCAGCGATCCCCGCCAGCGGCGCCACAGGCGGAAACCCATCAGCAGCAGCAGGTTGAGGTTGCCGCCGGCGAAGGCGTCGTTGGCGTCCCAGCTGTCGGCCGCGCTGCGCACGAAGACGTGGATGTCCCGCCGCCGGCCGAGCGCTGCGGTGGGATGAGGGCCGTAGACCAGCACGCCCATGGGGATGGACAGGGCCGTGTGGATGGCTCGCTCCAGCTCCGGCCTGATGGCGCCCTTGAGCAGGCGGGCGAACACCAGGTTGGGCTTGAAGAACGCTCCCTGCAGAGCCATCAGGGTGGCCTCGAAGCGGAAGCCCCCTTCGGGCAGGTCGACCACGGTCCACGAGGCCAGGGCGTCGTTGTCGCGCATGGTGCGGCCGATGCGATCCAGGCGCGTGCCCAGCTCGCGGGCGTTCATGGGGGGCGACAGACCCACCAGCTTGACCGAGCCCTCGGGCAGCAGGAGCTCCATGAGCAGGCTGTAGGAGCCGCGCAGGATCTCGGGGTCTCGCACCGGCACCACGATGTGGGGCTTCCAGGCCCGCACGTTGTCCATGTCTTCCCGCGTGACGTGGGCGGCCGCCCACTCGGCGAAGCCGATGAAGATGCTGGAGCGCACGTCCTCCTTGACCCGGGCGTCGCCGCGGGTGCGCCGGCCGATGAACACGTACAGCCCGAGCACCACGGCGATGGAGAGCAGGCTGAAGATGGGGGCGATGACGAACATGGACACCAGGCAGCCCACCAGCCCCACCAGCGGCACCACCAGGGGTACCTTCATGGTTGGCCGGTAGCTCACCAGGCCCAGCTTGCCCTCCACCAGCACCACCACGTTGATCATGCAGTAGGTGATCAGGAAGAACATGGTGACCAGCGGCGCGATGGCGTTCAGGTCGCGCACCATCACGCAGGCCAGGGTGAGCACGCCGGTGACCGCCAGGGCGTTGCGGGGCTCGCCCTTCTCGATGCGGGCCAGCTGCTCGCTGAAGGGCACGATCCGGTTCTGCCCCATGGCCATCAGGATGCGCGGGCCCCCCACCAGGCCCGCCAGGGCGGAAGAGGCCGTGGCGCCCAGCAGGCCCATCAGCACCAGGGGGGGCCAGAAGGACTCGTCGATGACATGGGTGTAGTTGCTGCAGAGCTGTTCGAGGCTGCCCGTGCGCGCCGCCCAGATGGCCACGGCGAGGTACACGATGGCGGACAGGCCGATGGCCCACATGGTGCCCACGGGGATGGCGCGGCGGGGATCCTTGAGATCGCCGCTCATGTTGGCGCCCGCCAGGATCCCGGTGGTGGCCGGGAAGAACACCGCGAACACGGTCCAGAAGTCGGCGCCCTGGAAGCCGGTCTCCACGTCGCCGGGGTAGTCCCCCCACCAGTCGATGGCCACGGGATCCTGGATGGGGGCCGGGCTGGCGAAGATGGAGATCAGCGACAGGGCGATGGCCCCCATGATCAGGTACTGGGTCTTGAAGGCCAGGTCGGCGCTCTTGAAGGCGATGCCGAACAGCAGCGCGAACACCGCCAGGTCCACCGCCAGCGGTGGCAGGCTGGGGGCCACCCACAGCAGGCCCTCGCGGAAGCCGAAGATGTACATGGCCACGCCCAGGGGGCGGGTGAGGAACAGCGGGATGCCGATAGCGCCGCCCACCTCCAGCCCCAGGGACTTGTTCATGATCGCGTAGGGCCCGCCCGGTCCCATGCGCGTGTTGGTGGCGATGGAGGACAGGGACAGACCAGTGCAGGCGGTGATCAGCAGGCCCAGCCCCAGGATGATCAGCGCGCCGCCCAGCCCGGCGTTGCCCACCACCCAGCCGATGCGCACGTACATGATCACGCCCAGGATGGTGAGCAGCGTGGGGGTGAACACTCCCGTGAAGGTGCCGAAGCGGGTGGCGGGCTGCTCGTGCTCGACCGTGGCCTGGGGCATGCCGGTACGGTAGCAGTCGCCCGCATGCTGTCAAGCCGGCTGGCTCGGCGTGGCCCAGGGGATGATCTCACCCCTCCGGCGGCCGGGATAGCACTACCGGGTGCTGTGCCCCTGGAGGATCCATGCGCTGCGGCTCGCTGCTCTTCGCATCTCTGCTCCTCGTGACCGGCTGCTTCGGTGAGCCCCGCGACAGCACCGCCGGCTGGGGCGATCCCGACGCCGACGCCGACACCGACGCCGATGCAGACAGCGACACCGACGCCGACGCGGACTCGGACGCCGACGCGGACTCGGACGCCGACAGCGACGCCGACGCTGATGCGGACACGGATGCGGACACCGACATCGCCACCTGCGAGGATCTCCAACTGGGAGGCTTCGCCGAAGGCACGATGGTCACCTTCGAGGGCTTGATCGCCACCAGCGGGCTGAACGCCGACAGCAGCGGCTTCTACGTGCAGGATCGCGGCGGCGGTTCCTACAGCGGCTGCTTCGTATACCTCGAGGGTGTCAGCGCCTCGGTGAACCAGGGCGCGGAGCTGACCGTCGTGGGCGAGGCCACCGAGTACTACGATCTCACCGAGATCTCCGTGGACGCCAAGGGCAGCGTCACCACCACGGGCACCGGCAGCCTGAGCAGCGACGACCTCTCCAGCGCGCCCTCGGACTGGGAGCCCTGGGAGGGCTGCCTGGTGCGCCTGCAGGGCATCACCGTCACGGCGGCCGGTGAGTACGGCGAGCATGAGACCGACTGGGGCATCAACATCGACGACGAGTTCGTGGACTACACCGGGGCGCTGCCGGGGAGCTTCAGCAGCATCACGGGGCTGGTGACCTACACCTGGAACGCCTACAAGCTCGAGCCGCGCAGCGGCGCCGACTTCGTGCCCTGAGATGAGGAGGTGATCATGCGTCCGAGACACGGCGCACCAGCGCTGCTGGCCAGCGCGGTCCTGCTGCTGGCGGGCTGCCCCAAGGGGGGCGACACAGCCGACGGTGCTGACGGTGGCCTGCTGGGGATCGGCCTGTCGCCCAACGATCCGATCATGCTGGTGGACGAGAGCATCGAGTTCGAGGCCAAGGCCTTCTACGATGACTACAGCAGCGCGGTGATCACCACCGAGGTGGACTGGGTCTCGTCCGACGAGCGCGTGGCGGTGGTGGAGGACGACGGCCCCGACAAGGGCTACTGCACGGCCCTGGCCGAGGGCACCGCCGACATCATCGCCACCTACGCCGACGGCATGAGCGCCAGGGTGCAGCTCACGGTCACCGGGGCCGAGGTCACCGGCATCAGCCTGTCACCGTCCAGCGTGGATGTGCGGGTTGGTGACCGAGTGCAGCTGGTGGCCACCGCCAGCTTCGACGACGGCAGCAGCGGCAATGTCTCCGGCTCCTGCGGCTGGTCGTCGGACAGCAGCGCTGTGGCGTCTGTGGACGGGGCGGGCCTGGTGACCGGCGAGTCCGAAGGCAGCACCCAGGTGCGCGCCAGCTACAGCGGCTTCTCCATCGACCCGACCTCGGTCACGGTGGTGTCCGAAGGCACCGACCTGCCCGATCCCGATCTGCGCATCTCCTCGCTGGACGCCACGGTGTCGGGCGACACCGTCAGCTACTCGCTGGTCGTGGACAACGACGGCGGCGGCTACGCCAGCGAGTTCTACGTGGATCTGTTCCTGGATCCCGGGGGCGAGCCGGGCAGCTCCGACATGTATGACGGCTTCGCCTGGGTGCCGGGTCTGGCCGCGGGCGAGTCCACCCCGGTGTACGTGGACCTCTACGACGTGGACGCGGGCGCCTACGGCTCATGGGCCTGGGCCGACGCCGACGGCTTCGTGGAGGAGTCCAATGAGGACAACAACACCGAGGGCCCTGTGTCGGTCACGGTGAGCAGCGGCAGCAGCGGCTATGCGGATCTGGCCATCAGCAGCTTCGAGGGCCTGTCTGACGGCTACTACACGGTGTACTCGGTGGTGGTCACCAACAACGGCGGCACCGCCAGCGGCGACTTCTACCTGGATCTGTTCGTGGACTCGCTCTACGAGCCCGAGATCTACGACGACGGCGATCTGTGGGTGGACGTGCCCAGCCTGGCTCCCGGTGAGAGTTACACCTGGGAGCCCGACATCGAGTACGGCCCCTATGACTACTACTATTACTACTGGTACAGCTGGGTGCTGGCGGACTCCTACGACGAGGTCTACGAGTCCGACGAGTCCAACAACACCGAGCTGATCGAGGTGTGGGCGGAGTAGGGGAGGGGCCTCATCCGCCACCGAGGTGCCGCGCAATATGCCGGGTTCACCTTTGGTAAACCTCGGTATGATGGTGCAACTTGACGTCGCGTCTTCCAGGACCCGGTCGCTAGTAGTCCAGGCACCACAGGTCGTCGATCATCCAGCCGAAGCCGTCGTTGTTGGTGGCGTCCACCGAGTCGAAGCGGAAGCGCAGCTTGATGGTCTGGCCGGCGTAGCTGGACAGGTCGGCCTCGCCCCACTGCCAGTCCCAGCCGGTGGAGTCCTTCTCCCACACGGTGGTCCAGTTGGCGAAGCCACCGCTGCTGGTAGCCACCTCCACCACCGCGATGTCGCGGGAGGCGGTGTCTTCCACGTCCAGCACGTAGTCCCACATGCAGAAGGGCGCGGCCACTCCGCTGGTGTCCAGGGCCGGCGAGCTGAGGCTGCCGGAGACCGCCGCGCCCGTGTCGTAGCTCCAGCTGTCCTCGTCGGCGAACCACATGCTGTGGCTGGCGCTCACGTAGTCGACGGTGGTGGCGTGCCACAGGCCGCTGGTGTCCCAGGACGACAGGTCTCCTTCCCAGTCCTGGAGCATCTCGAAGGCCTCGGCGGGGCCCGTGTCGCCGCCACCCACCGTGTGGCTGGGCAGGTTGCTGATAGCCGAGATGTTGCCCGACTCGTCTTCGACCTTGAGGGCGAAGTACCAGGTGCCGTCGGCCAGATCCGCGAGCAGGATGCGCTCGGTGGTGCCGGGCACCTGCGGGCCGGCCACCTCGATCCTCTCGGCGTCGTAGAAGGTGGAGCTGGAGATGGAGCTGGAGCTGATGCGCAGGTCGTAGGCGGCAGCCAGGCCATCGTCGCCGTCGTCGCCGCTGGCGGTGAAGGTGATCCAGGTGCCGCTGTCGTCTTCCTCGACCGCCAGATCGTCCACCGCGTCGGGGGCGGTGTGGTCCACCGTGTAGCCGCCGCCCAGGGTGAGCCCCTGGTACAGCTCCTTGAAGGTGGCCATGTCCAGCTCGAACACACCGTCGCCGCCGTCCGTGTCGCCCGGCTCGCAGCAGCCCCAGGGGTTGCGCAGGGTGACGTACCACAGGTCGTCGCGCTGCTCGGCTCCCAGGACTGAGTAGGCGTGGTTGGACCACACACCCTCGCCCGTGTAGTCCACCCCGTCGTCGTCGCCGAAGGTGCCGGCGGCCACTGGGCGGTTCTTCTCGATGTTGCGCTGGATAGAGGTGCCCGCCGAGTCGTCGGACAGGTACTTGAGGCTGCGGTAGGTGGCGTTGGAGCCGGTCAGCGCCTGCATCACGTCGCCAACCCAGCCGCCGTCGCCGATGTCCTCGTAGCCGCCGTGCCACTCGGCGTAGGCTTTCTCTATCAGCCCGACCCACCACTCTTCTTTGGCGGCGCTGGTGTCGGTGGAGCGGGCGTAGGTGATCTTGCCGCCCTTGCGCACCAGGTCGGCGTCCACCGCGATGTCCTGGTACACGCCCCAGGCGTCGTAGAAGCGCACCGAGAAGTTCTCCACCATGCCGTTCTTGTCCTTCACCTCGCGGATCAGGCCGTCGCGGATGGCCTCGTCGGCGTCGATGTAGATGGTGGCAGCCAGGGCGGCGGGGAAGTAGCAGTCGCCGATGGCGCCCTGCTCCACGTCCTGCCACTGCATGGCGCCTTCGCCTTCGAGCTCGTCCACCAGCCCGCCGGTGCCGGACTCGTAGTCGTACTCGGCGTGCTTCTCCAGGGGCGTCGGATCATCCAGCTCCTTCATCTTGGAGATGTCCAGCACCACCGGCATGAGCTTGCTGTCCACCGAGTACTCGTAGTCCTCGGGCCTGATGTTGATGCCCGGCACGTACAGGGCGTCTGGCACCGGGGGTGGCTCTTCTACCTCCACCGAGCCGATGCGGATCATGGTGAGGCTGGGGGAGTAGCCGTCGCGGCCGCTGCAGGCGGCCAGCAGGACGAGGGCAGAGACTGAGAGGGCGGTGCGCATGGGACCTCCGGAGTCCGCCCACGGTCGCGGACCTTGAGCCGGCGCACTGTAGGTGTGGGTCTTCGGCCCGTCAAGCGGAATCCGCTTGGGAACTCGCCTCCAGCATGATCTCGGCGTCGCTTGGCTTGGCCCTGGTGTGGCCAGTGCGCTAGGGCGATCGGGCGCCCAGCGACTGCGCACCTTCCAGCTCGGAGCGAAGCATGTCAGATCTGAGAGCGCCTCCGGAGCCGAAGACCGTCGAAGACACCGGGCTGGACGAGGCCTTCCTCTGCGACCTGGTGCTCAAGCACGTCTACTTCGGCGGCACGCTCCCGGGCATCGATCTCGCGCAGCGCGTGGCCCTGGACTTCTCCATCGTCTCTACGCAGCTGGAATCCCTCAAGCGCCAGCACCTGGTGGCCACGACGGGTGGCAGCGGAGCCTTCGGAGGCGTGTGGTTCCGTTGGTCTGTCACCCGCCAGGGCCGCGAGAAGGTGGACGAGATCCTGGCCCGCGACAACTACCGCGGGCCCGCTCCGGTGCCCATCGAGCAGTACGCCGAGCAGCTGGCTCACCAGAAGATCAACCAGAACGAGGTGACCCCGGCCAAGGTGGAGTACGCGTTCAGCCGGCTGGTGCTGGATGACTCCGTGGTGTCGCGCATCGGGCCGGCCATCAAGTCCGGGCGGCCGATCATCCTGTACGGCCCATCGGGCAACGGCAAGACCTCCATGGCGGAGTGCATCACCGAGGCCATGCGCAGCAGTGTGTTCGTGCCGCGGGCCCTGCTGGTGGAGTCCGAGGTGGTCATCGTCTACGACGGCGTGCACCACGAGCCCATCCAGGACGACAGCGTCAAGCACGATCGCCGCTGGGTGCACTGCAAGCGACCCACGGTGGTGGTGGGGGGCGAGCTCTCCCTGGACATGCTCGATCTCTCCAGCGTGTCCCAGGCCACCTTCTACAAGGCGCCGTTCCAGGTCAAGGCCAACTCGGGGGTCCTGTTCATCGACGACTTCGGGCGGCAGCGCTGTGATCCCCGCGAGCTGCTCAACCGCTGGATCGTGCCCCTGGAGAGCCGCATGGACTACCTGACCTTCGCCTCGGGCCAGATGGTGGAGGTGCCCTTCGACAGCCTGGTGGTGTTCTCCACCAACCTCAACCCCCGCGACCTGGTGGACGAAGCCTTCCTGCGCCGCATCCGGTACAAGATCGCCATCGGCAACCCCACCGAGGCCATGTACAAGGAGATCTTCAAGCGCCAGTGCGCGGAGCGGGCCATCGGCTACGACGAGCAGGTGGTGGACTACCTGATCCACCGTCACTACCGGGGCAAGAAGCGCCCCCTCAAGGCCTGCGAGCCCCGCGACCTGCTGGAGCAGATGATCGACGTGCACAGCTTCTCGGGCGACATGCCCGAGCTCACCTGCGTGGCCGTGGATCGCCTGGCGGAGATGTACTTCGTGGAAATCTGAGCGGCTACTGGCTGTCGTCGGGCCAGTCCAGCTGCTGCAGCTCCCACTGGCCGCCACCGGCGCTCGCGCTCAGCCACACACCGCCTTCGTAGGGGGCGATGCTGTCCACGTACAGCACGCCCAGCTCCAGGCACACGGTGGCCCCTGGTTCGCCGAGGGATCGTCGTGACAGGCGGCAGATCTCGGCGGTGTCGTCGCCGAGCCGGGCCCAGTACAACAGATCGTCGGGAGACCAGGCGGGCGAGACATGGGGAAAGACCCGGCCCGAGGCATCCACGATCTGGCGATGGGTCCACATGCCGCCGTTGCGGCGGCGGGCGATGAGCAGGTCGACGCCCTCTTCGCGGTAGCCATGGAAGGCCAGGCTGAGGGACTCGCCCTGTGCGGTCAGGGCGGGGTGCTCCATGCGTTCGTACAGCGGGTCCCCGAGGGAGGAGTAGACCTGTTGCCAGACCTGGTCCTCTTGCCCGGCCTGGGACACCGAGTAGACCTCGATGGCGCGCGTGGTGGCCATGGTGGCGTTATCCTCGCCGCGGGCGATCGCCAGCCAGGTGCGGTTGGCGATGACCATGGAGGGGTCGAGGGAATAGCCTTGTTCTTGGCCCCCTCCCTCCGGCAGGAGCCAGCCCAGGTCGGTGTTGTAGACCGCGATCCTCATCTGGGTGTTCTTGGCCACGATCATGGGCTGTGAGTCTGGACTGATGCTGCCGAAGGCCATCACCAGCTCGCCCTCGGCGTTGATGTCGATGGCCGGCTCCAGGGTGGGCGAGATGCGCCACTCGGGGAAGCCGATGTCCTGCCACTCGTCGCGCCCCTCGCGCCGCACGCAGTGGCCCTCCCAGGGCCACACTTCGTGCTCGATCCCCACCGTGAGCTGGCGCCAGCAGGCGTACTCCAGGTCGTCGCGCCGGGCCACCTTCGGGGCCTCCACGTGGATGGCGTCCAGGTCGCCGATCAGCTCGCCATCGATCAGGAGCGCGCTGCGGTTGGCGGGATCGTCGGTCCACTGCTGGCTGGCCAGCAGGTCGTTGGAGAACGCCACGGAGACCTGGCCTGCGCGCTGCTGCACAGCGCCTGGATCTTCCAGCAGGTCCTCCATGACCAGCCCCGTGCCGTGGGGCATGTCCACCCCCAGCATCCATGCTGCGGTCTGGCTGATGTCCTCGAGGATGTACGGCGAGCTGCTGACGATGCCCTGGGCGATGCCGGGCCCCAGCAGCAGGATGGGGATCTCGTGGCAGCCGGAGCAGTCATCGCCGTGCCCCGTCCAGGGCGCCTCGTCAACGAAGAAGCGGTGGCGGCCGTGGTCGGAGACGATCACCATCAGGGTGCGATCCGCCACTCCGCTCCGATCGCTCTGCACCCAGCTCCACAGCTCCGTGATAGGTTCATCCACGGTCTGGATGTACTCCGGGTGCTCCTTGGGTGAATTGTGCCCGGAGCGATCCACCATGTGCAGGTTCGCCAGCACCATGGTGGCTCCGTCCTCCAGAGCCTGGCGGGTTCGGGCGAGCACGACGGTGTCGAAGTTGGCGGGCGACTCTTCGCCAGCCGTGTCGGGGGCGCTGCCGTCGCTGATCATCTGCCAGGTGCCGCTGTGCGCGACGCCGAGGCCCGGGTAGTTGCTGTGGTCGATGCCCTGCAGGTGGACCGTGTTGCCCATCAGGACGAGGTCTTCGGCTGCGACTCCGTACTGCTCGCTGATCAGCTCGTGCAGCAGTGGCAGATCGGGACGGTACCGGCCGGGGCCATCCCCCAGGGGTGGGGCTCCGAGGGAACGCCGTGCGCCCTGGAGCAGGTCCATGTGGGCGGGCATGGTGAGGGGCAGGCCCGTGGCGTAGCCGGGCTGCACCAGGGCTCCTGCGGGCAGGAGCCGCTCCCGGCACTGGGGCATGATCTCTTCTGTAGGCCCGTTCCAGGCGTCGGAGTAGCCGCCACCGAAGCTGGTCTCGTCGCCGAAGGACTCCTCGACCCGCGCCCCGTCGATGACGATGATGACCACGTGCTCGATGTCGGCCCCGGCGAAGGGTCCTGGCGCGTCGTCCGGCGGATCCTCGCCTGGTGCCCAGCGGCAGGACGCCAGCAGGAGGAGGAGTGGTAGACGGTGTCTCAAGTAGGCTGCAGGCTAGCTCCTGTACCCACGGACGTCCATGTTGTTCCTGTCACAAGAATCATGATCGACTCTTCCTTCACAGCGGCCGCGGCTGCGGCCACGGGTGCGCTCGTCGCTGTTTTTCTGCTGGAGGGCTGCCAGGCCTGTCGCTCCACCGAGCTTCAGGACAGCCGGCCTCCCTGGAGGGAGTCACTGCCGCCCCAGGACTCCGCCGAGAGCGACGCGATCCCCTCCGAGAGCCCGACCGACAGCGAGCCGGACAGCGAGCCGCCCACGGTGGAGGATCTGGATCCCTGGGTGCAACCAGCCGTGTGGCTGGAGCCCGACGGTGTGCAGCCGGGCGAGGTGGCCACGCTGCGCTACCAGGGCGATCTGGCTGACGCCGAGCGGCTGGTGCTGCGCTACGGCTTCGACGGCTGGTTCGAGCTGGAGGGGCTGGAGGGTTGGCTCGGGGGGGTAGACGACTCGTCCTGCCCCGGCTGGTACCACGAGCTGGAGCTGTCGCCGCATGCCGGCGGGGGGTTCCAGGGTGAGCTGGAGCTGCCCCCGGACGTCCTGGTGCTGGACATGAAGTTCGTTGTGCCGCCCGAGAGCGGGGGTGGGCTGGACGACGCCGAGGGCCTCGAGTACCACCACGCCTTCGAGTTTCCCTACATGGGGCCCTGGCTGACCTGGAACGACCAGGTCACGCCCCAGGACGGCATCGTGGTGAGCTGGCAGACCTCCATCCCCTGCCTGGGGGTGGTGTCCTGGGGTGTGGACGAGCCGGGCAACCTGTCGGTGGGTGAAGAGCGCGGCTACCGGCACCACCTGGTGCTGTCCGATCTGCAGCCGGACACTCGATACCGATACCGGGTGCACGACTGCGCGGGGCAGGTCTCGGAGACCTACAGCTTCAGCACCGCCGACGAGGACCCCGACAGCCTGAGCTTCGTGGTGGTGGCGGACATGCAGGATCGCGGCCAGCCCACCGCGGCCTGGCGCGAGGTGGCCGAGCAGATCCGCAGCGGGCACCCCGACGCCGACCTGCTGCTCATGCCCGGCGACCTGCCCTGCAACGACGATCCCGGCCACTGGTGGCGCTTCTTCCAGCGCGGTCGCGAGCTGATGGCCCACCACGCCGTGGTGCCGGCGGTGGGCAACCACGACACGCCCACCATCGCCAACCACCACGACAGCTCGAACTTCGAGGCCATCTTCGAGCTGCCCTCGGGGGCCGGGAGCGAGGCCTGGTTCACGCTGGACCATGGCAGCAGCCGGTTCTTGATCCTCAACTCCGAGCTGGTGGACCAGTTCGGGCCGGACGGAGCGCAGTATGCCTGGGCCCAGGCGGAGCTGGAGGCCGTCGATGACGACGCAGCCTGGGTGTTCGCCTCGCTGCACGAGCCCATCTACAACGTGGGCAAGCGCTTCTTCGACGACCAGGGCGACTACCGGCCCGTGAGCCAGCTCTTCGAGGGCCGCGTGGACTGGGTGTTCGCCGGCCACGAGCACACCTACCAGCGCCTGCTGCCCCTGCGCTACGACGCTTTGCTGGCGGCTTCGGGCGCCTACGGGCGCGGTGAAGACCAGGGCGTGGGCTACATGGTGGCCCCCACCGCCGGCAACGCCATCTTCGACTCGGCCATCGTGGGCGATCCCGAGGCCCAGAGCTGGCTGGCCTATCCCCAGCCCGTGCAGGACAGCGCCAGCGTGCCCAACGAGTTCGGCTACACGGTGGTGACCGTGCAGGGCGAAGACATCTGCCTGGAGACCTGGGGCATGGGCATCCCTGGCGCCCTGGAGGATCCCGAGGTGGTGGACAGCGTCTGCTACTCGCGGGGCAAGGAGGACTGAGGGTCGGCGCTCTCCAGCGCCGCCACGGCCTGCGCGGCGCTCAGGCCGTCGCGCACGAATCCGCTCCACTCCACCACCACCAGGCCCTGGCGCTCGGCGGGCCTGGGTTCGTAGGTGGGGGGCTCCACGGCGATCGGCTGCTGCAGGGGCCAGGCGTCCATGTGCACACGGATCAGGGTCTCGGGTGCGGGCGAGATCTCCAGGGGTGCGAGGGCATCGATGAGGGGCTGGGGGTGGAAGGTCACGAAGGCCCAGGGGGCCTGCTGCAGCTGCGGCAGCCAGGCGGCCAGGAAGTCGTCGATCTCCTGGCCCCGCAGGCCCTGTGCGGTGAGCGCAGCGCGCAGGTGCTCGGGCAGCACGTCGCGGGCTACCACCCGACCTCGCTGCGGGCGGGGCAGGGGATGGGAGGCGCCCTCCCAGAACAGGTGGGGCCAGCGCTGGCCGGTGCCGGCATCCAGCAGGCTGCCATCGGGCTGGGTGATCACGCGCCAGGCGCCGTCGAGGGTCGGGCAGCTCGCCGTGAGCGTCACACCCGGACCTGGCGCCAGGCTGATCTCGGTGGGTTGCTCGGCGTAGATGTACACCAGGGGCTCGGCGTACTGGGGCGGGTAGAACTCCATGCTCAGGCAGCGCTGGGGGCAGCCGAAGGGGTCGAGCCAGTAGAGCAGGGGAGTCCTGGCCAGGAAGTCCTCGTAGCTGATCTGGGCGAGCTGCTCGGAGGAGTAGCGGCTAGCCTGTTCGATGGCGCGGTTGTAGCTGGCATGCCAGGTCTTCAGGAGGGCCTCGTCGGCGGGCTCGTAGACGGGCATGCTGCCAAGGGTCGGCAGCTGTAGCGTGCCGATGGCCGGCTCACGCCAGGGGGGCGCCTGGTGCAGCTCGCACAGGGGCTGGCAGGGCCAGCTCTCGGCGCTGAGGGTCCTGCCCTTGAGCTGGAAGCCCGTGCCGGGCACCCGGTTGGGAAGCTGCGGCTCGTAGCGGGCCTCGATCCCGCCCGCCATGAGCAGCAGGAAGGCGTGGGGGCCCAGCTGCTTCAGGCCTGGCTCTACGCCTGGATGAGGCTCGCCGTCGCTCAGCTGGAAGCTCCGCCGCAGCACCTGGCGCCGCTGGTCGCCTTCGATCTCGAAGCGATCGGGAGGATCCGCCAGCGCCGGGAGGGCGGAGGGTTCGTCCACCACCAGCTTTGAGCCATCCAGAGGCGGCGGGTTCTGCTGGGGATCCATGGCCAGCGCCAGGAACGGGGGCTGGTCGAGCATGCCCGCCAGCAGCCGCAGCTCACCCTCGTGGCGCACCGCGAGGCTCAGGGTGGGGTGCTCGGGGACGCAGCCCCCATCGGACCAGAAGGGCTCGGGGGTGAAGGGGCCCTTGCAGGGGAGATCCTCGCAGGTGGAGGACAGCGCCAGGAACTCGCCGCCGCTGCAGGGGCCGTCCTGCACCTGGCCTAGCTGCTGCAGCTCGATCTGGCACTCCAGGCCCGCGGCGGAGCCCTCCTCGTCGTCGGACCAGGTCCAACGGATGCTGCGGGCCGGGGGGAGATCCCCGAGCCACCGGACCTGGTGGTCGCTGGACAGCCCGCAGGACGAGCCGGTGGCGGGCGGCTCGCGTGGTGGCGCGCGGGGGGTCTTCGCAGGTTCAGGTGCGGGCGCAGGCGTGGGCGGGAGCGCGGGCTCGGGGGCTGAACCCGAGCAGGCGCTGAGCAGCAGGCAGAACGACAGCGAACAGCAATGCACACGGCTCATTGGTGCCCTCCAGGCAGCCATCATGCCACGGCCGGGCCCGCAGAGGGATCACAGGCGATACGCTCCCACCCCCGGGAGGTCCCATGGCACCCAAGCTCACCCCCAAGGTCATCCTCGAGGGTACCCGGCTGACCGACAAGACCGAGACAGCCTTTGCGCTCAACGAGAACCCCCGCGTGGTGGGGCCGCGCAAGTACCGCTACCACTCGCCGGTGATCTCCGGGGAGTGGTGCGCCTTCACCAACCATCCCTGGGGCCGCGGGCTGATCAACTTCCAGGAGCACGAGACCGACCTGGCCATGGAGACCTACGCGGCCTGGGCCCGCATCTTCGAGCTGCAGCGCTACTACTCCTGGATGGTGGACCGCTTCCACCTGTCCACCCAGGTGCACCAGCAGCTGCACGGCGGGCGGCGCTTCGACTTCGGCTGGCTGGAGCAGCGCCTGCTGCCCTTGAACTTCCGGCTGGTGCTCCTCGTTCGGCGCCCCGAGTCCTTCGAGGCCGCCCGCGAGCGGCGGCTGCGGGTGAGCGGCAACCCCAGCCAGTACGACGATCTGCGGCCCTTCCTGCAGGAGCAGGAGCTGTTCCTCGAGGAGGTGGCCGCGTCGGTGCTGCCCTCCATGGTGCTGGACATCAGCGAGCTGTCGCCGATAGCTGCCGGGGAACACATCGCCGACTGGCTCGCGTCAACGGGCGGGCTGTGGATGGAGAGCTGACGCGGGCCCACAGGCCGCCGTCCGGTCTGCGCGATGCCTTGCGCATCCTCGCCGGTGGGCGGCATCATGGGCCCACACCGCGGAGGTCCCATGTCGCGCAGTCCGCTCCTGCTCCTGGTCCTGGTGGCGCCCCTGGCGCTGGCAGACAGCGAGACCTGGTCCCTGGATGATCCCGCTGACTACAGCTACGACCCCAGCCTGATGACGGTGCAGGACGGAGCCGCCACGCTGCTCTCTTCGCTGCGCGGGACGGGTGTCGATGGCGACCTGGTGCTCAACAGCAGCAGCTTCGACCTGTCGGCGGACAGCAGCGGTTCCCGCACGGTGGCGGATGGAGCAGCCTGGACCGTGCTCAGCGACCTGGCTGCGGGCGACAGCGCGGTGGAGCTGGACGGCTACAGCGATGGTCTCGCCGCCGGTGACGAGCTGCTGATCATCGACATGCAGGGCAGCACCAGCGATACGACAGGGGTGGGCAGCTGGGAGCTGGTGCGCGTCAGCGCCATCTCGGGCAGCACGGCCAGCACCAGCGCGCTCGCCAACGACTACGACAGCGGCCACGCGCTTGTGGCCCAGCGGGTGCCCAACTACGCCGACGTGACCCTGACCGCCTCGGTGTTGAGCACCAGCGCCTGGGATGGCACCACCGGCGGCATCGTCGCCTTCCGCGCCTCGGGCACCGTGAGCATCGACGCGGACTCCAGCATCGATGTGTCGGGCCTGGGCTTCCTGGGCGGCACCGGAGGCAGCAGCAGCGGCACTGGAGGAGGCGGCGGCGAGACCTGGATCGGGGTGGACGGGCCGGGTGGAGATGTGAGCGGAGATGGAACCGGGGCGGGTGGTGGCGGCGAGGGCGTGGGCGCCTCCAGCAAGTCCAGCGGCGGCGACGGGGGCTACGGCGCGGGCGGGGGCGGCGCGGATGGAAGCTACAACTCGGACGATGGAGCTGGTGGCGGCGGCGGCGGCGGCCACGCCGGCGGCGGCGGTGGTGGCGGCGGCGGTACGGGATGTGGGGCCTCCCTGGCCGGCCAGGGTGGGACAGGCGGCGCAGTGGGCGAAGATGCCGGCGGCGGGGGAGCCTCCTCCTGCGAGGGGGGCGGTGGCGGCGGCCCGGGCCTGGACGGCGGCCTCGGCTCGCACAGCTGCTACGACGGCAGCGCCGAGGCCGGTCACGCCGGCTCGGGCGAGGCCTCGGGCGGCGGCGGTGACAGCTGCGCGGCGCCCTATGGCGGCGGCGGCGGCGGTGGCGGCGGCCGCTACGGGGATGTGGACCTGGCCAGCCTCTTCCTTGGCGGCGGCGGTGGCGGCGGTGGCGGCTCCAGCTACGGCTACGAGGGCGGCGGCGGCGGCGATGGCGGCGGCATCGTGCTCGTCCTCGCCGACGAGATCACCGTCGAGGGCAGCGTGCTGGCCGACGGCACCCAGGGAGAGACGGTCACCACCAGCTACCGCTCCGCCACGGGTGGTTCCGGGGCTGGGGGCAGCATCTACCTGTCCACCGCGGAGCTGGATATCGGTGGCAGCCTCTCCGCCCTTGGTGGCGATGTGGTCAGCTCGGGCAGCTACATCGCGGGAGGGGGCGGGGGCGCCGATGGGCGGATCCGGGTGGACGCCGACGAGGTCAACGGTGTGGACTCCACGGACGCCGGCTTCGAGTCCGAGGTGGAGAGCTACACGGCGCCCGCGGCGGGCTCCATCCAACAAGCCAGCGAGAGCTACCCCACCGAGGCCCTGGTCTGCGGAGTGGATGCCGTGATCCCCGGCTACAGCAGTTTTTTGTGGACCGGCTTCTCCGCCACCGAGAGCACCGACGGGGGCAACATCGACTACCTGCTGTCCGAGGACGGCAGCAGCTGGTGGTGGCACGACGGGGCCAGCTGGGTGGCCTCCAGTGGCGGCAGTGAGGCCAGCGCCGCTGGCGACGTGGACGACCACATCGGCGAGCTCAGCTCCAGCCAGCTCTACTTCTGTGCCTGGCTGACCGGAGACGGCAGCCAGCAGCCCAGCCTCGAGGACGTGGTGCTGGAGTATGCCGAGGACAGCGACGGCGACGGCCTCCTCGACAGCGTGGACAGCTGCCCCGACGACGCGGATCCCACCGACGCCGACGCGGACGGCGACGGCACCGGCGATGTGTGTGACGACTGCACCGACGTGGACGGCGACGGCTACGGCGACGCCAGCTACTCCGCCAGCAGCTGCGACGTGGACTGTGACGACACCGACGCTGCGGTGAGCCCCGCCGCCACCGAGAGCTGTGACGGCATCGACAACGACTGCGACGGCACGGTGGACGAAGACGACGCCAGCGATGCGGAGACCTGGTACGCCGACGCGGACGGCGACGGCTACGGCGATGCGTCGTCCACCACCGCTGCCTGTTCCGAGCCCAGCGGCTTCGGGATGGACAGCAGCGACTGCGATGACACGGATGCAGCGGTGAACCCTGCCGCCAGCGAGAGCTGCAACGGGGTGGACGACGACTGCGATGGCACGGTGGATGAAGACTCGGCCTCCGACGTTGCCACCTGGTACGCCGACAGCGACGGGGATGGCTACGGCGATGCTGCCAGCAGCGTCGAGGCCTGTGCGGCACCCTCCGGTCACGCAGCGGATGCCAGCGACTGCGATGACACGGATGCAGCGGTGAACCCGGCGGCCAGCGAGCTGTGCAATGGCCTGGACGACGACTGCGATGGCGTGGTGGACGAGGACGACGCCGACGATGCGAGCACCTGGTACGCGGATATGGACGGCGATGGCTACGGCGACGCGTCCAGCAGCATCGCCGCGTGCACCCAGCCCTCCGGCCACCTGGCGGATGACACCGACTGCGACGACAGCGATGGAGCGGTGAACCCGGCGGCCAGCGAGCTGTGCAATGGCCTGGACGACGACTGCGATGGCGTGGTGGACGAGGACGACGCCGACGATGCCAGCACCTGGTACACGGATGCGGACGGCGATGGCCATGGCGACGCGTCCAGCAGCGTCGCGGCCTGCGATCAGCCCTCGGGTCACGTGTCCGACTCCAGCGATTGCGACGACACCGACAGCGCCGTCAACCCGGCGGCCATCGAGACCTGGTACGACGGTATCGACCAGGACTGCGACGGCTGGAGCGACTTCGACCAGGACGGCGACGGCCATGACCTGGACGCCTACGGCGGCTTCGACTGCGACGACGAGGACGACACGGTGAACCCCGACGCCACCGAGACCTGGTACGACGGCGTGGACCAGGACTGCGACGGCTGGAGCGACTACGATGCCGACGGTGACGGCTTCGACTCCGCCACCTACGATGGCGACGACTGCGACGACGGTGACGCCGATGTCTACCCGGGGGCGCCGGACGATCCCTACGACGGCGTGATCACGGACTGCGACAATGCCAGCGACTACGACGCCGACCAGGATGGGCACGATGCCGAGGACCATGGCGGCGACGACTGCGATGACCACAACTCGGACATCAACCCCGACGCCACAGAGGTCTGGTACGACGGCATCGACCAGGACTGCGACGGCTGGAGCGACTTCGACCAGGACGAGGACGGCTTCGCGGTGGATGACGACTGTGACGACACCGACCCCGATTCCTACCCCGGGGCCGAGGGCCTGGACGAGGACTGCAACCCGGTAGACACCGGCGACAGCGAAGCACCCCAGGACAGCCGCCCACCCGACTCGGCCGTGGCCGACTCCAGCCTGGGTGGCGTGAACTACAGAGGCGGTGGCGGCTGCGGTGGCTGTGGTGCTCGCGGCGCCCCTGCCTTGGCATGGCTGGCCCTGGCGGGGCTGGCCGAGGTCTTCAGCCGCAGGCGGCGCAGGTCGCCCGCCGTCCAGAAGCCCGCGGACTCGACGGGACGCCAGCCCAGGGAGCCGCCCAGCACCCAGGCGGAGTTGAAGCTGTCGTTCATGTAGGCGGCCCCGGCAGCGTCCAGCAGGCCTCAGGAGGTGGAGAGCTCGCTGGCGCCATACATCAGCAGGCTGGGTAGCCGCCCCATCCCGGCCCCCAGCCGCAGCCGTCCGGGCAGCTCGACGGTGGCGGTGAGCCCGGTGCTGACCGGCAGCTCGGCCCCCAGAGCCAGATCGAGGGACCAGGGGCTCTCTTCGTGGCCGGCCACGGCCAGACTGGCGAGGAGGGGAAGGACCAGCATCTGGATGCGGGAGGGGGTGCTGTACGAGGTATGGACGCAGCGGCCCCGTGGGATCTCCAGATCCTGTCAACCCCTGTTCCAAGGCAGACTCTTGACGGTCCAGTCTGTAGACCGGGAGCGCGAAGGCTGGCCTGGGTCCGGGTCTACTTCTGCCAGGTGATGGTCTTGTCGTACTTGACGCCGGCGGTGTTGCCGTCGGCGCAGGTGGCTACATGGCAGCTGACGCTGTCGGACCATTCGCGTTCGCCCGCGGCGCTGTCCAGGTAGAAGTTGCCCGAGTACTTGCCGCAGGGGCCGGGCACGCAGAAGCCGTTGTACACGCTGTTGGTGAGCTTGAAGCGCACCTTGGCGGTGGTCTTGCTGCCCAGGTCCACCTGCACGCGGAGAGAGCAATCCGCCGAGCTGGTGTGCCAGTCGCAGCTGCCCACCAGCTGGTCGTCCACGAAGATCTCCACCTTGTCGTCCACGCCCGTGGCGCCCACGTAGATGATGTTGCTGGCTTCGAGCACCTCGGCCTGCAGCAGGCTCGGGGTGACGATGGCCACGGCGCCGAGGCCGAGGAGCCCTGCGAGGGCCTGGGTGCGGGTCATGGAATCCTCCTGGTGAGTACCTGGGAGCCTAGCTCTCAGCCTCTGGCTCCGCAAGCGCTCGGATGCGCTACTCTGCCACCACAGGAGGCCTCACCCGTGCATCGTCGTCTGGTCAACCCGCTGTTCCTGCTGCTCGCATGCAGCCCTCCCGAGATCGGACTGGACGACAGCGGCTGGACCGAAGACACGGGCGACGCGGACACCGACACCGACACCGACACCGACACCGACGCCGAGATCTGGGAGGGCTTTCTGGAGGCGCGGCGGGGCTACCTGGAGCAGCTCGCCGAGCCAATCCTGGACTGCGTGGTGCAGGTGGACACCAGCCACCCGGCCTTCCACGGCTGCATCGACTGGCACTCGGCGGTGCACGGCAGCTGGGCGCTGCACCGCATCAGCGGGATCACTGGGGACGACTCCTACCGCGAGGTCGCGGAGTCGGTGCTGGATCCCACCAGCCTGGAAGGGGAGCTGGCTCTGCTGCAGAGCGGGAGCATCGCCACCAGCGAGATCCCCTACGGCTACGCCTGGTTCCTGGCGCTGGCCAGCGAGCGGGAGGCCGCGGGCGGCGACGATCTCGCCCCCCACGCCGAGCTGGTGGCGGACGATCTGCTGGACCACATGTGGGGTCTCGCTGAGGGCGCGTTGGCCTACAACCTGCAGGACGACGACTACCAGAACCTCTCCTGGGAGGCGCTCAACCTCTGGCAGCGCGCCGAGAGCCAGGCAGACGAGGCCCTCGCTGTGGAGCTGCAGGACTGGGTGAGCGCCGAGATCGCTGATCGCACCCATCTCTGTCCCCTCGAGCAGAGCCCTGACAACACGAGCGACTTCTTTCCCCCCTGCCTGCACCTGGCCATGGTGGTGCTCACGGTGCTCCCCGAGGAGCAGGCGCAGGACTGGATGGAGCAGCACCTGCCGGCGGAGCTCCAGCTTCAGCCGCTCGTCGACATCAGCTCCGCCCACCAGGGCGGGCTCAACTTCAGCCGCTCCTGGGGTCTCTGGGCCCTCTGGAAAGCCACGGGAGACAGCCACTATCGGAGCCTGTACGCAGACCACATCGAGACCCACATGGCCATGCCCCAGTACTGGGCTGAGGGCTACTCCTCCTACTCCCACTGGGTGGCCCAGTTCGGGGTGTACGGCGTCGCCCTCAGCTACGAATGAGCACATAGAACCAGCCATCACGGGAGATCAGAATGGCTCTTCATCGATGGGCGCTCGTCGCAGCGCTGACCCTGGGCTGCCTCCCGGGCCGGACGCAGAGCGACAGCCAGCCGGAAGGAGACGCCGACAGCGACAGCGACGGCGACAGCGACAGCGACAGCGACGCTGACTCGGACACCGACCAGGCGGTGCTGGTGGACGAGGAGTACACCCTGCCCGGTCCTCCCGACAGCTCCGACTACTTCGACGTCACCTTCGACCTCTCGCCGGCGGGCGGCTGGTACTACGTGGAGCTGCAGAGCGATGATGCGTCATGGATGTACGGCATCCTGACCACGCCGATGGAGGCCTGCACGCTGGAGCTGCCCGGCTGGGAATGGGCCATGGAGGAGCACCGCAACCGGGGCTGGGTGCAGCTCACCGACGAAGGCCTGTACACTCTGTCGATCTTCGGCATGGCTCCCGAGGGAGACGCCCAGGTGCGGGTGCTCGTGACGAGGCAAGCCCTGGACACCCTGCCGGTGGCCGAAAACGAAGCTTGCATTGCCGATGAAGCCACCTGTGACTGCACCGTGGACTGCAATTGCGACGCCATCTCGTGGTGATCTCTCGGCTCGGCGGCGCCTCTGGCTCGCTGTCGCCGTCATAGCCGTGGTGGACAGCCATCTCCGAGCTTGCATGATCGCCTTCAGCGGTGAATATTTCTGCCGAAGTACTGTGTTGGCGAGTCGCCGTGTGGAGCGGTCGCCGATGCCGCTGGAGGCTGTGCATGAGTCGGAGGCTGCTGTCCAGGCGGAAGCACACCGACCAGGGTCTGCAGCCCGCGCTGGCGGTGGCTCAGCCCAGCCCGGTGGCGCCCCTCCCGCAGCTGCTGCAGCAGCTCCAGGACAACCTGGGAAACGAGCGCGTGCAGCGTCTCTGCTTCGACGGCCCGGAGGACGCCCACGAGCTCCACCTGTTCCACCTGCTCAGCCTGGCCCAGGAGAGCGGCCTGCACTTCGGCGCCTACCTGCCCTGGAACGCCCCTCCTTCCTGGACCGCTGCGGTGCAGCCCTACTTCGACGTCTGCTGGTGGGAGCAGGCTGGAGGTGACGGGCCCCAGGAATCCCAGCCAGGTGCCGGCCAGCTCGCACGGGACGCCCGCGGTCCCGTCGACGCCCAGACGGGCGCTGAGCTTGGCGAGGTGGATCAGGCTGTGCGGCGATCGGGTGCCGGCCGCAGGCTGAAGCCCGAGGAGCAGGCCGTGGTGGCCCGGGTCCACGGGCGAACGCTGCCGAAGCTGCGGGTGCACGAGGGGCCCACCGCGCGCCGGGCTGCCCGTGCGGTGCACGCGCGGGCCTTCGCGCACGGTCAGGACGTCTTCCTCGGCGAGCACCTGGATGTCTCGCGTCCCGAGGGCGCCGAGCTGCTGGTCCACGAGGCCACGCACGTGTTGCAGGCCGACGAAGGGCGCCTGCCTAGGGGCGGGGGCCCCGGGCTGTCCGTCTCCGCTCCCTCCGATCCGCACGAGCGCGAGGCCAGCGCCATGGGGCGGCAGGCTCGCCAGGCCGCGGCCAGCGGTGATCCCTGGGGGCTCGATCGCCTCGACATCGGCGATCCCGCGGCGCGGGCCCTGATCGGCGTGTTGCGCGACTCGCTGCCCGTCCCACCCCCCGCCCCCCCGGCGCAGGTGCTCAAGCGGGCGCTGGCCATCGTGCTCGCCGAGCGCCTGCAGCGCCAGGGGCCCGAGCCGGACGCGGATCTCCAGGTCCAGCAGGGGGCCGACGATCCCCTGCTGCTGCGGCAGTGGTTGCAGGCGGCCGGCCCGCCCTCCGAGCTGGAGCTCCGGGCTGTGCAGCACAGCTTCGCCCCCTACCCCACCCTCGCCCATGATCTCTCCGGCATCGTCACCGAGATGATGCCCGCAGCCTCGGCGCCTGCGAGCAGCGCCGCGGCCCTGGTCTCCCGGGATCCGCCCACCGAAGGAGGCGACGAGAGCTGCGAGGACGAGTCCGAGAGCACCATCCCCAGCGGGCCGCCTCGCTTCGCGGTGGAGCAGGAGGTCTGGGCCCAGGTGGAGCCGGGCCGCTGGCGCCGAGCTGTCATCACGGCGCTGCGCGAGCCTGAAGAAGAAGAGCTGGAGCGGCGCGAGCTCGAGACCCTGTTCGGCTTCTCCTACGAGGGCCAGGAAGAGGACGACGGCTGGCTGTACGTGATCTCACTGGAGGAGCTGGACGCCTGCGTCTCCGAGCAGCTGTTCTCCGGCGATCTGCACGACGCTGAGGAGCAGGGCCAGCCGGCGCCCACCCTGCCCGAGCTCATCGACGACGGGGCCGAGAACGAGCCCGACGAGGCCCAGCTGGACGCCCTCGAAGAGGAGCCCGCCCAGGAGGAAGACGAGGCGGAGGTGGAGGCAGAGGAGTGCACAGAGGAAGAAGGCCAGAGCTCGGGCGACGAGGGCGAGGGAGGCGAGGGCGAGCTCGGCGGCGAGCCCGGGTTCCCGGCGCTGCCCCCGGGAGACGGCGCCGACCTGAGCGTGGATCCCGGCCTGGACGCTCCCGAGATCGCCGCGGCCGACGCGGTCTGCGAAGATGAGGCCCTGGTGTCGGAGGATCTTGGCTACAGCCCCGTCGATCTCATCGACGAGAGCCAGTCCTCGGTGGACGACATGTTCTCCACCTGGGAGGACGAAGCCTACGGGGTCTGCGAGGTGGCCGACGAGGCGGTGAGCCAGGCCGACGCCGTGGTGAGCAGCTCCCAGGACGAGCTGGCGGCCAGCTCCTCGGAGCTGCAGGACCAGATCTCCAGCGCCGGAGACGCCTCGGCCGACAGCGCGCTGGACGTCAGCTCCACCGCGGCCGACCAGGTGGACGAGGCCGCTGCCACAGCCCAGGCCACCATCCAGGATCTCAGCCTGGCCCAGGCCACCGAGATCGACAGCCTGGCCCAGGCCATCGAGGCCGAGGTGCAGGCCAACCAGGGCGCCTACGCGGCCGAGATCGACGCCGCCATCTGCAGCGAGCGCGACGCCCTGCGCGAGCGGCTCGACGGAGCCATCCTGGCGCTCACCCAGCAGGCCGACGCCGAAGAAGCCGAGGCCCGCGAGGCCGGTCGCGACTACTCGGGCTCGGTCTCCGCCGCGCCCGCCGAGGCCGAGCGCCTGGCCGTGGGGTTCACGAACGCCAAGGTCAAGAAGCGCTATGCCCGCGCGCTCCGGCGCATCGCCGATGCCGCCATCGAGGATCTGGAGGCGCAGCTGGGCGATCCCTCGGCGCTGCTGTCGGGGGAGCTGCACGCCCCCACCGTCACCGAGCTGTGGCCCGCCATGGAGCCCCACCAGCAGCAGGTGGAGGACAACAGGGAGCGCAACCAGGCCGAGGCCCAGGCGGCGCGCGAGGAGTACCGCGAGATCACCTCCCGTGAGGGGGCCGCCCAGGCCGAGCAGGCCCGCGAGACCGAGGCGGTGGCCAGCGAGACCGTGGACGCCTCCGAAGAGGCCGCGGACCAGAGCCTCGAGGCGGTACAGAACGAGGACGAGCGGCTGGCGAACCAGGTCTCCCAGGTCACCGACGAGCAGCGCCAGCAGGCCCAGGCCGACATGCAGTCCTTCCTGTCCCAGCTGGCAGGGCCGGAGCAGCAGGTGGGCCCGGGCGCTGCCCAGTGGACCGCCCTGGTTCAGGCCCACGAGCAGTCGCTGGTGCAGCAGGAGCAGCAGACCGCTGCCGGCCTGGCAGAGGCCTCGGAGTCGCGCCTCGACGAGGCCAGCGGCTACGCCGAGGGCGTCTGCGAAGACGCCGAGGACGCGGCGAGCACGCTGATGGAGAGCCAGGCCGCCGACACCCAGGCCTTCACCGAGGGCGTGACCGAGAGCGCCGTGCAGACCAATGTGCACGTGGAAGATCTCACCACCCTCAGCGCCGAGACCGCGCTGGAGGTCTACGAGCAGGCCCGCGCCCGCGGCGAAGAGGCCATGGCGCTGCTCATGGAGGACACCCAGACCTTCCTCGAGCTGCGCGTGCGCCAGAACGTGGCCACCTACTCCCAGCAGGTGGACGCGCAGATGGCCGAGATGATGAGCCACATGGACGGTGAGCTGCAGAACGCCACGGCCACCGCGCGCAGCGAGGAGCGCTCCGATCGCAACCGGCGCCAGGACGACTGCTGGGCCGGCGTGGACTACACCTGGGGCACCGACGAAGAGCGCCTCATGAGGGGTGTCTCCGGGGTCAACAAGGTGCGCGGCTACGCCCTGCAGCACGAGTTCGAGATGCAGCACGGCGAGCCGCTGGAGCAGGCCATCATCGACGACACCAGCGGCTCCCTCAAGAGCTCGCTGCTGGCCTGGATCGAGGGCGACGAGCGGACCGCCGCTATCGAGGCCATGAACTACGCCCAGGACGGCATCTTCGGGCCCGACACCGACACCATCGAGGTGGCGCTGCGGGGCGTGTCCGAAGAAGGCCGCCGCTCCCTGTCCGGAGACCAGGAGTTCCACCGCGCCCAAGAGCGCATGATGGCCCAGTACCTCCCCGGGGACTACGCCAACCCGGACCGGGACACCCTGGCGGTGCTGTCCGACATGGGCCAGAGCCGCGAGAGCGCGCTGCTGATGGCCGACGCCATCCGCATGTACGACACCATGGATCATCCCGGCACCGACGAGGCCGATGCCTACCGCATCCTGGGCCTGCGCGACGCCGAGGGCAACGAGCAGCTGGCGCGAGCCTACGCCCAGTACAGCTACGAGCACCGCATGCTCACCCAGTCGGAGCTCAACTCCGGCGCGTCGCGGGACTGGGACGCCCTGTCCAGGGAAGAGCAGGATCGCCTGGCCGGTAGCTCGCTGAGCGACGAGATCGAGGACGAGTTCAGCAGGTACGAGCAGGACCGCGCCGAGGCGCTGCTGGCGGGCAACGCCGGCGCCGCCGCCGCGGCACAGCTCGAAGGGGCGGCCAGCTGGTCCAACGACATGGACGAGGCCCAGCGGGCCATGGAGGCCGTCAACCGCGGGCGCAACGGGGGCTGGCTCGACCAGGCCGAGCACGCCGAGCGGCGCGGCGAGTTCATGGCCACCACGGCCACCTACCAGGAAGACGAGCTGTCCCGCGAGGAGCGGCGCGAGTTCATCGCGGGTCACAACACGCGGGAGCGCCGGGACGAGGCCGCCAGCGACTGGGACGACAACGCCACCACGACGCGCCAGTACATCGCCGACGAGTTCGGTGACGGCACGATCACCGGCGACACAGACGCCTCCCGCGACGAGCGCGGCTGGGGCGACGACGGCGAGGTGGACGAGCGCATCCTGCTGGACATGTTCGACCGCGGCGAGGCGGACGAGCGTGATCTCATGGACCGCGGCGTGGACTGCGCGGGCACCCGCGAGATCCACGTGCGGCAGGCCCTGAGCCAGATCGCCGGGCTGACCGACGTGAACGTCCGGTTGGCGAGGCTGAACGAGCTGGGCGCCTACTGCTGGGGCTGGTTCGACCAGAGCATCAGCGAAGGGTGGATCACGCAGTACTACGTAGACAACTACGCGCGCCGCTCCTCCTCGGGCATGGGCGGGCTGCCGCCCTACATGGACGAGCTGGAGCAGAGCAACCCCTCGCTGCGGCGCAACATCCAGGGCGTCATGATGGCCCTGGACATGGAGACCGATGGCGGCGAGCAGTTCGACTTCGAGCTGCTGGTGGTGCAGGCCACGGTGCGCCAGAACAACGCCACCGACCTGTACTCCTACGCCGAGCAGATGTTCAACTCCATGCGCATCGACGAGGACCCGGAAGACCAGGCCGCCGTGGACGCCATGATCCAGCGCACCCCCGAGCAGGCCGGGGCCATCGTCGAGCAGTACCGGGCGGATCGGGAGTCCAACGGCGACGAGGCCGAGGGCCAGGCCTCCCTGTCCTGCGACGACCAGCTGCGCGCCCACTGGGGCATCGTGCAGCGGCTCTACCTGGCAGGAGCCGGAGACTGGTACGACGACGACGGCTGGCTCAGCATGGCCCCGGGCCAGAGCGAGCCCACCCAGGACGTCACGCGCAAGTGGGAAGAATTCCAGGAAGCCTGCCGCCGGCTCGACGTGGCCAAGTCGGACCTCGACGAGCACCAGAGCGGCCTGGTGGCCGGCATCACGCTGGTGGTGGGCATCGTGGCCGCCATCGCCATCGCGGTGGTCAGCCTGGGCTCCGCCAGCGCCGCCTCGGCGGCCATCATCGGGGCCTGCATCGCCCTGGCCTCGGGGGCCATCACCGTCACGGTGAATCTGGCCATCCGCGGCGATCGCTACGGCGGCGAGCAGATGCTCATCGACATCGGCCAGGCCATCGCAGACGCCGTCTTGAACGTGGTCACCCTGGGCGTGGCCCGCATGAGGAGCATCTCCGCCCTGATCTCGCGGCTCACCATGGTGGACGACGCCATGCGCCTGGGCCAGGCCATCCAGCAGACCGTGATCAACCGCATGCTGGTCGAAGCGGTCAAGAGCGTGCCCAGCACCATCAAGGATCTGCTCTGCAACGAGAACTTCTGGCGCGGTGACTCCTGGGATCAGCTGGCCACCAACATGCTGCTCAACACCTTCGCCAACACCATGGGCGGCACGGTGTCGGGCAACGCACAGTGGATGGCCGGCATCGACGCCTCGGTGGACAGCCTGAACCGCATCCTGGCCCAGGTCTCCGACAACTTCTTCAACACCCTGCTGGATCCTCGCAACTGGGAGAACGAGGACTTCGGCTGGCAGCTGCTGCGGGCGGTGGGCGAGGGCATCGTGGCGGGCCTGTCCGCCAACAGCCTGCGCTCCTGGGCCGTCAGCCGGGTCAACAGCAAGGTGAGCGGCGGCCGCTCCACCATGACCGAGACCGACTGGGCGCGCATCGGGGCCCTGAACGAAGCGGATCGAGCCTACATCCTGGCGGAGCTGGCCCCGGTGCACGGCAGCACGCTGTCCGAGGTGAACCCCGACCTGCACAGCCAGCTGTTCCCCGGCGGCGAGAGCGACAGCCCCACCAGCACCAGCGACGAGCCCGAGCAGCTCAGCCTCGACCTGGGCGACGAGCCTGGCGCGAGCACCCCGGACGTGGACGACAGCGGCCAGTACCTGTTGCCCCTGGGCGACGAGCCCAACATGAGCATCCCGGATGACGACGCCAGCTCCACGCCGGTGGATGACCCCGACCAGCTCAGCCTGGACTTCGGCGACGAGCCCAACATGAGCAGCCTGGATGAGCCCCAGCAGCTCAGCCTCGGCCTGGGCGACGAGCCTGGCATGAGCATCCCGGGCGCGGATGCCGACGGGCAATACCTGCTGCCCCTGGGCGACGAACCCGCTGTGAGCAGTGCGGATGCGGGTGACGACGGCCCGGGTACCTCCGCGCCGGTCGCGGACGACGACGGGCAGTACCTGTTGCCCCTGGGCGACGAACCCAACATGAGCATGGCCGACGATCCCGACCAGCTCAGCCTGGACTTCGGCGATGAGCCCGACATGAGCAGGGCCGGCGATCCCGACCAGCTCAGCCTGCCGCTGGACGACGCGGGCAGCACCCCGGTGGACGGCGACGCTGTCAGCACCTCGGACGGGGTGGATCGCCAGCCGACCCTGGTGGATCTGAACAGCGCCAGCGAAGCCGAGCTGGCCCAGCTCACCCAGATCGGTGAGGCCAGGGCTGAGGCCATCGTGGCGGAGCGCGAGGCCAACGGCCCCTTCACCAGCCTCGCGGATCTGTCGCGGGTGCATGGCATCGGCGACGGCATCGTGGGGCTCAACGAAGGCCGGGTCTCCACCGAGCACGTGGACCTGAACACCGCCAACGCCGACGCGCTGTCAACCCTGGACAATGTGAGCCCCGACCTCGCCGCGGCCATCGTGGCGGAGCGCGAGGCCAACGGCCCGTTCTACGGCCCAGACGACATGGCCCGTCGCGTGAACGGCGTGGGTGGGGCCACGGTGGATCGCAACCGCGCGCGCATGAGCGCCTCGGGCGTCGAGCAGGGCACCGGCGGGCCCGTGGTGGACATCAACACCGCCTCGGCCGCCCAGCTGGCGGCGCTGGACGACATCGGGGGCACCCTCGCCGCGCGCATCGTGGCGGAGCGCGAGGCCAACGGGCCGTTCCGGAGCGCCGCTGACCTCACCCGCGTGGACGGGATCGGCGACGGCACCGTGGAGCTCAACAGTGGTCGCATCCGGGCCAGCGCGGTGGAGACCGACAGCGCGGATCCGGTGAGCGCTCCGCTGGTGCAGCCCGACGGCGACGATGGCGCGGACATCACCGATGTGCCCGACGCACACGACCGCTCCGAGGTCACCCCGCCGCCCGACGCAGACACCGACGCGGATCCGACCCTGGCCCCCCAGGTGGACGACGGCGCGCGGACGACCACCGACGGGAGTGATGCCGATGCACCCGCGGCGGTGGACGAAGCGTCCACTCCCACCCGCGACCCGGAGCAGGTGGAGCAGGCCCTGGCCGACCGCGAGGCATCTGGTGGCCAGGAAGGTGTCATCGAGCATGTGCGCGCCGGCGACACCCCCGAAGAGCAGGCCCGGCGCCTGCAGCTGATGGATGACTACGAGGCCATCATGCGCATGGATCCGCGCGAGATGACCTCCGAGCAGCGCGACACGGTGCTCCGAGCCCAGGCCGAACTGGATCAGTCCTTCCAGAGCGCCGACACCATGCGCAAGGTGATCCCCATCGACTCCATCGGGGCTTACCTCAACGACGGCCGGGAGCACGTGGGCGGCGCGGTGGGCGACGCCCGCAACACCGACGGCCTCAGCGCGGCCCAGATCGTCGAGCGGCTGGGCCTGGACTACACCGACAGCGACGGCAACCAGCCCTACCTGACCCGTGACGCCGAAGGCAACCTCGTGCCCGTCAACGAGCTGGTCTTCCTGGACATGGACATCACCCCCGAGATGCGGGACCAGGCGCAGATCCCGGTGGATCCATCGCTGGCCGAACACGCCCGCAACTCCGACGATCCCGCCATCGCGGCGCTGGTTGAAAACGACCGCCTGCTGGGCGGCGCGGACCAGGGTGTGCAGGACGTCGACGGCGCCCGCGATCCCAACAATCCGCGTACCGGCACCGGCGGTACCGCGGCCGCAGATGCCAACCTGCCCGACGCCCCTGTGCGCGCCAACCAGGAGCTGGAGATTCCGACCAACCACCCAGCGGGGCAGCACGGCGCCGAGATCCCGGACGGGGCGCGCATGGTGTACCGAGGTCCCGATGGCCAGGACGTGGTCATCGCGCGCATGGAGCGAGCCGACAACGGGAGTGCGAACTGGGTGGTCAACCAGGATCTGCCGCCGGCCCTGCAGACGCGTCTGCTGGGCGAGGCGGCGTCCGATCCTGCAAGCCCCGTGAGCAGCTCCGATCCGGTGGTGGCGGGCGATGCCGGCGACGCCGATCGGCCGCCCGACACCTCGGTCCAGGCGGAGACCCCCGCCGACCAGGCGCAGGAGAGCAGCAGCCTCGGTGACTGGTTCCGCAACCAGGTGGGCGACTGGCGCAACGTGGGCCTGGGCGGCCAGAACAAAGACGTGGGCGCGGGTCGGATGATGACCGAAGACGCGCCGGAGCTGTCCGAGAATCCAGAGCTGTACGAGCAGGAGGTGGAAGAGGGCACCCAGGAGCTCGAAGAGATCTTTGGCCAGGAGGGCGCCCAGGTACGTGCAGGTTCAGGCAGCACCGCCCGCTACACCGTGGTGGACGGCACCGTCACCGTGTCGGTGCCACCGGGCCGCAGCCCGGCCGCGGTCACCGCCGACGTGCGCTCCCAGATCCGCTACGAGCACCGCTGGATCAGCGCAGAGGCGGAACAGGTCTTCGAAGGGCCCGTGCGCGTGGAGCGGGTCTTCGCCAGCGGCTGCGACTACAGCGTGTCCGATGACGGCGACGTCACCGTCAGCATCCCTTACGGCGAGGATCTCGCCAGCGTGCAGCAGCGCCTCATCGAGATCCGCGACGCCCGCGCCACGGATACGCCTTGAGCCACGCCACCCAGCAGATGTTGGACTACATCCCACCGGGCGTGTACCGCTGGGAACAGGCGTGGTGTCAGAAGTACAGCAGCCAGCTTCCCTTCTCCCTGGAGCGCATCCGGGACTACGATGACCTGGGGCGCAATACCAAGCTGGTGGCGGAGCTTCCGGATCGGCGCCTGTACTACGTGGGCAGCTCGCTGTACTGGGCGCATACGCAGGGTGAGCAGGTGGTGGAGATCACTTTCCTCGAGGGCCTGCAGGCCCGGGACGCCATGGTGGAGCACGGCTGGCGACTGCCTGAACGCCAACGTCAGGCGATCTTCTCGGCGCTACAGCCCGGTGTTCTCTGGTCCGAGGCCCGGCGAGAGGTCGAGCGGCAGCCCCACCTGACGCTGCGGCTGCTGGACGACCGCCCCAACTCCCGAGGCTTCCGCAGGCAATACCACCGCGTCCTGCTCCGCCACCCGTGGCGCAGCTCATTGCTTTCTGTGCAGGTCGACGCCGAGCGCCTGGTCTCCGCCTCTCTGCTCGAGGGTCGGGTCGGCTACGAGCGCCTGGTGCAGGTTCTCTTCCGCACGGGCCAGTGGCCCCGGCCGGTGAGGTGATGGTGGAACCGGTTCAGGCCATCCAGCAGAACACCGCCGGCCGGCTGTCCGGTCCCGGCCTGCTGCGCGCGCTGGCGGGATTCGACAGGTGGGTTCTGCCTGGCGGGCCGGAGCCGCTGGTCATCGAGCGGGAAGGAGAGCGCTGGCTGCCCATGTTCACCGATCACGCGGCCCTGCTGCGCTACCAGGCGTCCAGCGGGCTCGACCTGGGCGAGCTGTGGCTGCAGTGCCCGGGCCCGGGCCTGTTCGCCGGCCTCGGCGAAGAGCTGGCGGGCGTGGACATGGATCCGGGCAGCGAACACGCGGTGCACTACCGCCAGGAACAGCTGCCCTTGCTGCGCCGCTGGGGCCGCAGCCTGCAGGTGGAGCGCCTGCTGCTGGGCCAGGAAGAGCACCCGCTCTCGCTGTTGCGCGAGCATGACGGCTACCACCTGCTCATGCGCGCCACCGCCGATGGCCACAGCCAGCTGGTGCTGGCGCCGGATGCCCGCGGCCGGCAGTTGGCCGCGGTGTTCACCGCCGAGGACTGCCTGCAGGCCTTCATGGACCGGGTGCTCACCCAGGTCAAGCCCCTGCCCCTCAGCCTGATGCTCAGCGGTCAAGAGCTGTTCGAGCGCCTCGTGGCCATGCCTCTGCAGGGCATCGTCTTCAACTGCGCCGGCCCCGTGCAGCCCCAGGCCGTGCAGCTGGAGCTGGCCCGGCAGGTGCTGCAGGCCTGATGCCCTCCTGATACCCACCTCTATCGATTCGCAAGGACCCGGAGCGCACGCATGCCCAAGCGCCGACGCAAGTCGCCCACTCCGCAGAAGCTCCCTGCCCGTCAGCAGGGCCACGAGCAGCAGAGCGATCTGAGCTTCGATCCCGGGCAGCTGATGGATCTGCCCGGTGAGCGAGGGCGGCACACGCCCGAATCAGCGGGCGCCTTCGGAGAGCTGCACGGCAACATGGCCGCCCTCGAGGCCCTGGGCATGGGCGGGGGCTTGATGGAGCAGGAGGGCCTGCTCGACGCCGAGACCTCCGATCTGGATCTGCAGGGATTTCTGGGTCCCGGTCTGGAGGGACCCGGTCTGGAGGGACCCGAGGCGGGCAGCCCACAGGCCGACGGGTCGGTCCAGGCGCCCACGGGACCTGCCGGTGATGCCCAGGCCGGCGCGGCCGCTCCCAGCGGGGTCGGCGAGGAAGAGCAGGCCACGACGGAGTCCGCCGAGGACGGCGGCGGCATGACCACCGCCGAGCCCGCCGATGCGCCCGCCGATGCGCCCGCGGGTGGTGGCGGTGCAGGCGCCCCCCAGGTTCCTTCCGGTGGTGGCGGTGGCGAGACCGTGGCTGGAGGAGGCGGCGGCCGCAGCCGCGACGCGGGCGGCCAGGCCCCCACACCCCCGGTCCAGGCCCCCACCTCCATGCCGGCCCCCGCTGGCGGCGGGTCCCAGCGCAGTCGCCCCCCCGTCATCGACAAGATCGCCGCCGAGGTCACCGGCAGCACCCCCGCCGAGCAGCTCTCGGCCAACATGTCGCTGGTGGACGGCTTCGCTGGCCAGCTCACCGCGGCCCTGAGTGCGCTGCAGGGCAGATCCGAGGGCATCGTCGGCCAGGTGGACGGCTGGGTGGCCAACGCCACCGGCCGGCTCGACCCGGGTGACTACGCCTCCCAGGTGCAGCCCGCCTTCAGCCAGGCGCGCGCCAGCGTGCAGGGCGAGCTCGCGGACGCGCCGGGCCGCATCGAGGGCGCCCGGCAGGTGGGCATGGGGGCCGTGGACACCGCCGAGACCGAGCTGTGCTCCCGGATCGACGGCATGGCCACCCAGGCCATGTCCGCCCTGGACGGCATCGAGGCCCAGGAGTCCGCCTCGATCCAGTCCCGCTTCTCCCAGGTGGCCCGCTCGGTCGTCACCCAGGGCACCAGGTGCAGCACCGCGGCGGTGCGCGATGCCTCCGCAGAAGCGGGGCGCTACCGCCAGAAAGCCGAGAAAGCCGAAGGAGAAGAAGCCAAGACCGCGCGCTCCAAGGCCGAAGCCGCCGGCAAGGTGGGCACCCGGGTGGCCCAGCGCTGCCAGGACTACGCCGGCAAGGCCGCCGCTTCCCTGGAGCAGCGAGGAAAGCTCGCCGCGGCGGCCGTCAAGGGCGAGGTGGATCGGGCGCGCGCCCAGGTGCGCACCAGCAAGCAAGCGCTTCAGTCGGCGGTCAAGACCGCCGCCAGCACTGCGCGCAGCACGCTGGAGACCGACGCCGGGGCTTTGAGCGACAGCATCGACGCCAGCCGCACCGCGTATGTGGCCCAGCTGGACGCAGACGAGCGCGAGCTGGGCGACGACGTGGGGGCCGAGGTCCAGGCGCGCCAGACCGCCATCGAGAAGCTCGGGAGCGACGCCAAGACCTCGGTGCCTGCCAGCGTCGAGGGCCTGCGCACGGGCTTCGAAGCGCAGCTCGACGGGCTGCGCAGCACCGTCGGCTCCGTGGGTGAAGACGCCGACGCTGCCGAGGTGCAGTCCCTGGTGGACAGCCTGAGCGGCGAGTGGGACAAGGCCCATGGCGAGCTGGACACATCGTTGTCCACCAAGGGCGACGAGCTGCAGTCGTCCATGGAGCTCGAGGTCACCGGGCTGGGCGGCCGCGTCAGCGAGCTGGTGACCGCGGCGCAGGGCAGCGCCGGCGCCACGGCCCAGGAGTTCAGCTTCACCGCCGGCCAGCAGGTGGTGGACTTCGAGACCAGCACCGCCACCGCCGGCGACGAGCTGACCACGGGCTTCGACGCTGACAAGGCCACCGAGCTCGACGCCCTGGAGGGCCTGCCCCTCAAGACGGGCCAGACGGTGCAGGCCGCCAGGGGCAAGGCCGACGGCTTCCTGGAGACCGTCATGACCGGCATCACCGCGCGCCTGGACGGCTGGGTGAACGCGGTCCCGGGTGTCATCCGCGGCGCGGCTCTGGCCGCTGGCGGCGACCTGGACGACGCCGGCTGGGACGCCGTGGTGGACCAGCAGATGGCCCTGCAGCAGCAGGTGCAGCGCATGGATCCGCGGCTGGTGAAGACCCGGGTCGAGCACCTGGCCCGGGGGTACGACATGTTGCGCTCCCTGCGGGAGCTGAACGCCGTGCAGCTCGAGGCGGTCCGGCAGCAGTTCGAGTCAACCACGGGCAAGGACTTCGACGAGTTCGTGGCCACGAAGGGCGGACTGAACAGCGAGCAGCGCAACGCGCTGCAGGCCTATGCTCGCGGAGACAAGCTGCAGGGCGCCCTGGCCGAGCTGCGCGACCACACCGCGGCCGGCGGGCTGTGGATCAAAGAAGATCGCGTCGCCGATGTGCTCTCATCGCTCTCCTCCGCCGAGCTCTCGCAGCTACGCCAGCTGGCGGCCAACGACCCCGAGGCCAAGGCCATCCTGGAGGAGTCCCCGGAGCTGTTCGACAGCGCCCAGGAAGACGCCGCCGCCGCCGAGGGCGCCGTCAAGGACGTGGAGCAGGGGACCTGGGCCCGCCTGGGGGTGGATCCCAACGACCTGACCAGCCTGGGGCGCGTACCTCCCGAGGTGCTGGCCAGCGAGGTGGCCGACGGCAACCTGCCCCGAGAGCAGCTGCTGCTGGTCATGAAGCAGAACGGCATCTCCCCCGACAACTACGACGGCTTCGAGATCGTCTCCGATCCCCAGCGCGCCGAGAAGGTCGCCGCCAACAACGCCAAGGTCTACGCCGAGTTCATCAAGACGGATCTGTACGGGGCCATGGCCGATGCGGGCTGGGGTGGCGAAGACACTTCGCAGAACCGCAAGGAGATGCGCGGCCTGCTCAACGAGATCCAGGAGGCCACCGCCAGCGGCACCCTCGACCCGGCGCGCCTCGACCAGTTCAAGGCCCGCTACAACCTGCTCAACCACGTGCACCAGCGGGCCTTCAACAGCCGCATGGACAACGTGGACACCGCCATCACCGCGGCGGAGGTCACCAAGGAGGTGGCCAAGACCGCCGCCGTGGCGGTGGCCACCGCCGCGGGCGGCCCCGCGGGCGGCGCGGCCCTGAGCGGCGCGCTCGAGGCCGCCGCCCGCCGGGCCCACGCCATGATCCTGG
>CAZEJJ010000045.1:0-44410 GCA_964512185.1 uncultured Enterobacterales bacterium | reverse complement strand
GGCCCGCCGTCGGGGGCATGGGGGCAATATCAGGTGGAGGTTGTGGCGGGGGCGGTGCGGAGGCCTCGCGTCAGGGTTCGGCCGGTCTCCATGGATTGACCAGTCTCACTCCGGTCCCTTCGAAGTCGGCCACATTTCTCGTGGCCAGCACCAGGTCGTGGTGGATGGCAGTGGCTGCGAGCAGCGCGTCGATGGGTGGGCGGGGCCGCCCGATACGCTGGGTGCTCGCGGCTATGGTGCCCCAGCGCCTGGCGACAGGCTCGTCGATGGGCAGGATGCGATCATGAAAGACATCCACCAATCCCTCCAGCCATGCGCGCAGCTGATCCTGTCTGGCCCCCGGCTGGAGCATCTCGATGCCTTTCTGGATCTCCCCAACCGAAATGACGCTCAGGCGGAGCCTCTCCTCCTGGACAGTCTCGAACCAGCCGGAGACCCGAGCGTCGGGATTATCCCGCGCCACTTCCGAGATCACGCAAGTGTCCAGGAGGATCATGGGAGGTCTGCCTCGCGGCGCTGTGCGGTCTCACGAACGAGATCGAGTCCCTCCAGCGGGGCCGTGCGCAGGTAGTCCTTCAGGCAGGGGCGTCCCCCCTCCAGGCGTTGCCAGGTATCGATGGACACGACCACTACGACGGGCTTGCCACGCCGCGTGACGGTTTGGGGGCCGTCGTGGAGAGCATCCTCGACGACCTGGCTGAAGCGGTTCTTGGCCTCTTGGAGTTGCCAGGGAGCAGACAAGGCGGCCTCCTGTCTAGACAGGCTAGACGATAGCCTCGGCATTCCACGGGTGCAAGAGGGAACCTGGGGGCTGAGGGGTGGTGGTGGTGGGGCCCGCAGCGCGACCTGGTTGGGCGCAGCCCGAAGTTCGCGTGCTGAAGCCTGTATCCGCGCTGGCACCGCCAGTTCCGCTCGGATACCGTTCCCGGCTCGGCACATCAGAGGCATCCTGTGGACCACCTGGTCGTGGAGCTCCGGCGCGGCGCCGCACTGGCGGTCTGGGGTGGCTGCGCGTGAGGCGGGTCCATCTGCTCCTGGTGAGCTCGATCCAGGGGCAGGACCTGCTGCGCGACGCGCTCCCGGGGGTGGCGGATGAGCAGCGCCTGGAGGTGGTGGCCAGGAGCGTGCGCGTCATGGACGTGGAAGAAGGCGGGCTGGCGGTCTCCGAGCTGCGCAGGCTCGCGGCCTGGGCCGAGATCGTGCTCTTCGAGCTCCGCGACGGCCACACGCTGGTGGAGGTGCTGCGCGCCGAACGTGATCGGAGCGCGAGCAAGACCTTCGTACCTCTGGCCGGGGGCTCTGGCGACGTGCTGTCCCTGTGTCGCATGGGCTCATTCACCATGGAGCGCGCCGCCAGGGAAGCCCGGCCCATGATGCTGGGTCGGGCGCCGCAGATCACGCGGGTGGTAGAGGGAGTGGGATCGCTGCTGCCCGTGGGCGCGCTACGCCACGCCCGCAACTCCTTGCGCGTGGCTCGCTACTGGGCCGCAGGCGGACCGCGCAACAACTGGAACCTGCTGCGGCTCGTCCTCAGGGAGTATGCCGGCGGCCGGGGGCCCATCGCGGAGCCGCCCGAGGAGCTGCCCCCGCTGCGGCTGGAGGATCCCGCTTCGGGAGCGGCCAGCACCTCGCTGCGGGCCTGGTTGCGGGCTCATCCGCCCCAGGGCGAGCTGCCCTGGGTGGGCTTGTTGTACTACGGTTCGCGCCTGCGGGGCGCGTCGGCGGTGGCCGCAGCCGCGCTGTCAGAGAGCTTCGCCGGGCGCGCCAACCTGCTGCCCGTGGCGTGCGACGGTGTTCGCAGCCTGCACGGCCTGCGTCGCATGCTCAGGGACAGCCACAGCCCTCGGTTGCACGCCCTGGTGAGCCTGCTGTGGTTCCGCCTGGGCAACGGCAGGTCCGCTGTGGGCGAAGAGGACTCTCTCTCCCTGCTGGATGAGCTGCAGGTGCCGCTGTTCGTGCCCGCCACCCTCTACACCCGGCGCAGATCCCACTGGGAGGACGCCCTCGAGGGCCTGTCCGCCCAGGAGACCTTCGCCACCGTGGCCATCCCCGAGCAGGACGGCGCGCGGGCTCCCCTGCCCGTGCTGGCGTTGCCCGATGCCGACCCACCCGGGCCGGATGGCTCGGGGGCCGTGGCCTTGCAGGAGGGTGTGCAGCGCCTGGCCGATCGCGTGCTGGCGTGGATCCACCTGCGCGAGCGACCGCGCAGCGAGCGGCGCCTGGCCCTCCTGCTCAGTGACTTCCCCCCCGGGCCGGCCCACCTGGGCTGCGCCTCTCAGCTGGACGTGGCCGCCAGCCTCACGGCCATCCTCCAGATGCTGGGCGCGGGCGGCTACGATGTGGGGCCCCTCTGCGAAGATCCGCTGGCTGTGCTGTTCTCCGAGGGCTTGCACAACGGCACACAGGGCGGTGACTGGCGGGGTGAGCGGCTGTCGCTGGAGTCCTATCGAGCGCTGCTCGACAGCCTGCCCGCCTGGCGTCGCGCGGAGCTGGAGCGCAGCTTCGGGCCCGCCCCGGGCAAGATCCTGACGGACGAGCGGGGGCTGCGCATCCCCGGTCGCTGGTTCGGCAAGGTCTTCGTCGGCCTCCAGCCCGCGCGGGTCCCTCCCGGCAGCCCGGCGGCCGCCACCTACGAACGTCTGCTCCCGCCCCACCACCAGTACCTGGCCTTCTTCGGCTACCTGCGACAGAGCGGCGTGCAGGCGGTGGTGCACCTGGGTGACCACGGCAGCCTCGAGTACCTGCCCGGCAAGGCCCTGGCCCTGTCGCAGGCCTGCTACCCGGAGCTGCTGCACGGTGATCTCCCCCAGCTCTGCCTGCACGGGCTCTCCCGTCCCGATCGCAGCAGCCTGGCGCGGCGGCGCTGGCAGGCCCTGGTGCTGGACCACCACGGCCCCGACCTGGTGGCCGCCGGTCTCCACGGTCCCTACGAGCAGCTCTGGCTGCAGCTGCAGGCCCTGGATTCGCCGCAGGGCAGCCCCCAGGCGTCGCGGTCTTCCGAGGGGGAGATCCTGCGCTGCGCGGCCGATCTGGGGCTGGCCTCGGACTCCGTGGACGAGCTCAGGGATCAGCTGGAGCAGCTGCGCTGCGCGGCCGTGCCCGCGGGCCTGCACGTCTTCGGGCAGGTCAAGGACGACCGCTCCCTCGTGCGCTATCTCCAGCAGCTGGCCCACTACCGGGTGAGCGGGGTCCGGCTGAGGGAGCTGGCCGTGGAGCTGACCGGCGTGGAGGGCGCCGACGCCTGCGTGGAGCGCTGGCTGGCGACCTTCGTGGCCAGCGGCTCGCTGCCCGCAGACCTGCAGGCTCGGCTCAAGCGCAACGGTGGGCGCGGTCTCCAGGATCGGCTGGCGGAGATCTCCGCCCGCTACCGCGCCGACGGGGAGCTGCCCAGCCTGGCGCGGGCGCTGGATGGTGGCTGGGTGGCGCCCGGGCCGCTGGGTGATCCGCTGCGATCCCCCGAGGTCTTCCCCACGGGTCGCTTCGGGTTCGCCGCCGATCCCACCGCCGCGCCCACAGCCCAGGCCCTCGAGCGCGGAGCCGACCTCGCCCAGGCCATGCTAGTGGAGCACCGGCGCGCCACCGGCATGCACCTGGGCTGCGCGGCGCTGATGCTGGTGGCTTCGGAGACCGCTCGCAGCGGCGGCGAGACCATCGGCATGCTCCTGCACCTGCTGGGGGCGCGCGTCTCGCAGCGGGCCACCTGGCTGCCGGCCTTCGAGCCGGTCCCCATGGCCGAGCTGGAGAGGCCGCGGGTGGACGTGCAGCTGCTGTGCTGCGGCTACTTCCGCGACATGTACCCCAACCTGGTGCGCGATCTCGACGGCCTCATGCGCCAGCTGGCCTCTCTGGACGAGCCCGAAGCCCTCAACCCCCAGCGGGTCCACGCCGAGGCCTCGTCGGGTGAGCTGGGGCTGGAGCTGGCCGGCACCCGGATCTTCGGGCCTGCCCGAGGCCAGTACGGTTCAGATCTGCCCGAGATGGTGCAGGCGGCACGCTGGGGGGCTCCCGCGAGCCTGGGCGAGCAGTTCGCGCGGGCCATGGGCTATGGCTACGGCGCTCACCAGTACGGTGCCGTCGCGCACCGGGCCCTGGAGCGCGGGCTGGCGCGCACCCAGCTGGTGGCGCAGCTCGTGGGCGGGCACGCCAGCGGGCTCGATGAGCTCGATGGCTGCTACGCCTTCCTGGGCGGCACCGCGCAGGCGGTGCAGCGCGCCAGGGGGGCCATGCCGCGGGTGGTGGTGGTGGACGGCAGCCGCGAGGGCGTGCGCCTGCACAGCGCTCGCTGGGCCACGCGGCTGTACTCCTGCACGCGCCTGCTCAACCCGCGCTGGATCGAGGCCATGCTGCAGCACCGCTGGCACGGCAGCCAGCAGGTCATGGCGCGGTTCACCCGGCTGGTGGGCATGGCGGCGACCTTGGGGGTCGAGCCCGACCTCTTCGACAAGCTCTGCGCCACCTACCTCCAGGACGAGGAGCTCTTCAGCCGGCTGGTGGCGAACAACCCCTGGGCCTGCGCCGCGCTGGTGGGGCGCCTGTCCGAGGCGGCCCGCCGCGGATTCTGGCAGCCCGACAGCCAACAAGCGGCGCTCATCCAGCGCCGCATGCTGGAGGCGGAAGAAGCTCGCTAGAGGGCAGAGACGCCCGCGGTGTCCTGGGCGGGCAGGTCCACCTTGAAGCCCATCTGCACCTGCTCGCTGACCTTCATGGGGCCCATGCCAGGCATGTCGATGTTCCAGAGGGAGAGATCGATGGTGGCGGAGCCGGTGGCGGTGAGGGTGTCGGTGCCCGTGATGTCGGCGGTGACCGTGACGGGGCGGCCCTGGCCGAGCAGGGAGAGCCGGCCGTTCAGGGTGATGGGTCCGGGCTCGAAGGCGCTGTCGGTGCGGGCGTTGAAGACCACCAGGTCCTTGCCGGCCTGCTCGAAGCCCTCGAAGATGGTGTTGCGCATGTGGCTGTTGCGCTTGGCGTTGTTGGTGTCGATGGCCAGCACCGGGACCGTCACCGTGACGGCGCGGAAACCCTCTGCGTCGGGGTCGGAGATCTCGAGGTCGAAGGCCGTGGCGTTCACCTCGAAGTCGTGGGTGGGGGTGGTGCCCGAGCCCGCCAGGCTGCCCGCGGTCTGGTCCAGCTGGATGGCGGCGCCGACGGTGGCGGGGATGACGGCCAGTGCGGCGAGAGATGCGATCAAGGTCCGCGTTTCCATGAGGTCTCCTTGAGGATTCGCGGCTCGGAATGTTGTGTCTGCTGCCGCGCTCGTCACGATGACGAAGCTGCACGCGGAACGTGACACGGGCCAGCCCGCCCCTGTGAGGGAGCTTACGTTTCGAAAGACGGGGGCGGTCAGCTGGTGGGATCGGTGACGCGGCCCATGAACAGGATGGTGCCCGCCCTGGCGTCGCGGATGAAGAGCAGGAAGGGGCGGTCCACCTTGACCTGGGGCACGGGACGGGCGCTGCGCTTCACGACCACGGCGGTGGCCGCGGCGGCCTCAGTGCCCTCTTCGTTCACCTGCACCCAGGCCTGGTGCAGCACCGCGGAGATGGCCAGGGCGGTCTGGGTGGTGATGCCCGAGAAGTCTGCTCCGCCGGAGAAGGCCGAGGGCATCCCCAGATCCGCGAGCGCCTCGGACAGCTCGAAGTCGGCGCTGGTGGTGAAGCGGGGCAGCCAGACAGTGACGGGTGTGGAGAGCAGCGCCTTGTCCCAGCCTTCCAGGGTCTCGCTGGTGAGGGAGGCCTCCAGCGCGGGCAGGCCGTCGTGGGCGGCGGGCAGGGCCACCAGCAGCTCCACGTCTTCGCCCTGGTAGGGCAGGGCCAGCAGCTGCACGTCGCCGTCCTGGCCGTAGCGGAAGCTGGACTGCTGCACCATCAGGGGGGTCTGCACGGTGCTGCCATCGGAGCGGGTGAAGGGGGCGTCCACCGTGTTGGCGGGATCGAAGCTGCTGGCCCACACACCCTTGAACCAGATGGCGTTGGTGAGCACCAGGGAGGTGCTGGCACCGATGACGCCCCGGGGGATCAGCTCCGGGATGCGTTCCCTGGTCTGCTCGGAGATCCAGGTGTTGATCAGCACGCGGGCGGGCTCCGGTTCGGCGAAGTCCACCGGGGCCAGCTCGGCACCGTAGTGCTGCCGGGTGAGGTCCAGGAACTCCTGTTCGAAGCCGAGGCCCTGCTGGCCCCACAGGCGGTTGGCCACCGCCAGCTGGATGGACTCGTGGCTGGTCAGCGCCTGGTCCAGGGAGGCGAAGGCTGGGTTCAGGCGCGCCTGGGGCAGGGTGAAGTGCAGGGTGGTGTCCATCTCCTCGGCGGTGGCGCCGCGGGCCCCGGCGCGGGTCATGGCCAGGGCGGCGGAGATGCTGGCGGGGGAGAGGAACAGGTTGCCCTCTTCGCTGGTAGACAGGTAGCGGTAGAGGTCCAGGGCGAAGGCGGCGTTGCCCTTGATCAGGGCGCCGAGATCCTGGTCGCTGGCGGGGGCCGCCGCCGGCAGGGGGGCGGCCGGGGCCGCGGTGGGTGCGGGCAGGTCGATGGCCGCGGGCGGCGCCTCGCTGGCGGGGGCGGGGCCGTTGGTGGCGCAGGCGGTGAACAGGGGCAGGGCGAGGAGCGGGGTCTTCATGGTGCCTCCGGAGGAGGAGCCTATCCGACCCGCGACCTGATAGGGGCCGAGCGCCTGGAGTCCTGCCTTGAGCTCGCTGCGCTACCTGCTGGCCGTCTGCCTCTTTCCCGTGTTGGTGGGGCTGGGCTTTGCCCTGGACTGGCGGCTCGGCCTGGGGGTGATCGCCTTCGTGGGGCTGGTGATCGCGCTGCAGAGCCGGCGGCTGGGGACGCCCGTCGGCCGGGGCCTGTTGAACCTCGGGCGAGCGCTTCTGGTGCTGCCGCTGCCCTGCTGCACCTAGGCGTCGGCCGGGTGCAGCAGCGTCAGCCGGACCGGCACCGTCAGGCACTGGCTCAGCGGCTTGCCCGCCTTCTCCCCGATGGCCACCGCCGTGTACCGGAGCTGGCCGGACGAGGCCGTGCCCCCCGCGTGCGTGTCCAGGAACTCTTCGAGCCGCCGCACCAGCGCACGGCTGGCGACCACGCTCAGGCCGTAGTCACGCTGGAGCTCCACCTCCAGCGAATGAAGCGGCTCCTTCCAGCGGAGTCGCTCGATCGTGCTGCCTCCCATGATGTCTCCGAAGAGACCTGGGGGGATATGCATGGAAGGTCACTCATCGCTCAAGCCTCTCCAGGCCCTCCCGGGAAACCGACGGCAGCGCCAGGTCGCCGCCGCTCTCCTCCGCCAACACGGCGTCCGTCAGCAGGCAGATGGGAGCCGGTCGGTCGGCAGCGTTATCCAGAGGGCGGAGCTGGACCGTGATCTGCTGGCCGCCATCGCGCGCCAGCGTCTTGATGGTAGGCCAGCCCCAGCCGGGCCAGTGCCAGTCCACCGCCTCGCCCCCCGCGAAGCCGTTCGGATCGGCGGGGGGGTTGACCGCACCCGAGCTGATGTCGATCTCAACGTAGGGCTGCACGCTCGGCACCATGGACAGCAGGTCGTACCCCGCCCCCTCCGGATCCCACAGCTCCAGGTACCAGCGACGCCCTGCGGCCGCGATCTGGTCCATCCACGCGACGTACGCGTAGCGCCAGGGCGCATCGGAGGGCCCGTGGGAGCCGGGATCCCAATCGACGCTACCCGAAGACTCCGGGTCCACAGGCAAACGGAAACCCACGGTGCTGGTCAGGCGGACCAGGCTCACCTGGCCGCTGTTGTGCAGCAGCTCCACCGAGCTGGCCTGCCCCAGCAGCCAGACGAGCCGGCGATAGGCGAACCAGGAAGGCCGGCGCCAGGAGTCGAAGCTGCGGCGATACCGGGTACCGGAGTACAGGTCGTTGCGCAGCCCGTGGGCGCTGAACAGCCCCCATCCACTCGCCGACTGGGTGCTCTGCACCCCCGCCAGGTAGCTGTGCCAGCAGATCACCTGCGGACCATCATCCATCGCCCGCAGCACCAGCAGGCGCCGCAGCAGCTCCCCGCCTGGAACATGGGAGAAGCCTGCTCGTTGAAGGGCTGCCGGCCCGAGACCCCCACGCCACCCTCGGGGTTGTTCTCCGCGTGGAAGCCCACCTCGGACACCGAGTAGCTCAGGCTGTAGCCGCGATCCCGGTTCAGCTCCGAGGCCAGCGTGTGCATCTGCAGGGCGTCCTCCTGCAGCTGCTGTTCGCCCTGGTAGCCCTCCACAGGGTCCTCGTCGCTGGCGCCCGCGTTCTGATCCTGGTGGTACCAGTGGAACCCGAGCTGGTGCACCAGCTGCGTAGGATCCGTGGAGATCCAGTCCTGGTCTCCATCGGGGAACAGGGGCCAGTAGAAGCCCGCCAGCTCGCAGCTGTTGATCCACCCCGGGTGTCGATTGGCGCCCAGGATCGGGCTGGTGGCGGACAGGTAGAGATCCTGCTGCACCTCCCCCCAGCGGGCCAGCTCGGGCTCGACGCCTGAGACGACGGCTTGTTCGAGCCAGTCGAGGTTCTGCTGGTACGCGGTGGGCTGGACCCAGCTCGAGATCTCCGCCATGCGAAAGCGGGCCTCGGACCAGCCCTGGCGCACGGGTCCTGCGGCAGCGCCATGTAGCGCCCGTACTCCTCGCCGTGTCTCCAGCAGACCTCCACCTCGTTGCCGCACTGCAGCCAGGGCAGGGTGTCGCGCAGGTCGAGCCCCGCGACCCTGAAGGCCAGCGCCAGAGTGCCCAGGTATTCTCCCAGGGCCAGCCCGAAGGCCGCTACGGCCAGGGCCTTGCGCCGCGCCGCCTCCTGCATGTACTCGCCCTGCGAGCCACGGGAGTTCACATCGAGCACGTGCTGCTGGTAGAGCACCTGCTGGACTGTGGCCAGCGACGCCGTGGAGCTGCCAAAATCCACCCCGAAATCCCAGTAGAAGCTGGACCAGCTGGGCGTGGCGCCCGACACCAGGATGACCTTGACCTGGTCGCCGATGCCAGGAGCGGCACCCTGCAGGAAGGCCCAGAGTTCATCGCCCAGATCGGATTCGTACCGTTCCGCATTGCTCAACGTGAACAGGTTGGGCACCAGCTGGATGCCCATGGCGGCGCACAGCCAGACCACCCGCCCGAAGCGAATGTTCAGCGGAGAGTACTCGCCCCACAGCCGTGTGCGCTGCGCCAGCATCCCGTGGATCTCCGACGGCTTCGGTACCTCGCTGTCACCGAAGAGGGCCTGCCAGGTGAGGTCCCCCCTCGTGACATGCCGGATGGAGCCCGCCCCGATGCGGCCGATGTCGGCCAGCAGCTGGTCCCACTCGCCGTAGATCTCGGAGTCTCCCCGGAACAGCGGTGGGTGGTTCACCCCCAGCCCGGTGTCCGGCCCGGCCGCCGACTCGTCGGAGAAGAGCTCCATCCAGGGCTGCGAGGCGGAGAGGCCAACGTCGCCCGGGAAGGACCTGCCCAGCCGACAGCCCAGCCAGCGGATCAGCTCAGCATCGCGCCCCTCGCCCAGCCCGTGGGGCTCGAGCCCCACCTGCCGTAGGGCCCGGAACAGGCGCCCCAGGCTGGAGCAGCGCCGGCCGCGCCGATCGGAGAGGGGCAGGCCACTGCCCTGGTCGTTGTAGGGCACGGGGGACGCGACGAGCACTTCACCAGCTCGTTGGTTGGCCAAGGCCACCTTGGCCGCCTGCAGGGCGCGGCGGCGGCCGCGCCCCCTGGCCCCAGTCGGAAAGGTCCCGGCTCGCGCCGGGGGAACCGACAAGGCATCGCCCGGTCGGAGGACCTCGGCCTCCCGCTCAGCTCGGAGACCGGACGGTGGAAGACCGCTGGGGACTGTCTGGGCACAGCTCGCCGCCCTCAAGGCACGCACAGCGCGTAGCCGCAGGGCCACCTCGGGCATGGTCACCGCAGCCCTGTGCCGCCGGTCTCTCCCCCCGGGCCGTCGATTTGACATCTCGCGTCCTCCCGGTCTTCGGCAGGATCTCATTCTTGCCCCACCGAGCCCTGTTGTGTGCTTTGTTCCAGCCTGTTCGCGAAAACACCGCTCGACAGGCTGATCGGGCCCTATGATGAGGCCGATCCCACGGCAAGGGAGGGGGGGACATGTTTTGACAATTGGATGTTTGTGCTTCGAAGCCGAGGATCGGCGCGCCAACACCCCTGCATGCCGGCAACAAAGTGCACCTGGACCCGCTCCGACCGCCGCCCAGCGACACGGCTTGCTACCCCCCGCGATCGAGCTCCCCCATCGCCGCCTCCAGCTTCTCCACCGCCCGCTCCACGTCCCGCAGGCGGCGCTGCAGGTCGTGCTGGCGATCGCGCAGCCTCTGCAGGGAGTGCAGCCGCCCGTCGGCGGACACCTGGCTGGCCACGGTCTCCAGCTCGCCCGCCGCCTCGCGCAGCAGCCCGGCGTAGTGCTCCACCCGCGCCACCAGGCCCACAAGCTGGGCTGCCGGCGCCGCGCTCGGTGCCTCTTCGGGCTGGTCGGGGCTCGCGAGCGGGGCGGAGCAGGCCAGCAACAGCAGCAACAGCGAGGCCCAGAAGAGCTTGACGCCCGGCGCGGTTTTCCGGTCCCCGTCCGAACCGTCGCTCCCAAGTGAGCGTGCCGCGCCGAGCGTCAGACCCCCCGACGCCATGTGCCGCGGGATCTTCGCGCTCGTGACCACTGGTGACATCGCCTGCTACACAGGAGCGGTGCGGCTCTTGGAGCTGAGCATCTCCATCTTGACCAGCGAGAGCGCCCCGCGAGCCATGCGCTCGAACTCCTGCCGCGAGGACAGGCCCAGCATGGTGCGCCCCACCACCTTGGGCCGGTAGTAGAACTTGCGGTGGGCTACCTTGAGCAGCTTGAGGATCTCCTCGTCGTTCAGGTGCTCGTTCCAGGCCGCGGGCACCTTGACCCCCGAGAGGGGATCTTTCATGAGGCGGTCCCAGCAGTCGGCCGGGTACAGGCCCTTGCGCGCGCCCTCTTCGAAGCTCTCGGTGCCCGGGTAGGGCGAGAACACCGCGAACACCGCGAAGTCGGCGTCCAGCTTCATCATGGCGTCCACGTTGGCCACGGCCTCGGTCATGGAGCGCTCGTGGGGACCGGCCAGCATGATGTAGGCCACCGAGCGCACGCGCTCTTCGCGGCACCAGCGGAATACCCGGTGCACGTCGTCGATGTCGCAGTGCTTGCCCCAGGCGTCGAGGCCTTCGTTGTTGGTGGACTCGACCCCGAAGTGGATCTTGTTGCAGCCCAGCTCGCCGCAGCGGCGGATCTGCTCGCGGGTGGTGCCGGCGATGGTGGTCTTGTAGGACCACTGGAACTTCAAGCCGCGCTTCTCGACGCCATCGCAGAACTTGAGCACCCACTGGCTGTTGGGGGTGAACAGGTCGTCGATGAACATCACCTCGCCGATGCCCAGCGACAAGCAGTGCTCGATCTCGTCGAGGATGGTGTCGATGCCGCGGATGCGGTACTGCCGCTTGTAGGTGAGGCAGAAGGGGCAGGAGTGGGGGCAGCCGCGGCTGGTGATGGCGGTGGTGACCACCGGCGCCTTCATGGCGGGCAGGTAGTAGTCCTGGTAGCGGATGCGCCGCCGGTCGGGCCAGGGGTAGGCGTCGAGGCTGCGCGGGGTGGGGCGGTCTTCGTTCTTGATGACATCGCCGCCGTCACGGAACCACACGCCGCGGATGCCCTCGAGGCTCTTGCCCTTGTCGATGGCGTTGATCATCTCCACCAGGGCGTCCTCGCCGTCGCTGGTGCAGATGGCGTCCACGCCCTTCATGTTGATGGCATAGTCGGGGAACATGTTGGCGTGGGGCCCGCCCAGCAGGACCTTGGCGTGGGGGTGCAGCTTCTTGACCGTGTTGATGGTCATCTGCACATCGGGGATACAGTGGGTGAAGGCCGTGATCCCCACCACGTCGAGGGGATAGGCCTTGAGCTGCTGCTCGAAGTCCGGGTAGTCCAGGTCGTCCACCACCGGGTCGAAGATCTCCACGCGGTAGGGGGTCTGCTTCTCGGCCGAGGCCTGCAGGTACATCAAGCCCAAAGGGGGGAAGCAGTACACGCCGTGGGCGTGCGCCTTGGGGATGCCCGCCCATACGCGCATGCGCTCGGGGGGGTTCAGAAGCGTAATCTCCATACATCGCTCCCAGTCCGGTGGGTTCACTGGCCGCGCTTGGGGTGCGGAGCCAGGACGCGCCACGGGATGAAGAAGGGCACCTGTTCCCGATATCGCGTCCAGGCTTCGCCGAAGACCTTCTCGTTCTGCGGCTCCTGCCGCCAGAGCTTCTCGACCAGCGAGCCAGCGAGCAGCAGAGGACACAGGATGAAGGTGAAGCCCGCCGAGTTGAGCGTCACGCCCAGGCCAAGGACTCCCAGGAACTTGGCGTGCACCGAAGGATATCGACAGAGCCCGTAGATGCCGGTGGTGACCAGCTGCTGGGTCCGTCCGGCGGTGGGCGAGGGGCTGCCCCTGCCCTCGAAGACGATGGCGGTGTAGGCCACCAGCCAGATGATCACCCCGGCCAGGAAGATCAGCCCGCCCACTACCAGCTGCCAGGGGTAGGGCAGGATGGTGGCCGGCAGCCCCAGCCAGGAGCCCAGGCCGAAGCCCAGCAGCACCAGCAGGAAGGTGAGCGGGAACAGGACAGGCAGGTAGACCTTGGCCAGCATGTGCAGGATCTGCGGAGTGAACACCACCCGCAGGCTGTCGAGGGGAGACCGGGTCATGACCTGCCTTGGTCGAGCCGCGCGCGGCGGCGACAGGCCAGTCTAGCACGAGATGGCCACCCGGGGTGCCCACCGGCCCTGCCCGTGGGTGCGGCTACGCTCCGCAGGCCGCTGGAGGCCGCACAGATCATCCATCGGGGCCGACGCGAAGCGATATGCGTGCGCCCGCACACCGGGATCGGATACCCTGCTGCTGTGCCCTCCCCGCGCCACCCCCACCCCCGTGCAAACCGCGCGGAGGCCACAGCCCATGAAATCCAGTCTCCCCGCGGCAGTCATCACAGCGTGGTTGCTCACGTCCGCCACTGCCTGTGGACCGGATCCGATCCTGGATCGGGCTGACCAGGAGCGGGCCGAGGAAGGCGGACACCACGACAGGCAGGCCGACGGCGGGCCGGAGCTCTGGGGCGCCGGACCCGGCCAGGAAGCGCCGCCCGAGCCAGGCGTACCGGCCCAGCCCGCACCGGGCGACCCGCAGCAGCCCGAGCCGGGCCAGCCGGGTGAACCGGGCGCGGGTGTACCGCAACAGCCCGACCCCGGGGCCCCCGGAGACGGTGGCGAGCAGCGCCCCAAAGAGGGCCCCCGCGTCACCATCAGCGGCAGCATCGAGTACAGCGACTACGAGGCAGGAAAGCTCCGTATCGACGTCTTCGACGGCGACCAGCGCGACTTCTCCAAGCGCCCCTCGGTGGTCACCTGGCACGCCCTGGAGGCGCCGGGTTCCTTCTCTGTCAGCGTGCCGCAGTCGGTGAACAAGGTGTGGTTCTCCTCCTTCAACGACGCCAACGAGAACGGCCGGCCCGACCACGAGGATCCCACCGGGATCTACTCCAGCAACCCGGTGGACGTCACCGCCGGTGACGTCACCGGCGTGGTGATCGAGCTCTCGGTGCGCGAGCGGGATTGACAAGGTTGACCGACCCGGCTGCGACACGGAGCGCGGCGGCGGCACCACCGGCGGCGGTGGTCATCCCGCACCACAGCCAGCGAGAGCTGCTCCAGCGCGCGCTGGCCTCCGCACAGGGCTGGCCCGTCTTCCTGGTGGACGACTCACCCGCAGGCCTGCCGCCCCAGGCGAAGCCCACGGTGCACCGGCTGCTGCGCACCGCCGGCTCCAGCGGCTTCGCCGCGGCCTGCAACGCCGGCCTGGAAGCAGCGCAGCAGGCCGGATTCCAATGGGCGCTGTTGCTCAACGACGACGCCTGCCTGCAGCCCGGCTGCCTGGAGGCCCTGCTGGCGGCCGCGGGGGCGCACCCCGATGCCCGGGCCCTGGGACCCGTGCTGCTGGACGAACAGGGCCAGGTGGAGAGCGCGGGCATCCGGCTCCATGAACACAGCGGGCGGATCCGGCTGCAGCAGACCGTGCCCCGAAAGATCCAGGCGGTGCATGCCCTGAGCGGAGCCTGTCTGCTGCTGGAGAGCTCGCAGCGCTTCGACGAGCGCTTCCACTTCGGCTTCGAGGACCTGGAGCTCTGTCGCCGCCTGCGACGGCGGGGCCACAGCGTGCTGCTGGTCCCCTCCGCCCGCTGCGTCCACCGGGGAGGCGGGACCGTCCCGCACCGGAGCCGGGAGGCCAGCCGGCGGGCGCTGCACGGTCACCTCCTCCTGGTGGGCGAGCGGCCCTGGAGGCGCCCCCTGGTGCTGGCCATGGCCCTGGGGCAGGTGCTCCGCGAAGGCGGTCCGCCCGAACGCCTGCTGGGCCTGTGGCAGGGCTGGAGAGACGCGCGGAAGGGCTGAGCGCCGGCGCGTGTCGGCACATGGCTCCTGTGGCCTCAGGCGCCTGGACAGGTCGAATGGAAGATGGCAGTTTGGGGTCCAACCCCGGCGATGCTGTCGCCGACCGCCAGGCTCTCCGTCCACGCCATGAAAAACGATGTCGCGCCACCGCTGGCCGCAGGACGGCTGAAGCTCCGTGAGGTCCTCGGCGAAGGCGGCGTCGGCAAGGTCTACCTGGCCTACGACGAGACCCTCGACGTGCACAGGGCGGTCAAGGTGCTCTCCGAGAAGCGCGCCAGCAACCCCATCCAGCGGCAGCGCTTCCTCACCGAGGCTCGCATCCAGGCCCGCCTCAAGCACCCCAACATCGTGCACGTCTACGACATCGCCGAGGACGACGGGCGTGTCTACCTGGTCATGGAGCTGCTCCAGGGTGGCAGCCTGTGGGAAGCTCTCAAGCTCGACGGCCCCCTGGCCCCCAGGCGAGCCGCGCAGGCCATCGCGGACATCCTGGGCGCCCTGGGGCTGGCCCACGAGCGCGAGATCATCCATCGCGACATCAAGCCCCACAACATCCTGCTGAGCGCCAAGGGTGTGCCCAAGCTGGCCGACTTCGGCGTGGCCCACCTGCCCAACATGGGTGAGCTGGAGATGACCCGCACGGGTGTCGTCATGGGCACCTGGGCGTTCATGGCCCCCGAACAGAGAGCCTCCTCCCGCCGCGTGGACCAGCGCTCCGACGTCTACGCCGTGGGCGCCACCCTCTTCACCCTGCTCACGGCGCAGACCGAGCCGGACCTGTTCGACTTCGACGTGGTCGAGGCCCCCTTCACGGACCTGCCCGCCGCGCTTCGTCCGATCGTCCACTGCGCCACCCGCTATTCGCGCTCCCACCGCTACCCCACCGCCCAGGCCATGCGCGCCGACCTCCTGCGCATCCTCCCCGATCTCGAGACCACCCAGACCAGGCGCGCCCCCAGCGCCCAGGCGCCCACCGAAGCTCCCGACTCCCCGCTGCACCTGGCGCTGTCTCCCCAGCCCGACGGTCCAGGGGGCGCCACCACGGAGGAGCGACCCTCGTCCCCTCGCCTGCGGCCGCTGCCGCTCCCGGGCGAGGCCAGCCCGGGCACGCTGATCCCGGGCGCACCCCTGGGCGAGTCCGACGAGTCGCGGCCCTTCAGCACCCCTGGCCATCCTCTGCCAGCCCAGCCCACCTTCACCGGCGAGGGCGGACACACCATCGAGCTGGCCGGCCCCGGCCCCTCTCCCGAGGACGACGCCGAGGGGCAGGCCGCGGGTGCCGTGCCGGTCCCCATCGCCACCCCGGCCTCCGCCGCCAGCGACGAGCTCGCCGAGGGCGAAGCTGGCGGCCCGGGCTCCCTGTCCTGGACCCTCGACGGCGAACAACAGAGCGGCGTGGACGAGCAGGTGGCGCGCCCCTGGCGCCGCGCGGGCCGCCGGCGCTTCCTGGTCTTCCTGCTGGCCCTGTTGGCGGCCACCGTGCTGGGAGTGGGCTTCCAGCAGGGTTGGCTGGAGCTGCCGCCAGAGCTCGCCGCCTGGTTCCCCTCAGCGCCCCCCCGTCCCCTGGACGAACCAGCAGAGCCCGTCGAGGCCCCGGCGCCAGATGCCACGCCCACCCGCGATCCCCCCACGCCGCGCGCCAGAGAAGACGGAGCCGCGACGGCCGCGCCTGAGCCCGACCCGCGGCCGGTGGCCGTGGCGCCCGCCGTTCCCACACGACAGCCGGATCCGACCCCGCCAGCCGCCCAGCCGCCGGCCCCCGAGCCCGACCCCCCCCAGCCCGCGCTGGCGCAGCCCGATCCCTTCCCCGACCTGCCGGAGGGCACCGACCCCGACCAGGTCTTCGTGGAGATCTCGTCCCGCAATGAACAGAAGATCTACAGCTGCTACCACGAGGCGCTGCTCACCAACCCGCTGCTGAACGGGCGCCTGCTGGTGCGCTGGACGGTCGACAGCGGCGCGGTGCACTCGGTGGTGCCCTTGCTGGTGCCGGGCAACCACAACGACCTGGCCAGCTGCGCCGCGGGAGCCATCCAGTCCTGGCGCTACCCCGCCTGGTACACCACGCCCATGCCCCGCTCCGACGACTGGAGCCTGGATCCACGGGACATGGGCAGGCGCACCCTCGAGCTGCGCTCGGGCGAGCTGGCCTCCTGCATCCAGGATCTCCCCGCGGCCTCCCCCAGCCAGCTGGGCAGCGTGGAGCTCACCCTGGTCCTGAGACACGGCGCGGTGACGGTGGTGAAGCGCGTCAAGGAGACGGGCAACGAGCAGGTGGACCAGTGCATGGTGGACCAGGCCGCCGGCTGGACGCTCCCCCGCTACGTGGACGGGGAGTTCACCCTCAAGCTCACCCTGGAGGTGCCGGGATAGGAGCGCTCGGGAAAGCTCATGTCCACTGCGACCCACCAGCGCCTGCTGCCGCTACGCACGTGACGAGCCCTGCTCGCAGCGAACGACACAGACGTAGTCGTCAGCGTGTTGCCCCCGAATCTTGCGGTCGTCTCCCTGCTGCGGCGCCCGATCCGGCATCCCATGAGCGCCTTTCCTCGCTCGGCAACCTCACCGTAGAGGTGGCTACACTTACGATGGCCTCACTCGGGAATGCCCACCTGGGACGCCGCCTCCGACGCCTCGCTACGGGATCCGCCTGCAAGATTCGGGTCAAAGCCACCGGCCTTGGACTCATCCGCCGGTCGCTCCGGACCCAGGGAGCGACTCTCGGGCGAGAGAGAGCCTGTCGGTCCGGGATACGGACCCAGGGAGCGACTCTCGGGCGAGAGAGGGCCTGTCGGTCCGGGACACGGACCCAGGGAGCGACTCTCGGGCGAGAGAGGGCCTGTCGGTCCGGGACACGGACCCAGGGAGCGACTCTCGGGCGAGAGAGAGCCTGTCGGTCCGCCCGCTCCGCCTCGCGCCCCGTGCGCCGCGGTGTCGCAGGATCCGCAGGCCGCGCCGTGTGCCACGACGAAGCCGTGCTGGGCGCGGATCTCGCAGAATTGGCGGGTGCTCCAGCGGGCCGGGAGTCGGCGCTGCGGACCCTGACCGTGCCGCCGAGCTGGTGACGAGCTGCCAGGGACGAGCTGGCGCCGACTCGGGGTGAGCCTGACGGGTGGTCTGGCGCCACGTGGACGGGTTCGACGCCGCCCCGAAGCGTAGGTCAGCCCGGCGAACCCAGCCCGCCGACCGATCGGAGTATCGAAGCTACACAGCGTGTTTTCGTTGGCGCTTCTCCGGTTCTGCCGGTGCTTTGCGAGCACGGGCAGGTCGCTGACTGCCGCCGCTGCATGGGCCTGCAGCGAGGCGTTGTCCAGCCCCCAGGCCCCAGCGTCTCTCGCACCTCGTCGCGTCACCCCTCACATCAGGCGCTCGCCCTCGGATCGGCGGCGGTACAGAGCACGGATCTGGGCGCGCCTCCCGCACCATTCCGCTACGGGCGCTACGATCCGGTTCGCTGGCACGGATCCCTGCGTTCGCACGGCTCGCGCCAGCTACGCCCTACAGGCTCCTGGGAGCGCCCGGCGGCGCGGGCTCGGGTTGACCGTGCACGGCGCCCGGCGGAGCGTCGCCCCCGTTCCTCGGCCCGGGATCGCCGCGCGGCTCGGGGGCACTCGCGGATCCTCCCGTGGCAGCGCTGGCGTCGAGCGCGGCCTGCACGGCTTCGGGCAGGGCGGGTTCCTGGAGCAGCAGGTAGAGCAGCAGCTCGCGGCGCGCCTCGTGCAGGACCGGTGCCTTGATCTCGTCCTTGGCCTGGTCGGACCACAGCCCACCGATGTCGAGCGGTTCGCGGGTGGCCTCGAAGTCGCCGCGCAGCAGCAGGGTGGGATCGCCCTCGGAGAAGAGGCTGCCGACCAGGGCCTTGAAGTCGCCGGAGTTGGAGGCGAGGTCGAGATCGCGGCGCAGCACGAAGACCGCGTCGGGGAACAGCGCCTCCTGCTGCGGGCTCAGGGTGCGGAGGAATTCCTGCTCTTCGTCCAGCAGGGCCCGCACGGACTGCAGCCGGATGGCCAGCAGCTCTTCGTAGCGGGCCTGGGCGGAGGCCTGGGCGGCCAGGCCGACGGCCAGCTCCTCGACGCGGGGGTCGTCCACGGCTGCCCCGGCGCGCAGCAGCTCGAAGAGCTCGTCGTAGGCGGGCACCAGCTGGGGCTCGTACTGCTCGATGATCTTCTGCTGCACCGCCTCGATGCGCTGCTTGAGGGTGGCGGCGCGCTCGTGCAGGCCCAGCAGCATCGTGAGCTGGTAGTCGTACAGCTCCACGTGCCGCAGCCACACCAGGATGCGGGTGCGCTGCTCCGCGCGGTGCACGTCGGGCAGGAAGGCCGAGTCGTACATGTACTGGTACAGCGGCGGGGTGGACGATTCGTCCAGGGCATCGATGGCAGCGACCCGCTCTTCGGTGGGCAGCTCTGGCGAAGCCTGGACACAGGCGAACAGAGCGAGCAGGGGAGCGGCGACGATCACACGCAGGCTGGCACCAGGACTCGTAGGGGCCGAGAGGCCGGGAATGCCACAGCATAACGCACGCCCGGAGTCCGCCCTCGCGCGGCCGCGAGCCCACCCCGTGAGCCACAAGACTGGCACAGCGGTTGGTGGCCGGCGCTCCTGGCCGATAGCAGGGAGAGAGACCCCGGAACGACCGCATGGACCCAGCACCCAGCGCAGCCCCCTCGCGCGAGATCGGCACCACGCCCGCCTGGCGCCTGCGCCTGGGGGCCCTGCGTCCCATCGCGCTGGCGGCCCTGTTCTACGGTGTCATCACCGTGCTGGTCACCTGGCCAGCCGCTACGCACCCCACGCAGCTGCTGCTGGGGCATCCCGGCAACGACACCTGGAACCACGTGTGGGGCTTCTGGTGGGTGGGCCACGAGATCCTCGATCTACAGCAGTGGCCCGGCTGGACAGACCTCATCGCCTGGCCCTTCGGCGGGGCGCTGTACTTCATCGACACGCTGAACGCGCTGCTCACGCTGCCGGTGCAGGCACTCTTCGGTCCGGTGGTGGCCCACAACGTGGTCATCGGCGGCTCCCTGTGGTTCTCGGCCTTCTGCGCCTGGCTGCTGGCGCGCCACCTGGTGCGCGACGACGCGGCGGCCCTGGTGGCCGGCACCGCCTACGGCTTCTGCCCGCACCTGCTGGCCCAGGCGCACAACGGCATCACCGAGTCACTCAACATCGGCTGGCTGGCGCTGTTCGTGCTGCTGCTGCTGCGCCTGCTGGAGCGCCCCAGGCTGGGCCGCGCCCTGGCCGCCTGGCTGGCGGTGGTGGCCTGCGGCCTGTTCAACTGGTACTATGGGCTCTTTGCGGGCCTCATCACGGTCATCCTGCTCACCTGGCGCGCCCTGCAGCCCCACCACCGCACCCGGTGGAAGCGCTTTCTGGCCCTGGGCCTGGCGGGCGGCGCCGTGCTCGGGCCCCTGGCCATCGCCGGGCTCTGGGCGCTGAAGAGCTCCATGGACGCGCCGGACGCGCTGGTGAACCGCGACTACGACTTCGTGTGGAACTCGCTGCTGTACCACAACATGTCCGACCTGCAGTGCTTCTTCCGGCCCGGCCGCTTCTACAGCCCGGATCTCAAGGCCCTGTACGGCGAGGACCTGCTGATCGTCACCTACATCGGGTGGGTGTTGATGGGCCTGGCCGCCGCGGGGCTGCTCACGCGGCGTCCGCTGCGCGACATGCTCCCCTGGCTCTGCGTGGCGCTGATCTTCTGGATCTTCGCCCTGGGTCCCTACCTGTACGCCTTCGGCGAGTACACCGAGATCGATCACCACCGGCTGCCCCTGCCCTTCCTGCTCTTCTTCGAGGCCCTGCCCCTCTTCTCCCGCATCTCCCATCCCTTCCGCTTCGTAGTGGGCGTGGAGCTCGCCCTGGGGATCCTGGCGGCCTGGTCGCTGGCGTGGTGGGCTCGAGGCCGGGCGCGGCACCGGGTGTGGGTCATGTGCATGGCGGCCTCGTCCCTGGTGCTGGCCGAGACCTGGCTGGCGTCTCCGGCGGTGCTGCCCGTGGCCCACAGCACGGCCCGGGTCCCCGGCGGCTACGCCCAGCTGCTCCAGGACAGCGAGCCGGGCGCGGTGCTCGACCTGCCCATCGCCTTCCCCCTCCTCGAGCGAGCGGTCTACAACTGGTACCAGGTGCACCACGAGCGCTCCATCCCCTACACCCTGAACGAGCCCCTCCCTCCCGGGCTGCGCGGCAACCAGCTGGCCAGGTTCATCCTGACCATCGAAGCGGGCCGGGCGCGGCTGCTCCCGCGCACCGTCCCCGACCTCGAGCTGGTGCTCTCCTCGCGCATCCTGTCGCGCCAGGGGTACCGCTGGGTGGTGGTCCATGATCAGCTCTATCCCAAGCTCAAGCGCGAGCAGATCCACGTGATCCTGGCCGCGTTGCTCGGTCCGCCGACGCACGAAGACGGCGAGCTCACCCTGTACCGGATCCCATGATCGCCCGCATGCCCCGCTGGCTCCGCCTGTGCCTCGAGCTGCTGGCGGTGCTGGTGTTCAGCCTGTTCGTGAGCTGCCTGCTCACCTGGCCCATGCCCCTCAACATGAGCGAGATCGTGGTGGGCGGCGGCGAGCTGGGAGGCTGGCTGTGGCGCTACTGGTGGCACTCCCTGGAGGCCGATGCCCTCACCCAGGGAGCCGAGCTGCCCCTGATGGAGCGCTGGTCCCAGCTGGTAGCCCTGGGCCGCCACCCCGAGACGGGCAACATCCTGGACGTGCTGTTCATCACCTGGCCCCTGTCCCAGGTGCTGGACTTCCCCGCCCACTACAACGTCAAGGTACTGCTGATCCTCTCCCTGGACGGGCTCTGCGGCTACGCGCTGGCCCGGCACTTCACCCGCGACCGCTTCGCGGCCCTGGCCGCCTGCGCGGTGGCCATCGCCAACCCGCTCAACATCCAGGACGTCAACGGCTCCGGGCTGCGGCAGTGCATCCTCTGGTGGCTGCTGCTCTACCCCATCTTCCTCGACCGCGCGGCGCGCCGGCGCAGCCTCCGCAGCGCCATGGCGGCGGGCCTCTGCCTGGGCATGAGCGCTGCATGGTACTGGTTCTACGGTATCTTCGCGGGGATCTTCACGGGGATATACCTGCTGTGGCACCTGCTGGGGCGCCGGGTACGGTGGCGCGACCTGCTGCGCTGGTGTCTGCCCATGGTGGTGGTGGCGGTGCTGGTCTCCTGGCCCTTCGTGCGGCCCTACTTCAACACCACCGAAGAGGGCATGACCTCCCTGCCGGAGATGTCCTTCTTCCTCTCCTTCCCACGCTACGAGACCATCGCCGACGCCCCGCTGCGCCCGGACACCTACGAAGAGAACGTCCTGGCCTCCCTGCACAGGACCATCCGCTCCAGCTGGGCCGCCGACTACATCTTCAAGCCCACCAGCGAGCGCTCTTGGCCCATCGTGGTGCTGCTGCTCGGGGTGGGGCCGGCGGTCCTGTGGCGTCGAAGGGGGCTCTTCTGGCTCTCGGTGTTCCTGTTCTTCTACTCGTGCACGCTGGGGCCCTACCTGAAGCTCCACACCCTGTCCGAAGCCGACAATGTCCTGAAGATCTTCGACATCTTCGTGGTGCGCCTGCCCTTCACCTGGCTGTTCAAGTGGGTCCCGGGAATGAGCCGCCTGTTCGGGCCCTACCGGCTGGCGTCCATGGTGGCGGTGGCCAGCGTGGTGCTGCTGGCCCAGGGTCTGAGCATGTTCCCCACCTCCAGCAAGCGCGAGCGCTGGATCCGCCGCGCAGCCTGTCTGGCGGTGCTGGCGGGCACCGTCGGCCAATCCATGTACCGCTGGGACGTGGACTACGTGCCCGAGGGGGCCTTCCGACCCATCCGCTGGCGCGCGCCCATCAAGGTCAGCCGCATCGTGGTGCCCGACTTCTACCAGCAGCTCGACCCCACCAAGGTCGAGGGCATCATCGAGATGCCGGTGGGTCGAGAGCAGGACCTGGTCTGCTACTACCAGACCACCCACCACCACAAGGTCTTCCGCTCCTGGGCCACCAAGGGCGCCATCCCCCCCCTGCTGCTGGACGGCGGCGGCGCCGAGTCGGGTGACCGCATGCGCTACCTGGCCATGCAGCTGCCCTCCTCCCTGCACGGCGCGCACATCCTGCAGGAGCTCTCCCACGAGCCGGGCGAGGTGGCCATCGAGAGCATCGACGCCACGGCGGTGGCCGCGCTGGCTGGCGCGGGGCGCTTTCGCCACCTGGTGGTGCACGAGCGGGGGTACTTCCTGGTGGACGCCTACAACGGCCCGGTGCTGTACCGCGACGCGGTGCGTCGTCTCGAAGCCGCGCTGGGGCTGGAGCCCATCGAGCTGGTGGAGCACGAGTGGATCGACTACCCGGGCAACCAGTACAAGGTCCCCGGTGGCCCGGTCTACGTGCCCTGGACCGCCGAGGAGATCAACCTGCCGGACCGGCAGATGCCCCGCAAGCTCTACATGGCGATCTTCGACCTGAGCCCGCTGCTGGAGCTGTCCGGGGTCGACATGGACAAGCCCCCGCTCGAGAGCATCAAGGAGCTGCGCGAGAGCTCCACCCACAGCCCCGCCCCCGCTGGAGCGGAGCGCCCGGCCCCTCCGCCCGACGCCAGCGCCACCCCCTCCGAACCTGTCGAAGGCGCCCACGACCAGCCACCCGAGGCGCCGCCCGAGGCCGCCGACTGAAGCCCCCGGGCCCGCGCTGGCAGGCATTGACAAAGGCGGTCGCGTTTCATAGACCGTCTTCCCCCGGGAGTCTGCCCGAAAAGCGGAACTCCGCTGCCGGCGGGACATCGGGGTCCCGCCGGGGAATACGCGCTCCAGAGGCCGGGTCCTGGAGTCGCCGGAGGCGAAGCGATGAAGGTCGTCTGTGACAACTGCGGCGCAGTCTACAAGATCCCCGAGCACAAGCTGGTCAAGGAGGTCAACAAGGCCACCTGCCGCAAGTGTGGTCACCGCATGCTGATCCGGCGCGCGGCGCCCATCGAGCCTCAACCCGAAGCCGAAGATCCCACGGTCATCGCCCAGTCTGCCCAGATCTCCGCCGAGCCCAAGCCCAGCGAATCCGGCAGCTATCCGCCCTTCGGCGCCGGCTCCGAAGAGCCCACGCCGCTGCCCACCAGCCCCATGGACGCGGCCACCGCCCCGGCCCAGCCTGCGGCCGATCCCTGGGCCCGACCCATCGAACCCAAGGCCGCAGCCCCCACGCCCGCCGCTGCACCGCCCTCAGCGCCCTACCCCGCCCCGGCCCAGCCCACCCCGCCTCCCTCTGACGCGGCCACGGGCGTGCCCATCGGCAGGCGCGCCCACGACCCCGCCAGCGACCTCATCCTCGTGGCCCTCGGCGTCACCGCCGCGGCCATCGGCGGCATGGTGCTGGCCATCAACGACGGCGCAGGCTTCGCCATCCCCTTCATCGGTCTGTTCCTGGCCCTCTGGGGTGCCTTCGTGGCCCTGCTGGTGCTCATGACCGGCGGCTGGGGTCGTCGACCGGCGTCCATGTTCCTGTCCATCTTCGTGGCCTTGTTCCTCTCCGGGCTGCTCTCCGCGGTGGTCACCATCCCCATCGTCGAGATCGTCAGCGGCGGAATCAACCTCGATGAGCTCAGCCAGCTGGCCCAGCGGGTCAACATCAGCCAGCCCAGCGACGAATCCCCCCAGGACGCCGTGGCCATGGTCACCCCGCCCCCCGTGCCCACTCCCGCCCTGCCCAGCGACGGAGCCGAAGAGGGCGAGCCCGGCGAAGAGGGCGAAGAGGGCGAGCCCGGCGAAGATCCAGCCGAAGACGGCACCAACGACCTGTTGGACGTGATCGCCGGCGACGAGGCCGAACAGCCCGCCGAGCCAGAAGAGACCCCGGAACCTCCCGCCACCACCGCCAGCAGCGGCACCGCCAGCAGCGGCAGCTCCTCGCGCGGCGGCACCGCCAGCAGCGGCAGCTCCTCGCGCGGCGGCTCCTCCAGCAGCGGTAGCTCTTCTTCAGGCAGCTCATCCTCCAGCGGCAGCCCGTCCAGCACGAGCAGCTCATCCTCCAGCAGCAGCCGCCAGCCGGTGTCCTCCAGCAGCTCCAGCGGCACCTCGGCCCCCAGCACGAGCAGCTCCTCCAGCAGCTCCTCCAGCACCCCCAAGACCATCCCCACCACGGTCATCGACATCCAGATCCGCAACAACAAGAACATCAAGGCCTGCTTCCTGGCCCACAAGAACACCACGGGCGAGCTTCCGTCGGTCACGGTGAAGTTCACCCTCGAACCCAGCGGCTCGGTGTCCTCGGCCTCGGTGCGCGAATCCGCCTACCAGGGCACCATGCTCGCCTCCTGCCTGTCGGCCACCATGAAGACCATCACCTTCCCGTCCTTCGACGGTCCGGCCTACTCGCTGAACTACCCCTTCCGGTTCTGAAACGAGCCCAGGAGTCGTCGGGCCAGGCCTGGGCTTGCACCAGGCATGAGCCATCCGACGCGGAGCCGCTCCATGCCCAAGCCCGTCGCCCGCCTCATCCACGGCCTGCGCTCGCACAAGGCCATCATCTTCATCACGGTGAGCGTGCTCCTGGTGGCCGCCGACCAGGTCAGCAAGATCCTGGTGGTGCAGAACATCCGCTACATGCGGGAGCGCATCGACGTCATCCCGGGGTTCTTCTCCCTGGTGCACACCCAGAACCCCGGCGCGGCCATCGGCCTGTTCGGTGATCTGCCGCCCGCCATCCGCCTGTCCATCTTCGGGGTCTTCACGGTCATCGCGGTGGGCGTGATCATCAGCTTCATGTGGCAGCTGCCCCGGGACGACAGGTTCCAGTCGCTCACCCTGGGGCTCATCTTCTCGGGAGCCATCGGCAACGCCATCGATCGCATCCACAAGCAGACGGTCACCGACTTCCTGCTGGTCTACACCGATCAGCCCGCCATCAAGGAGTGGCTGCTGGAGCACCTGGGCACCAACGAGTACCCCACCTTCAACATCGCCGACTCGGCCATCGTGGTGGGCGTGGGGCTGTTCCTGGTGCGCTACCTGTTCATGGATGACTCCGACGACGAAGACGACAGCGCTGCCCTCACGGCCAGCGACGAGGGCGAGGCGGCCAGCGAGAGCAGCTGAGCCAGGGGCGTTCCGCCAGCGGCCAGGGGTGGCTCGCCGGCCAGGGACCACCGCCGCCAGCCCGCGCCGGGCAGCCAGCTGCGAAGCTGCAGCTGCGAGCCGTCGCTGCTGATCTCCACGGTGCCGTCCAGGTCGGTGCGCAGCAGCCGGCTGGACCGGTAGCGGGCCAGGGTCTGGGGGTGGGGGTGGCCGTGGGAGTTGTCCAGGCCACAGCTCACCACGGCGATCCGCGGCCGCAGGGCCTGCACGAAGGCCGGGCTGGATGAGCTGCGGCTGCCGTGGTGGGGCACCACGAGCAGATCCACCGGCTCCAGCCAGGGCAGGAGCAGTCCCTCGGCCCAGGCCTCCGCGTCACCGGGCAGCAGGGCGCTGTGGGCGCCGTGCCGCAGCCGCAGCACCAGGCTCTCGTCGTTCAGCCCCGGCGCCTCCAGCGAAGCCGACGCCAGGGGCGGGCCTACCAGGGGCAGGGCCGGATCGGGGGCGAGGCGCAGGCGCGTGCCCTGCTCTCGAGCCTGGTGCAGGAGCTGGGCGAAGCCGTCCTCCCCGGGCCGCGGCGAGCGGGCCAGCCAGAGCTCGCCCACGCTCAGCTCGTCGAGCACCGGACCGAGGCCGGCGAGGTGATCGGAGTGCGGATGGCTGAGCGCGACCACATCGAGATGGCGGATGCCGCGGCGTCGCAGGAAGTGCAACACCTGGCGCTCCGAGGGCCCGCCGTCCACCAACCAGCGCGCGCCGTCGGGCTGCTCCACGAGCACCGCCAGTCCCTGGCCCACCGAGAGCACCGTCACCACCAGCCGTCGAGCCGGCAGCACCCGCAGGCCCAGCCCCACCAGCGCGCACAGGCCCGCCAGGGCGGCGTGGCGCCGCAACAGCAGCGCGGCCAGCAGCAGGAGCGCGCCGGCGGCGCCCACCGCCGGATGCCAGGTGCTCCTCTGCAACAGCTCCAGCCAGCACAGGGCGCCGTCCAGCGCCAGGCAGGCCAGGCTGGCCGCCAGCCAGCGCAGCCCCTCCGGGAGCACGAGCGTGGCCAGGGCACAGGGCGTGGCCACCACGCCCACCAGGGGCAGGGCCACCAGGTTGGCCGGCACGGCCACGGGGGCCAGCTCCTGGAACCACCAGGCGGCCGCGGGCAGGGTCCCCGCCGTGGCGCACAGCGTGGCCATGGCTCCGCGCAGCGGCGCCCGCTTCCAGCGAGGCAGGTCCGGTTGCTCCAGCCGAGCCAGCCGAGGACCCAACAGGAGCAGGCCCAGCAGAGCACCGAAGGACAGCTGCCAGCCAGGGGTCGCCACCGACGAAGGCTCCACCAGCAGGGTCAAGATGGCGGCGAGGCCCAGCAGCTGGCGCCCGTCCCGCCCCCGATCCAGGGCCAGGGCCAGGCCGCCTCCCGCCAGCATCGCCGCCGCGCGCCGGGCGCTGGGAGGCCAGCCCGCCAGGCTCCCGTAGAGCACCACGGCCAACACCATGGCCAGCGCGCCGATCCACCAGGGGCGGCTGCGGGCGCTGACGAAGGCGCGCAGCCTGGCCAGCCGGCACAGAGCCCAGCCCACCAGGCCGCCCACCAGCCCAAGGTGCAGCCCGCTGATGGCCAGCAGGTGGCTGCAACCGGTGGCGCGGAGGAGCGCGGTCACCGCCTCGGGGACCTGGGAGCGATCCCCCAGGGCCAGCGCGCGCAGCAAGCCATGGTGCCGGCACTCCGGGATGCTGGGGGCGGGCCCGGGCGGCTCACCCAGGGGGAGCCAGCGCTGGACCCGGACCCTGCTCGCCACACCCATCATTCGCAGCTCCAGGGTTCGGTCGGGCTCTCCCGGCAGCCGACCTCGTCCCACCGGCCGGGCTCGACCCCAGGCCAGGATGCGCGCTCCAGCAGGCGGCACCTCTTCCCTGGCCTCCAGCAGCACCCGACCCCGCGCGGGCCGCCACGGTCCCCCAGGCGCGGCGCTGGCCTCCAGCACCAGCAGCGCCTGCCCCCGCGCGCTCCGCCCCAGCACGCTCCCCCGCAGGTGCACCGCTCCTTCCAGCTGCGGTCCCACGGCCCTGGTGGACGGGGCCGCCCAGCCCAGCAGCAGCGCCGCCACCACCAGCGCGGGCAGGCCCGTTCTGCGCCGGCACGCGGCCAGGCCGGCGCAGGCCAGGCAGCCCGCCAGCGCAGGCAGCGGAGCCACGGGGAGCGCGGTGGCCAGCGCCACGCCCGCCACCAGGGGCCAGGCCAGGATGTAGAGCGGTCGTCGCATGCCCGCAGGGGAAGCAAGCTCCGTGCCCGGAATCCCGGAGGCAGCCCCAAGCCGTCATTTCATTCTGAAATGCCGATTTTCGCGCTTGCCGCCGACAGAGGGGGTGTCGAAGATGACGAAGGGGTGTCGAAGGATCTCGACGCTCTTCGACACCCTCACGAGCCCCGCGCGCTCATCCGCCGCTCCGAGACAGGCTGGCACCGCCGTCGATGTTCCGGGTTAGAGCCGAGATCGTCGGGCGCACCGCCCTCTCTCCCGAGGAGACACCTTGCTGCCCTTCCTGCTGGCCATGATGATCGCCGCGCTCCAGGCCGGCGCGGGCGTCATCCCCGTGCTCACCCTCGACGGCGGGGTGGACCCAGGCAGCGCCGACTACCTGGTGAGCGGCATCGAACAGGCCGAGGCCGACGGCGCCGACGCGGTGATCATCGTCATGGACACCCCCGGTGGCCTGCTGTCGAGCACCCGAGAGATCGTGCAGGCCCAGCTGGGCGCCGCTGTACCCGTGGTGGTCTACATCTCTCCCTCCGGCGCGCGCGCTGGCTCGGCAGGGGTGTTCATCACCATGGCCGCCCACGTGGCCGTCATGGCCCCGGGGACCACCATCGGCGCCGCCCACCCAGTGGATCTGCTGGGCGGCGGCATCGGCCCCAAGGGCGAAGACGAAGAGGAAGGCGCCGGCGACGAGGTCATGCAGGAGAAGATCCTGAACGACACCCTGGCGTGGTCCCGAGCCATCGCCGAGCAGCGGGGACGCAGCATCGAGTTCGCCGAAGCAGCCGTCCGCACCAGCGAGTCCATCACCGACAGCGAAGCCCTGGAGCAGAACGTGGTCGACCTGGTGGTGGCCGATCTCGCCACCCTGGTGGAGCAGCTCGACGGCCGGGTGGTGCAGACCTCCTCGGGCGAGGTCACCCTGAACACCTCCGGCTCGAGCCTCTCCCACAAGGGCATGGACCTGCGCCAGCGGGTCATGCACTTCCTGGGCGATCCCAACGTCATCTTCGTGCTGCTGGGGTTGGGCCTGCTGGGCCTGTACATCGAGTACCACAACCCCGGCCTGATCGTGCCCGGTGTGCTGGGCGCCTGTTTCCTGATCAGCGTGGCCGTGGCCCTGTCCATCGTGCCCTTCAATGTGGGGGGACTGATCCTGGTGGTGGTGGGCTTCGCCCTGTTCGCGCTAGAGGTCTGGATCCCCAGCTATGGGGCCCTCACCATCGGCGGGGTCCTCTGCCTGGTGCTGGGTGGTATCCTCCTCTTCAACGTCCAGGAGTTCGACCTCCGCGTGCAGCTCTCAACCCTCATCACCGTGGCGGTGCTCGCCGGCCTGCTGGCCCTGGGCGTCGGCACCCTCGTGCTGCGATCCCACAAACGCAAGGTGGCCACCGGCTCTGAAGGCCTGATGGGCGACGAGGGCGAGGTCACCGAAGGCGGCAGCGGCAAGGGCTGGGTCGTCGTGGACGGGGCCATCTGGAAGGCAGCCTGGTCGGGCGAGCTCCAGGCCGGCACAGCAGTGCGCGTCGTGGCGGTCAAGCGCCTCGTCCTCCACGTGGAACCGCTCAGCTCGGTACTCACCAACGAACCACCTACCGAACAAGCCTGAACCTCTGGCCCCACAGGCCGCAAGGAGTCCTCCCCATGGAATCCGTCATCGTTGTCCTCGTCATCGTCGGCTTCATCCTGCTCTCCGCCATCAAGGTGATCAAGGAGTACGAGCGGGCCGTGATCTTCCGCCTGGGGCGCATCATCCCCGCCAAGGGGCCAGGCCTGATCGTCCTCATCCCGGGCGTCGACAAGATGCAGCGGATCTCCCTGCGGGTCATCGTGCTCGATGTGGAAAAGCAGGACGTCATCACCCGCGACAACGTCTCGGTGGCGGTGAACGCCGTCGTCTACTTCAAGGTGGTGGATCCGGTCAAGGCCCTGCTGTCGGTGGAAGACTACTTCTTCGCCACCGCCCAGCTGGCCCAGACCACGCTGCGCTCGGTGGCCGGCGAGGCCGAGCTGGACGAGCTGCTCTCCAACCGTGACGAGATCAACCACAAGCTGCAGGAGATCCTCGATCGCCACACGGATCCCTGGGGCATCAAGGTCACCCAGGTCGAGGTCAAGCACATCGACCTGCCCACCGAGATGCAGCGCGCCATGGCCAAGCAGGCCGAGGCCGAGCGCGAGCGCCGCGCCAAGGTCATCGCCGCCGACGGCGAGCAGCAGGCTGCGTCCAAGCTGGTGGAGGCCGCCCAGATGATGGACGCCACCCCCACCGCCCTGCAGCTGCGCTACCTGCAGACCCTCAGCGAGATCGCGGTGGAGAACAACTCCACCACCGTCTTCCCCATCCCCATGGACCTGTTCGAGGCCTTCCGGCCCAAGATCGTGGCCGACAAGAAGCCGGAATAGCCAGAGATCTCCTTGATCCGACCCCGCTCCTACGACTTCGACCGCTTCGCTGACGCGCGCAAGCGCGGCGAGCTGCTCCGGCTGCAGGCTCAGGCCGGGTTCATGCTGGCCCAGGAGCTGCAGGCGCTGCGAGAGCAGGGCCTGCGCTCCTCGCACCGCTTCCTCGAGGTGGGCTGCGGGCCGGGCTTCGTCACGGGGGCGGTGGCGCAGACCCTCACCGAGGGGCAGGCCCTGGGGGTGGACATCAGCACCGATCTGCTCGCCGCAGCCCGCGCGCTGGTGCAGCCCGAGCACGCCAACATCAGCTTCCAGCAGGGCGAGGCCACCGCGCTGCCCTTCGCCGACCACAGCTTCGACTTCGTCTACAGCCGCCTGCTCTACCAGCACCTGGCCGATCCGCTCGCCGCCCTGGTGGAAGCCCGCAGGGTCACCCGTCCCGGGGGCCGCATCTGCATCCTCGACATCGACGATGGCTGGCTCAGCCTGCACCCCGCCAGCCCGGCCTTCAGCGAGTTCAACGCCCGGGTGATCCAGGCCAAGGCGGCCCAGGGAGGCGATCGGCTGGTGGGCCGCAAGCTGGCCTCCACCATGCTGCGCGCTGGCTTGAGCGACGTGATGCAGCGGGTGGAGACCCTGTCCAGCCTTCAGCTGGGCATCGAGCCATTCCTCGACCTCACCACGCGCTTCAAGGCCGGCCTGCTGCCGCCGGAGCAGGCCGGACCGCTGCTGGAGCAGCTCAACCGCGATCTGGCCGCCGCCGAGCAGCCGGCGGTGGGCAACGCAGCTATCTTCTTTGCAGCGGGAACCGCCTGGGAGCCTCCATGCTGATGAAGTGGCTGATGGGCCTGGAGAAGGTCCACAAGGCCAACAGCCTCGAAGAACGGGAGGCCATCTACCGCTTCCGCTACAGCATCTACGTCGAAGAGCTCAAGAAGGGCTTCCTCCAGGTGGACCACGAGCGGCGCATGATCCGCGACGAGGATGACGAGTCCGACGGAAGCGTGCTGTTCTATACCCAGTCCAAGGGCCAGGTCACCGGGACGGTGCGCGCCGTCATCTGGCGCCCAGGCGACGCGCCCCCTGACGTGCAGCGGCGCTTCTCCTTTCCCCTGTTCGCAGACATCGAGCGCCTGGTCACCGCCGAGACCTCGCGCCTGCTCATCGACAGCTCGGTGCGCGGCGCGCTGATCCTCCCGGCTCTCGCGGGCGCCATGTACGAGTACATGATCAGCCAGGACGTCATGCTGGTCTTCGCCTACTGCGCCCCGGGGCTGGTGCGCGCCTATCGCAAGCTGGGCTACCGCCCCTACTCGGGCGAGCTGGTGTGCAACCAGGACGGCGTGCGGGTCCCTCTCGTTGGGGTCCTGTCCGACCTGGAGTACCTGCAGCGGGTGGGCTCCCCCGTGGTCCCCCTGGTCAAGCAGTACTTCGGCCCTGGCAAGCGCGCGCCCCTGGATCTGGAGCCCTACGCCGAGGTGCTCGACCCGGGCCCCCTGCCCTTCGAGGTAGAACCCGAGGTGGTGTGGGAGCACCTGCAGAAGCAGCTGCTGAACGAAGACATCGGCGACGAGCGCTCGCGCACCTTCCTGGACACCCTGCCCGAGACCTCCATCAAGAAGCTCGCCAGCAAGGGCTTCATGATGGAGGTGCCCGCCGAACGCACCATCGTGCGCCAGGACCTGGTGGAGAAGGAGATGTTCTTCATCCTCGACGGCGCCTTCGTGGTGGAGGCCGGCGGGCGCATCATCGCCCACCTGCACCGCGGTGACGTGTTCGGAGAGATCGCCTTGCTGGTGGACGAAGGCCGCCGCACCGCCACCATCCGCTCCCTCACCGCGGGCCGCGTCCTGGTGCTGCGGCGTCGCTTCCTGGTAGAGCTGATGGAGGACGATCCCCAGTTGTCCTCGCGCATCCTCTTCAACCTGAGCCGCATCCTGGCCGAGCGCATGGCGGGACTGCTGGCCGACGCCTGAGCCCTCCCCCCGGTGACCAGCACCACCCCAGCACCGGACCCCGACTACACCGGGCGCGAAGACCGCGTCTTCTCGGCCGGGCTGCTGGCACCCAACCTGCGCTTCATCCGCAAGTTCTTCGGCGCCGACGTCGAAGAGCGGCTCTACGAGGTGTGGGGGGTGAGCCGCGAAGAAGCCGCCGACACCGAGCGCTGGATCACCTACGACACGGCGCTGGCGCTGAACAAGGCCATCGTCCAGGTCACCGGCGACCCGGAGGTGCTCTACAAGGCGGGGCTGCTGCACGCAGAGACCGCTGAAGTGGGGGTGGTGTTCTACCTGGCCAAGCTGCTGGCCAGCCCCAAGGCCGTCTACGCGCGCATCCCCTCCATGGGACGCAGCCTGTCGCGCATCACCCACTTCGAGCTGCTGGAGCTCAAGGACGGCGAGGCGGTCTTCGAGTTCCACGTCAGCGAGGGCTACCCCGACCACCCGCTCTTCGACCAGAAGCGCCGTGGCACCCTGGCGGCCATCCCCCTGAGCTTCGACCTGCCAGCGGCCACGATCACCGAAGAGGCGTGCATGAACCGGGGGGATCCCACCTGCATCTACCGGGTCAGGTGGCAGACCCCCGGCTCCAAGCTCACCCTGGGGCTGGTGGCCATGGCGGGCGGCGCCGCCCTGGGTGCCGCGCTGGCCTTGCCCCTGGACGACAGCCCCATCCTGGGGGCGGTGGTGGGCCTGGTCCTGGGCACGGGCATCACCCTGGCCCGCTACGGCTTCCACCGTCTGCGCCTGGCCCTGGATCGCATCCGCACCCAGGAGGGCGAGATCGAGGCCCTGGAGCACATGGCGGGCTCCCGCAGCGAGCAGGCGGCCCGGCTCGAGGTGCTGCGCGAGATCTCAGACCTGCTGCACAGCGCCAAGGACGAGGATCAGCTGATCACCACCGCCACCGAGCTGGTGGCCCGGCGGCTGGACTTCGAGCGGGTGCTGTTCTGGAAGGCCATCGGGGACAAGCTCGTGGCGGTGTCGGGGACCGGCATGTCCCAGCAGGTGGCCGCGGGAATGGGGCAGCTCTGGCTGCCCCGCTACCCGGATCTGGACGGCCGCGCCCCGGACCTGCCCCTGTTCGGCCTGGTGCTGGAGACGCTGCGCGGCCGGCGCATCAACGACGTGGCCGCCTTCCGTACCGGCCTCTCCGAGCGCGGGCGGCAGCTGCTCGACCGCCTCTCGCCCGGCCCCTTCATCGTGGTGCCGGTGCAGTCCGAAGGCGAAGGTGTGGGGCTGCTGGCCGCCGAGCGATCGCGCCAGGGCTCCCAGGTCAACGACGCGGACCAGTCCCTGCTGCAGCAGGTGGCCAACCAGCTGGGCCTGGCGCTGGACAATGTGCGCATGCTCGAAGACCTGCGGCACCAGCGGCGCGATCTGCAGAACGCGCTGCTGCTCAACCAGAAGTACTCGGTCTACCTGCCCTCTCCCGTGGTGGACAAGCTCCGCCAGGAGCCCGAGGCCGCCCTGGAGCTGGGGGGTAAGACCATCCGGGCCACGGTGCTCTTCTCGGACATCAAGGGCTTCACCCAGTGGTCCCGCAAGCGCGAACCCGCCGCGGTGGTCGATGGTCTCAACCGCTACTTCGCGGCCATGGACGACATCATCGCCGACACCGGCGGCATCCTGGACAAGCGCATGGGTGATGGCCTGATGGTGGTCTTCTTGCACACCGGGGGCGACGGCGAGCCCGTCGCGCAGCACCCTGCGGCCCGCGCCCTGCACTGCGCGCAGCGCATGCAGCGGGCGGTTGATCTGCTGGCCGCCGCCGCTGAACCCGAGGGCTTCCCGGGCCTGCAGGTGCGCATCGGCGTGGCCCACGGCGACCTGGTGGCGGGCAACCTTGGTTCGAGGCACCGCATCGAGTACACGGTCATCGGCGACGTGGTCAACGTGGCCAGCCGCCTCGAGCAGCTCTGCCCCCCTGGCGGGGTCGCCACCACGGGCGACACCCTGCGCCGTGCGGAGCCGGCGACTTTCTCCGCCCACTCCCTGGGCAAGCGCGAGCTACCTGGCCGCGAAGGGGCGGTGGAGGTGATGCAGCTGGAGCTCAGCGCGCCTGCTTGAGCTCTGCGGTCCAGCCATCCCAGTTCTTACGCAGCTCGTCGCCAAAGGCCCGCCCGACCTCGGGGCCCAGCACCAGATCACCGGTGCGGGCACAGCGGTCGAGCAGGGCGCGCTCGAAGTCCGGAGCCTGGGTGTCGCTGATGCCGCCCACCGCCTGCTGGATGCGGGTGTCGCCGTAGGCGGCGAGGTAGGCGGAGAGCACGCCCGCCAACAGCTCCGCGGCCTCGGGCTCCACCTGGTGCCGCTGCACGAAGTCGTCGAGCCAGGAGAGCGCGCTGGCCTGCAGGCCGCGCAGCTGGCGGATGGAGAAGCCGGCGTCCTCGGAGGTGATGACCAGCAGCTTGCCCGGCTGCTCCCCCAGCCCCAGATCCGCGGCCACCTGCAGGTCATCCAGCCGCTGCACGATGCGCTGGCTGCGCTGGATGTGCTGGTAGAGGATCACACCCTCAACCACCACCGCCACCGCCAGCAGGGCGGCGACCACGCGCAGCACAGACAGCTGGCGCGCGAGGCGATCCGCCGCTGCGCTGGGTTCTGCCATAGAGCTCACTCCGGGGTTCCAGCGGAGATAACCGGTGACCGACGATCGTCCGACACCTCCGTTCACTAACGCCGGATTTCGCCGCTCCGGGGCGGCGCCGTTAGGCTCGGTGGGGCCGATGGGAGTTCCATGATCCACCGCTGGACATCGCTGGCGCTGCTCGCCCTTGGCTGCGATGCCACCATCGAGCCGCTGGAACCGGAGCTGACCCGGGAGCAGATCCGCCTGCGCGCCGCGGGAGCACAGCTGTTCCAGAAGGTGGGCTGGACCTACCAGCACCGCGACGCCGCTCAGCTGGCCCAGCAGCTCATCCAGCGCCACGCCGAGCCGGACCGGGTGCTGTCCAGACTGCCGCTGGAGCCCGGCATGGTGGTGGCGGACATCGGCTGCGGGGTGGGCTTCTTCACCTTCATGCTGGCCGAGGCGGTGGGCAGCAGCGGCGAGGTCCTGGCCGTGGACATCCTGCCCCAGGCCGTCTCCATGGTGCAGGCCCGCGGCCGCAGCGCCGAGATCAACCCCCACCAGAACGTGCAGGCGAGCCTCTCGACCGTGGACGACTGCGGCATCGCTGCCGCCAGCCTCGACCTGGCCTACATGGCCCACCTGGGCTTCTACCTGCAGCCCAAGCTGCTGCCGGAGAACCAGCGCATGCTCGCCAGCGTGCTGCGAGCTCTCGAGCCCGGAGGAACCCTGGCCGTGCTCGAGTACATCCCGCCCGGCCAGACCGAGATCCACCTGGTGCCCCACCTCGAAGCCGCCGGCTTCGCGCTGGAGTCCAGCGAGTACTTCCGCCGCTTCCAGACCTGGCTCTACCTGTTCCGGGCTCCTGGCGACGACGCCGGCGAGCCTGCACCGGCACCCTGACGCCCGCGGTTCGCGGGGCCCCGACCCTCGGACTCTTGCCGCCAGCCGCTCCAGCGCCGCGTGAGGTCTTCGGTGAACCGCTCCGCGGCCGTGTCGCCCACGAAGGGCTGAACGCACTCCAGCGCGGACCTTCGCACCTGCTCGATGCGATCGAAGCGCACGACGTTTTCGCGCGCCGCCACCCGATCCAGCTGCTGCAGGTAGTCATCCATGCAGCCCGAGATCTGCTCCCGCTGGTGTTCGGAGAGCTGGTGACGCCGGGCGTGGTCCGCCAGCCAGACGGCGCTCCAGGGCACCACCGCCCCACCGCCACCCTCCGCGGCCGTCACAGCGAGCTGCTCCAGCATGGCTTCGGCACGCAGCAGCCCCCGGTGGTCGCGCGCCAGCGCCACCCCGGCCACCAGCAGCGCCAAGACCAGGCCCGCGGCCAGGACCCAGAAGGCACGGATGGAACGCTGCGGGCTTTCGGTCATGGGAGCCCCTATCGCGGGCTCTACAGGTCCGTCAGCTGCTGGGGTCGCTCGCGCCCCCGCCAGCCCAGCAGCGCGAAGCCCAGCCCGATCACCAGCCCCACCAGGGCCACGGGCCAGAAGTCGCCGCCCAGCCCACCCGCCACCACGGCATCCACCGCCAGCCCCAGCGAGGGCGCCAGGGCCATGGTGGCCAGGCTCTTGGCCTGGTTCTCCACCGACAGCAGCGTGGCGCCGTAGCGCTCGGAGCCCCACGCGTCGAAGCGGCTGATGAGCACTGGCCGCCACAGGTTCTGCACCACGTGCAGCAGCAGGAAGGCCAGGATGGCCAGCAGGTGCCACTCGAACAGCAGCGCCGGCAGCAGCAGCGCGTACAGCCCCGCGGCCATCCACCAGCAGGAGCGGGCGGCCTGCTCCTCGCTCCCCAGGCGCTGCACCAGGCTGTGGGCGCGGCGGCTGGCCACCGCCGAGAGCAGATAGAGCAGCAGGTAGACCGGGCCCACCAGCAGCGCGGTCTGGCGCGCTTCGTCCAGGCCGGCACCGAGCGCACGCCCCGCCAGCCAGGCCACCGCCGCCGCCTGCAGCAGGGGCTGCAGGTAGTCCTTGGCGGCCTTGAACATGCCCTCGAAGCCCATGGACTCCAGCACGAGGCGTCGCAGCGGTGCGTGGCGCGCCGTGGCCAGCAGCACGCGCCAGAGCTGCCGGAGCACCCTGCCCGGGGAGGCCTCGCCCTGCCGCTCGCCATCCAACGAGCCGGGGTAGCCCAGGAAGTTCAGCACCCCCAGCAGGTAGGGCACCACCGAAGCGAAGAACACCCAGCTGTAGCTGCCACCCACGAACACGAAGACTGCGGCCACGACCACCGACAGGGCCGAGCCCAGCTTGCTCCATGAGCGTGTGTAGCCGTAGACGCGGGTGCGCTCCGCCTCGCGTCCCTCGCTGCGCAGCCAGGCGAAGATCATCGCCTTGTGGGTGCCCGTGCGGAAGGCGTCTCCCACGGCGAACAGGCCCATGGCCAGGAAGAGCAGGCCCAGGTGATCGCTGAAGCCGAACACCAGGAAGCTGGCGATGTAGGCCACAAAAGAGGTGATCATGGCGCGCCGGCGGCCGTAGAGATCCGCCAGCATGCCCGAGGGCACCTCCATCAGGTTGATGGCCAGCTCTCTGAACGCGATGAGCAGCCCGATGGTGAAGAAGTCCAGGCCCTTCTCCAGGAAGGCCAGCACCAGGAAGGGCTCGAAGTAGCGCTGGTTCTTCAGGAAGCCGTAGAGGCTGAAGCGCAGCAGCATGTGCCGGCGATCGCTCACGGAGCCCCGGCCTCCACGATCGCAGGCGCTCCACCCTTGCGGGGATCGCAGGCGCCCACCAGCTGTCCATCGGGCCGGCGCATGGCCACCTGCACCGCAGAACCGGGGGGGCCACCGCCCAGCTGATGACCACAGCGCCGCAGCGCAGCCAGGGCGACGTCGGGGAAGTCAGCGTCGGTGCGCAGCAGATCGGGCATCCACTGGTGGTGCAGCCGGGGTGAGGCCACCGCCTGCGCGGGCTCCACTCCCCCCTCGAGCACCGCTCGCAGCACGTGCACCGTGCCGGTGATGATGCGGGGCCCTCCGCTGGCTCCCACCACCAGCACCGGCTGACCCGAGCCGTCCAGGGCGATGGTGGGGCTCATGCTGGACAGGGGACGGCGACCGGGCTGCACCGCGTTGCGCTCGTTGCCCACCAGCCCGTACTGGTTGGGCACGCCAGGCGCTGCCACGAAGTCGTCCATCTCGTCGTTGAGCAGCAGGCCGCTGCCCGCGTCCACCACGCCGGATCCGAAGGTGCCGTTGATGGTGGTGGTGAGGGCCACCGCCACGCCGGATCCGTCGATCACGCTGATGTGGTGGGTGCCGGCGTCCTGGCCCGGGTCCAGGGGCAGGCCGTATTCCGCGGCGGGCAGCACGCTGCAGGACGCACCGTCCTGGCCGGGCCCCGCCGCGCTGAGCGCCGCGCGCACCGCGGCCATGCGCTCCTCGGACAGCAGCCGCTGCACCGGGACCTCCACCTGGTCGGGGTCCCCCATCCAGCGCGCGCGATCCGCGAAGCCGTGCTTGAAGGCCTCGACGCTGCGATGCAGCCCGGCGGGCTCGTACAGCTCTGGCCCGAGGGCCGGCCAGGCTTCCAGCACCCCCAGCACCTGCAGCATCACCAGCCCTCCGGATGAGGGTGGGGGCATGGTGATCAGGGTCCAGTGGCGCCAGCCCTGCACCAGCGGCTCCCGCTCCCGAACCGTGTACCCGGCGAGATCGGAGGCGCTAAGCAGGCCGCCCCGGGCCTTCAACTCCGCCACCAGGCCCTGCGCCAGCGGGCCGCTGTTCAGCGCCTCACCCTCGCTGCGAGCCCAGGCTTCGAGGGTCGCCGCCAGCTGCTCGCGGCGCACCAGCTGGCCCGCCGCGGGGGGGCCCTGGACCCCGTCGAAGAGCAGGGGGAACATGGCGTCGCCGTGCTGCTGGGACCAGCTCCTGGACGCGGCGGCCAGGGCGCCGCCCACCGGGAAGCCCTCGCGCGCCAGGCGCACCGCGGGTGCGGCCACCTGCTGGAGCGTGAGCGAGCCGCGGGCTTTCACCAGCGCCGCGAGCCCGCGGGGCTCCCCCGGCACCGCCACCGCCAGCGCGCCCGTCTCGCTGGCGCCGGGCAGCACCTGCCCCTCGGCGTCGAGGAACATGTCCACTCGAGCCGCAGCGGGGGCCACCTCCCGGAAGTCCAGGGCCACCGGTTCGCGCCCGGGGGCCACCACCACCGCGAAGCCTCCCCCTCCCAGGCCGCTGCTGTGGGCTTGCACCACGCCGCCCGCCAGCGCCGCCGCCACCGCGGCGTCCACCGCGTTGCCTCCCAGGCGCAGCGCCTCGGCTCCCGCCTCGCTGGCCAGTGGATGATCCGCCGCCACCACCCCCGGGGTGGGCTCGGGAGCCGGCGCCGCCCGGCAGGCGAGCAGCGCCGCCGCGACGAGCGGAAGCAGGCTGCGAAGCGCGCGGCGGCGGCCGAGCATGGGCTCCTCCTGGAGCTGGAATATCGCGCGCTGGGCAGCCTGCCCGCTCGGCTGCCGGCAGACCGGCGGTGGAACTCAAACTCCCGGCACCGTACAATCCTGTCCCCGTAGTCTGGTGAGCGTCCGTGTACATCCGCATCCAGCAGGTCACCTCGCCCGAGGACCGCGAGGCGGTCTTCCGGTTCCGCTACCGCATCTACGTGGAGGAGCTGGGCAAGCCCCTGCCGGTGGCGGATCACAAGCGCCGGATCTACCAGGACGAGCTAGACGATGCCGCCCGCATCCTGGTGGCGCTGGACGAGAGCACCGGCGCCATCGTGGGCACGCTGCGCTCCAACTTCGGCTCCGAGCAGCCCTTCAACGAGGAGCTCATCGGCCGGTTCAACCTGGCGCCCATGATGGTCGCCTTCGGCCACGAGCAGATCGCCCACAGCAGCGCCTTCATGGTGGATCCCGCCTACCGCGGCCAGACCGTGGCCTCCCAGCTGGTGGGACGCATGTACGCCTGGGCCCTGGCCGAAGGCATCATGATCGACACCTGCGTGTCCGAGTTCGCGCTGGCGCGCGCCTACTTCCAGCTGGGCTACCGCCCCTACGGCCCCCTCTTCCGGGCCCACGCCGGCGCAGGCCTGCGCGTGCCCCTGGCCATGGTCACCAGGGATCGCCACTACCTGGCTCGGGTGGGCAGCCCCCTGGCGCGCTTCCACGGCGAAGGAGACCCCGACCGCGGAGACATCGCCCAGCGCCTGCGCGACCTGTACCCCTTGTTCGAGGACCAGGGCGTCACCCCGCAGAAGCTCCGGGAGTTCTGGGCCTCGGTGGCCCACGCCAACACGAGAGCTCGGCCGCCCTCCATCTTCGACGGCGTGGACCGCGACCGGGTGGACCCCCTGCTCAGCAGCCTGCCCACCGTCAAGGTGACGGCCGACGAGGCCTTCTACCGTCGCGGAGAGAACGAGCAGGGCATGGGCCTGCTGCTGCGCGGCCGGCTGGGGGTGACCATCGAAGAGGGCGAGCGCCCCTTCTTCCTCACCATCCTGCAGCCAGGCGATGTCTTCGGTGAGATGTCCAACTTCGTCACCAGCGGCCGCACCGCCACCCTGCTGGCCCTCGAAGAGACCGAGGTGCTGCTGCTGCCCCACAACCTCATCCAAAAGCTCGAGCAGCTCGACGCGGAGATCGCCCGCAAGGTCAAGGACAACCTCACCAACATCCTGGCCCAGCGCCTCGACGCCATGAACCGCCAGGTGGCCGGGTTCATGCGAGGCAGCCCCCAGCGGGTCAGCCTGGGCCCGGAGTTCGAGGTGGCAGGGCAGCGCCGCGAGTCCTACTCCTTCACCACCCTGGGCGACACCCGGGGCGAGCTGGAGCGACTGGAGCGCCAGGGGATCATCGGCGAGGATCTCGAGGTGGGCTGGTTCCGCCGCGTGGGCATCGGCGATGGGCAGACCCTGCTGGACCTGGGAGCGGGTCCCGGGGTCACCTGCCTGCTGCTGGCGCGCAGCTTCCCCACCGCCCGCATCGTCGGGCTGGAGCCCGATCCGGCCCTGCGTTCCCGGGCGGAGCAGCGCGCGGCCGACGCCGGCTGCGAGGATCGCTGCACCTTCATCGACGGCATCGGCGAGCGCATCCCCCTGCAAGCCGACACCGTAGACGCCAGCTACGCGCGCTTCTTGTTCCAGCACCTGCCGGAGCCGCTCAAGGTGGTCCAGGAGATGGCGCGGGTCACCCGCCCTGGGGGCAGGGTGGTGCTGGTGGATGGCGACGACGGTGGGCTGGTCCTGCATCCCGAACCCGACGGCTTCTCCGAGTTCCGGCAGCGGGTGGCGCGCGCTCAGCAGGCCCAGGGCGGCGATCGCCTCGTGGGTCGCAAGCTCTTCCAGCTGCTGCAGCAGGCGGGGCTGCAGGACATCCAGGTGGAGGTGGTCCCCATCACCCCGGCGCTGGCTCCCATGGAGCGCCTGCTGGACATCATGTTCTCGTTCAAGACCCAGACCATGCAGCGCGGCGGGGCCCTGACCCCCGCCGACCAACAAGTCCTGGAGCAGCTCGAGGCGCTCCCACAGCTGCCGGGTGCCTGGCTGCTGGTGCCGGTGATCGTGGCCTGGGCCAGCGTACCCAGACCTGCGCTCTCCCTGCCGGTGTGGACCTGAATTCCGGTCAGGTGGCGCCGCCCGCCATCACCACCTGGGGGAACAGGGAGCGCGGGGCGCCCTGGCCGTCCAGCTGGGCGCGATCCTCGCGCGCCGCATCCATCACCTTCACCAGCACCTCGTAGGAGATGCGCTCTTCCGGAACCAGGATGACCGACCGCTCGTCGGGATGCTCATCCTTCACCCGGGCCAGCAGCTCCGTGAGTCCCTGGTAGTCGTAGCTCTCCACGTCTCCGCAGGGGGCGGTGGCGCAAGGCAGGGTGGGCCCCGCTGCCTCGTTGGCCGCGGGCAGGACCGCGTCGACCCCGGCCACCGTCAGGCCCTGGTCGGTGATGGCCACAGACAGCTGCAGGCCCGGATCCTCGGGAATCCCGTCCGGGTCCACGATGCCGGGGACAGAGCTGTCGATGACGCTCAAGTGCACCGCCTGGGCCGACAGCAGCAGCATGGGGATCAGCATGGCCACCAGGTTCATGACCGGCAGCAGCTGAAGGCTCTCACCGCGGGGGGGACGACGCTCGGGCATGGGCTCACCTCCGTGTCGCGACCGACGGGTCGCTGACGCCTCCCGACCCGGCTGGCGGCCCGCGGTTCTGCGCTTCACACGGTCTTTGCATCTTCGGGACCCCCACCCGCGACGACGATCGCCGTCCTCCGTGCTACCCTCCGCAAGATCCTCGGAGAGCACCATGCGCCTCCTGCCTCTCCTGCTGGGACTGGCCTGCCACCCACCCTACCCCGAGACCGGCTTCGTCCCCGAGGGCGACACCGACGCCGACGCCGACGCCGACGCCGATGGCGACGTGGACAACCCCCCCGAGCAGCTGTGCAGCGAGCCCTGGGGTGTCATCGAGACCACCCTCGCTGCCGAGGCGGACGAGGACGTGCGCTGGGTCTCGCCGGGAGTGGAGACCTTCCTGATGTTCCCGGTGACCGGGCAGGCGGATCTCTGCGCCTACTCGTGCACGGGTAGCTGGCTGCAGGACGAGTACTACATCACCGACAGCTCCATCTACGAAACGCAGGTGGAGCTACCCCTACGGATCGACGAAGACGACGAGCACTGGGCCTTCGTGCACACAGATCCACCCGAGGACGAGCCAGACGCAGACGAGTACTGCTCCCTGGAGACCAGCGCCGGCACCTGGTGGCTCACCCTGCAGCTGCGCGGATCGGACTAGCCGCGCGGGGCCCCAGGTCCTGCCCGGGCCTGGGGCGGCGCTTCGCGCCGGCCGCTGCGATGCCGCGCGGCTGGGGCAGGACCTGCTGCCGCAGGCACCAGCCGCCAGAGGCTCGGGGTTCCTGCAGCGGTAAGCGGCTCGTAAAAGCTGGCCTCCAGGTGAAAGCTCCGGGAACCCTGGGGCGTATTGCCTGTCGAGCACCACGACGCTCCAGGAGTCCCCTTGGTCGGAGATGCCAGCGCCGCCTCTCGCTGGAAGGGCCCCCGCCGTGCCCTGGCGGGACTGCTGCGCGGCAGCGACAGAGCCGCGGGAGGCATGGCCCGCATCGCCACCACCCTGGGGCAAGTGGCCCTGACCATCCTCGGCGTGCACCTGGCCGCCGATCGCCTCGATGACGGTCTGCTGGCCGCGTGCACCGCGGCCCAGGGCTGGCTGGATGCCCACCTGGCGGGTCCCCTGGGATCTGCTGCCACCGCGGTGGGGCTGGACTACGACGCTCTGCTGCTCTGGGATCGGCTGCAGCTGGCCCCCGTGGCCGCCTGGAGCGCCTTCGCCGTAGAGGTGGCCGCGGTCTGCCTGCTCTGCGCCAGCTTCCTGCTCACCCCCCGGCGGCCCACCCTGTCCTGGCGCGCCTGGCGCTCAGGACTCTCGGTGCACGCGCTGGTGCTGCCCCTGGCTCTGTCCGGCGTGCTGCTCGCTGGTGGCTGGTCCCTGACCATGGCCACCGAGGATCTGCTGCCCTCCTCTGTCGTGGCCACCGTGGCTGCCGGCGTGCTGGGGCTGGTGGCGGTGCTGCGCTTCGGCCTGCCCGCCTGGGGTCGGGCCGTGGCCGCTCTGGAGCGTTCGGGCAAGCCCGTGCGGGACCTGGCCGTCACGCTGGTCATCGGCCCCATCGGCCTGCTGGCCTGGGTGCACGGCGTGCCCCTGTGGGGGCTGATGCCATGAAAGGCTGGGGCGAGCTGCTGCTGCTGGGCGTGGTCTGCGCCGCCTGCTGGCTGCGCACCCCTGTGGGTGCGCTGGGCCACAATGCCGTGGCCCTGTTCACCCATGAGCCCGGCCGCGACCTGCTGTCCCACTTCAGCACGGAGCTGCCCGAGCGGGTGGATGACACCCTCAGGCGGGCCCTGGCGCAGCGCGACGGTGGCCAGCGCTACGACGTGCCGGAGGGATGGACCCCAGGGCAGGTGTTGGCGGTGCAGGCCCACCTGGGCGAGGAGGCCTGGCTGACGGTGAGCGACCTGGCGGACAGGCAGCCCGAGGCCGCGCTCGAGGAGTGGGCGGTGGGTGCCGAGCTCCGCAGCCGAGCCATCCGCCGCGCCCGGGCAGCCGGTATGCAACAGCCCGAACGGCTGGACAACCACCGCCGCTACCTACCCGCCGAGCAGGCCGCCAGGGCGGATCGCTCCGTCACCGAGGTGCTGGCCCTGGCGACCGCCCTGGACCTGGGGTGGCCCGTGGATCCAGGGGTGCGCGTGAGCAGCCCCTTCGGCTGGCGGGAGCACCCTGTGCTGAGCAAGCGCCGCTTCCACGAGGGCGTGGACCTGGCGGTTCCTGTGGGCACGCCCATCCATGCCGTGGGGGCGGGCAGCGTGTCGCGCGCGCGGGCCGACGCGGTCAACGGCAGGTACCTGGTCGTCGATCACGGGCACGGGGTCACCTCGGCCTACTGCCACAACTCGGCCCTGCACGTGCAGAAGAGCCAGCAGGTAGACAAGGGGGAGCTCGTGGCCGACTCCGGCAACAGCGGCCGCTCTACAGGTCCTCACCTGCACTTCGGCCTGCGCATCCATGGGCGGGCGGTGGACCCGGCGGTGTTCAGGCCCGTGCCGCAGGAGGAGGTGCCCAGCCGGGAGCCTCGCGCAGACGCCTCGACAAGGGGCGGAGACATCGGCGGGCGCTGAGGACACCGGTGGTGTCACAACCCGGGGCAGACCAGAGGTCTCGGGCCACTTGTGACGCCGATCCGGCC
>CAZEJJ010000044.1:0-44502 GCA_964512185.1 uncultured Enterobacterales bacterium | reverse complement strand
CGCAGTAGGCACTGGTGGGTCGCAGTAGACATGAGCTTTCCCGAGGGCTCCTAGGTCTCGATGCCCTGCAGCGCCGCCGCGGCCTCTGTTCCATCGCGCAGCTGGGTGAGCGGACCGTCCAGGAGCTCCATGTCGGCGTCTTGGCCCGGGGTGAGCGCACCGGTCTCGAGGCGCAGGATCTTGAGGGCCAGCTCCAGCTCGCCCAGCGCGGCCTCGAGCAGGTCGACGCGCTCGATGTCCTGCCCAGCGGCGTACAGACCCGCCAGGATCTCGGCCAGGCGCTCGGCCTGTTCCACGGCTTCGCGCAGCAGCTCCTCGAACTCGACGGGTACGGCGCTGACGGCGCCCAGCGCGGAGAGCACCTGGCCGGCCTGCATGCGACAGGAGGCCAGCAGCTCACCGGCGCGGCCCCCCGCTCCGGGATCGACCTGGGGCCTGGGAGCAGCCGGCGCGCGTGGCTGCGCTGGCTGCGCTGGACGGAGCACCACCAGCAGGCCGTGGGCCACCAGCAGCACCCCCCACCCCACCAGCGGGTAGAGGAACCAGAGCGGCACACCGGGGCGATCCAGGTCGAACTGCACCGGCACCGCGTTGAGCAGGAAGAAGAGGACGTTGGACACCAGGTAGATGACCAGGTGTGCGGAGAAGCGCAGCTGCATGACGGGATACGAATACCACGTCAGCATGGGCCGCGACCACGCCAGGGCTACTCCGCCAGCTCCTGACCTCCGCTCAAGAGGATGGAGCGATAGCGCAGGTGGCGCTGCGCGGTCTCCTCATCACCCAGCTCGCGGTGCAGCTGCGCCAGCTGACCCTGCACCACCGCGTCGAAGGGATAGACCTCCGCGGAGGCTTCGAAGGCTGCCCTGGCCTGTTCCCCGCGGCCCGCGGCGCGCTCCAGCTCACCCAGGCTGCGCCAGGTGAGCGCGAAGGAGGGGTAGTCCAGCACGGACCGCCGCAGCAGCGCGAGCGCCGTAGCGTCGTCGCCCAGCATGCGATGGCACTCCGCCATGCGCAGGGCCAGCAGCGGGCTGGCGGGCTCGTCCGCTGGCAGGGCGCGCGCGTACTCCACCAGGGCCGCCTCGGGCCGCTCCGCCTGGCGCAGCAGATCCCCCAGGCGAGCGAAGTTGGCCAGATCGGCCCGCTCGGCCAGCAGGGGGTCCACCGCGAATTCACCCCCGGCGCCGTCCAGCGCGAGGGGCAGCGCCGCCAGCTTGCGCTCCACCAGCTCCAGCGAGCGCAGGCCGCCGACGGAGGCATCCATGAGCGCGGTGAAGTCTTCCGTGCCCGCGGCGGCCGCCAGCGCCGCATCGGCCTGTTGCCCCTGCCGGATGGCCTCGAGGGCCCGCGGCAGCGTGCCCGGGCCACCGCTCTGTACCGCCGTGGCCACCAGCATCTGCACCTGGGCATAGGCCACAGCCCCCCGCTGGGCAGAGTCCAGGAACGCGAAGGAGGGGTGCATCTCCTCGAAGCTCACCAGGTCGTCCTCGGCCAGGGCCTGGGCCACCGCGCCCTGGGAGAAGGGATCCAGGGGAGGGTCCACCACGCCGCGCCAGCTGGCCTCGAGGTAGCGCGCGATGCCCTCCTGCAGCCACACGGGGGTCTTGTCTTCCGAGAGATGGGAGACCACCTGGTGCACGTACTCGTGCACCAGCGTGTCCCTCCAGCTGTAGCCCCGCGCTGCGGCCCGCGGGCTGGTCAAGAGCAGCCGGGCCCACTTGGAGATGGCCACGACGCCGGTGGTGGCCACGGCCTGGTCCCCCAGCCCCGAGGCGGCCACGAAGCGGCCCCCCGTGGGGTAGAGCTCCACCAGCACGGGCTGGGGCGGCAGGCTGCCCAGCTGTTCCTCCAGGGCCAGCTGCGCCCCCTCGATGGCCTCGAGGGCATCGTCCACCAGGATGACGTCCACTCCGGGGGCGTGGCGCAGCACGAGCTGCCCGATGCGGACCTCCTCGAAGTCGGCGCTGGCGGCCTGGGTGGCGCGGTAGTGATCCAGGGTGGGCTGGAGCTGCTCCGCGTGCTCCGGTGCCTGCTGCACAACGCGCTCGAGATACCCGACGGCCTGGTCGTAGCGCCCCTCGTTGAAGGCCACCCGCGCCGACAGCGCCAGGGCGTCGAGGGACTCCCCCTGCTCCCTGAGCAGCCCGTCGGCGTGGCGACGGGCGCAGGGCAGGTCCACCGCCGCCAGGCAGCGCTCTGCCTCTTCCACGCTGGCCGCCATGACAGGGCCTGGGAGCCACAGCTGGACGAGGCAGGCGAGGCCGACGAGGGCGCTACTGGCGGACGAGATCTTCATAGTATCTGCGCTTGAGGGCCTCGTACTCGGGTGGCACATCGCCCTGCATGCCGCGCAGCAGGGCGCGGCGGTATTCCTCGGGGGTGCTGAATTCTTCGGGGGCCGGGATCTCTACCCGCTGCGGCTCCGGCAGGTCCCGGCGGTCCCGCTCGTCCGAGCCGCCGTCCGAGCCGCCATCGCTGGCCCCCCCCATCTCCTTCATCTGCTGCATGGCCTGTTCGAGGGCCCGAGCGGCTTCGTCCAGCCCCTCGGCGGCGGCCTGCATGGCCCCCTCGCCCTCCAGTGCCCGGCCCCGCTCCAGGGCGTGATCGGAGCTGGCCATCTCGCTCTCGGCCCGCCCGATGCCTTCCAACAGACCCGGAGCCTGCATGGGCAACATGGGCGCCAGCTGGCGCGCCTGGATGTGGGCAGCCGCCGTGCGCTCAGCGAGGCCGGCCTGGGGCTCGCGCAGGGGACGCGTGGCCGATCTCATGGCCGCGGGCTCGCCCGCCAGCTGGCGCAGCAGCCGCTCGATGGCCTCTCGCAGGCCCTGGGCCTCGGTGGCCACCTCGGTCAGACCCTGCTCCACCTCCTGCTGCCCGGGCAGCTCCAGCTCGAAGATGGCGGCGCTGCGGGCGTGGCGCTCCACCGTCTGCTGCAGGCGCAGCAGGTCCCACTCCACCTCGGCGGCAGCCTCCAGCCCGCGGCGCAGATCGCGGGCGTCGATGGCGTCGGCCAGGCCGCGGGCCTCCACCGCGGACCCCTGGGCCAGGCGCCACTCGCTGACAGGGCGATCGTCCATCTCTTCGAGGCGGACGGAGAGGGCCTCGAGGGACTCCGCGAGGACGGCGGCGCGCTTCGCCAGCTGCCGCCAGCGGCCCGCCAGTGCGTCGGCGGGATCTCCGGCCTGCTTGACCGCGTCCAGCAGGCTGTCGGCCAGGCTGCGCTGCTCCTGCTCCAGGGCCCGCAGCTCGTCGCGCAGCAGCCGCAGCTGGTCGGCCGCGTCATCCTCGGCCTGCTGCCGGCGCTGGCGCAGCTGCTCGAACTGCTCGGCGAAGTCCTGCAGGTTGCGAGCCAGGCGCTCCAGGTAGGCTCGACCCCGCTCGGGCCGCTCTTCGACGAAGGCCTGGCGGGTGGTGGCGGCCAGGTTGCGGGCATCCGTCAGGCGGTGACCGGTGAAGGTGGCGAGGTTGCTGTCGTGGAGCCTATCGACGGCGGTCTCCACGTGGTCCAGCTGCCGTTCGAGGCGATCGAGGCGCGCCAGCAGCTCGCCCTCGGCGGCGTCGCGCCTGGCCTGCAGCCGCTCCCCCTCCTCGCCCAGCAGCGCCACCTGCTCTTCCAGCGCCTGCATGGCTCGGGCCTGCACCACCCGGTCCAGGGTGAGCACGCCCAGCTCGATGGCCTCGATGCTGTCGTCGCGCAGCTCGCTGGTGGTGGCCAGATCGCCCTCCGAGACGGGCTGGGAGCTGCCGCCCAGCACCTGGATGAAGCCCACCAGCTTGCTGTGGGAGCGCTGCACAGCTTCCACCACGTCGCCCTCGAAGCCCCCCGGATCGAAGCCGTTCCAGCCCTGCTCCAGCAGCTCTTCGAGGGGATCCATGCGGCGGGTGGACTGCGCTCCCCAGGCGCGCAGCTCGCCGGCGCTCGGCCCTGGCGGCCAGTCGTCCTCCAGGTGGTCGGCCAGCAGGACCAGCAGCGTGTCCCGCAGCTGCCGGATCAGCCGCAGGCGCCGCTGGGACTGGCCCCGAGGCCCGAGCACGCGCACGCGCAGGGGCCGGGAGACCCCCGCCTTGCTGCCGCTGACGGCGTCGTTGTCCCAGGCCACCACGACGACGCTGCCCTCGGAACCCGGCAGCAGCCCGAGATCCCCCGGGGAGAGGCTCAGGCCTCCCTCGAGGCGGGAGACGGGATCCAGGGGACGCCGCAGGGGCTGGGCCTGGTCCTCGTCCGCATCCAGCAGGCGGGCCTCGACCCGCAGCAGGCCGAAGTCGTCGCGGGCGGTCCAGCTCCCCGGCAGCGGCTGATCCCAGGCCACCGGCACCAGCCCCTCGGGCGCGTCCAGGAGCACCTCGGGGGCCAGGTCTTGATCCAGGACCACGGCGTGGTGCCGGGAGGGCTGGACGCCGTGGCCGTCATCCAGCACGAACCACCAGGATCCCGCCGCGCTGAGCTCGAATGAGGCCAGCAGATCGCGCCCGCCCTCCACGCGAGCGGGCGTCGCGCTGGCGGCCAGCGGGGCGGAGGTGCCGGGAGGCTCCGCATCGCGGTCTGGCTGATCCAGCGCCAGGTGCAGCTCGGCGGACCGACAGCTCACAGCGGTGCGCGCCTTGATCTCCACCACGGTGCCCGGGGGGCCGTGCACGTCCCCGGTGGAATTGGGCACCTCCAGCGGATCGAGGCCCGTGTACGAGGGGTAGCTGTAGCGCAGCACGATGTCGCCCAGCAGCGCCTCAGGCAGCGCCTCGCCCTCGGCCCGGGGCTCCGCCGCCAGCACCTGCCCGGTGCCCCCTCGCAGCAGCTGCTGGATCGCGGTGCCCAGGTTGAAGGGCCCCACCCAGCCGCAGGCCAGCGCGGCCACCAGCAGCAGCAGGGTCCAGGCGCCGGTGCGCCGCAGCGGGGCCAGAGGGTGCACCTCGGAGGGCTGCAGGGCGCCGATCCCGCTCCAGGCCTTGTGCGCGGCGCGCTCCAGCAGGGCCGCCGACTCCCCCGCTCGAGCCCCCTCGGGGCGCTCGGCCAGGGTGAGCAGCCGACCGCGCAGGGCCGGCAGCATGAGCTCCACCCGCTGCGCCTGCCGCAGGGGATCAGCGGCGCGACGGAGGCGCGCCAGGCTGGGCACCAGCAGCGCCACCAGGGGCAGCACCCCGAAGAGCAGGGCGAGGGCCACCAGCCCCAGGGCGTCGGGCAGCCGAGCCTGGGCCGCCAGCACCGCCAGCGAGCTGGCGAGGCCCAGCGCACCCAGCAGCTGCAGCAGGGCGCGGGCTGCCACGAGCGTTCGCTCCCGGCTGGCCAGGGCCTGCAGTCGATGCTGGATGCTCTGGCGTGCCTCGCTCATGGTCCTCTGGTCACCGAGGGGGAGACACCTCTAGCGTGCAAGGGTTTCCCCGCCCACGCAGTGAGCGCGGGCACGGTCACCGGTTGGGGGGGATCTGCCCTTCCTGTGACCCCCTCCCCCTCGCCGCCGCGGCTCGCCCCGTTACCCTGCAGGCAGGCGCACCGACCAGCATCCCAGGAGGCCGCGAGATCCCATGGTAGTGCTGATCTTCCTGGCGCTGACGCTGGGGCTCACGGCGGCGCTGCTGGTGTGGCTCCGGCGACGCCCCGGGCCAGCCCGGGCGCTGCAGGCCCAGGCGCTGCTGCTGGCCATCACCGCGGTCCTCGCCGTGGGGCCAGGGCGGCTGGTGGGCAACCGCCTCTTCCTCCCCATGGCGCTGCTGGCCTGGGGGCTGTTCCTGGTGTGGCCCCTGTTCCTGGCGGGCTGCGCCTGGCTGCTGCGTGCGGGCCACCCCCGCTGGTCCTGGGCCGCCCTCGCCGCCGCCGTGGCGCTGGTGGCGCTGGCCCTGGACGGCGTGCTGTTGGAGCCCCGCTGGCTGGACACCAGCGTGCACCGAGTCGAGGCGCAGGGCCTGGCGCGCCCCCTGCGGATCGCCCTGCTGGCGGATCTCCAGACCGACCACCCCGGGGCGTGGGAGCAGCGCGTGCTGCAGGCCACCGCCCGGGCCGAGCCCGACCTGCTGCTCCTGGCGGGCGACTACCTGCAGCTAGAAGAAGGCGAGCCCTACCAGGAAGCGGTGCGGGCGCTGCAGGCGGCGTTCCGCGACGCTGCGCTGGCCCCCGCCCTGGGCGCCTACGCCGTGCGCGGAGACATCGATCCCGACGGCTGGGAGGCCATCTTCGAGCCCCTGGGATTCCACGCCGACGAGCAGACAGTCACGCGCAGCCTGGGTCCGCTGGTGCTCACCAGCCTCTCCCTGGAGGCCTCTCGCTCCAGCGAGCCGCCCATCGCAGCCCAGGACCGCTTCCACGTGGTGGTCGGGCACGCCCCGGACTTCGCCCTGGCCACACCGCCAGCCGACCTGTTGCTGGCGGGTCACATCCACGGCGGGCAGGTGCGCCTGCCGTTCCTCGGCCCGCCGCTGACCCTCTCCAGGGTGCCGACCGCCTGGAGCGCCGGACGCACCGAGATCCCCGGAGGGGGTACGCTGATCGTGTCCCGCGGCCTGGGCCTGGAGCGCGGCGACGCGCCGCGGCTGCGCATCAACTGCCGACCCGAGCTGGTCATCATCGACCTGGTACCCTCGGGCTTCCAGGAGCAACCATGAAGACCTTCGAGTTCCCCACCGAGCGCGTGCTGCTGGGCCGCCTGGAGCGCGGCGACGACCTGCTGGAGGCGCTCACGGACCTCTGCAGGCGCCAGGGCGTCAGCGCGGGCACCGTCCAGGCCATCGGCGCGGTGGAGCACGCCGCCATCGGCTTCTATGACCAGCGAGCCGGCCGCTACGAGTCCATCAGCCTGCTCGAGGAGCTGGAGATCGCCTCGCTGCTGGGCAATGTGTCCCTCAAGGACGGCGAGCCCCTCGTGCACGCCCACGTGGTGCTGGCCGACGCCACCGGGCTCTGCCGCGGCGGCCACCTGCTGCCGGGCACCAGCGTCTTCGCCTGCGAGTTCACCCTGCGGGTCCTGGAGGGCCCCGCCCTGGAGAGGACCCTCGACGAGGCCACCGGCCTGCCCCTGTGGTAGAACGAGCGGCTACCAGCGCACGGGGGCGAGCCAGGACCGCAGGGTTCCACGCCGAGCACCCAGCTCGACCAGCAGACAGGCGTAGCCGCTCTCGTCGTCGGTGAGCACGGCCAGCGGCTCCAGTGGGTACAGGTGGGCCAGGCGCAGGGCGCGATCGCGCACGCTGCGGCTGGACCAGCGCCAGTCCTGCAGGTCGAGGCACCACTGCAGGCAGCCAGCCTGGTCGCGCAGGCGCGCCGACTCCTCGGGATCCAGCAGGTTGAAGTGGGAGAGCTGCTCTTCGCCCACCACGCGCCGGTCCTCGGAGATGACCGTGCAGTCCGGCCGCTCGGCCACGGGCAGGCGCTCGACGTTGGAGGGCAGCGTGTCGAGAAAGGCTTCTTCAGAGGCGTAGTAGCGACGGGCCACCTCGGCGGTGTCCGCCACCTCGACGAGCACCAGCACCGCCGCCAGCACCACGGCCGGGCCGCGACGCCATGACGCCAGCACTCCGCCGCAGAGCATGGCCAGCGCCACCCCCGCGGACAGGGCGTGGCGGTAGCCGTAGTCATCGAAGCTGGCCATGACGACATGCGTGACCAGGGCCCAGGCCAGCAGGGCCAGCACGGCTCGACGGTCCAGGCCGCGGGCACGGACGCGGTGCCGGGCAGGGGGAGCCGGGAGCAGGGCGATGACCACGAGCGGCAGCACCCACAGGCCGCCCCAGGGGGCCAGGTAGTCCAGCAGGCCCAGGTTCATGGGCCACATGAACAGGCGCTCCCCCTCGCCGGGCAGGCCTCCAGGGTAGACCAGGGGCCACGCGGTGAGCGCGGCGAAGACAGCTCCGCCGGCCAGCAGGCCCAGGTGGGCGAGCAGGGGCCGCGGCGGACGCGCCAGCAGCAGGATCAGCACCGGGAGGCCCACCACGGCCACCTCGAGCCGCGTGCCCACCGCCAGCGCCCCGGCACAGGCGGCCAGCAGGCTGAAGCGCAGCGCTCCGTCCTGGGTGGCGCGCACCACCCCCCACAGGCACACCAGGGAGAGCGCCAGCGGGATCATCACGTTGTAGGCGGAGGACGACCAGAATGCGTGGTTCCCGTAGAGCACCAGCAGCAGCGCGGTCCAGCCCGCCGCGCCGCGCCCGAACAGGCGCCCGGCCACCCCCGCCGCTGCTCCGATGGAGACCATCGAGGCCGCGGCGGCCATGAGCACGGGACCGCGCGACCCCGGCAGGACCTTGCCTGCCAGCCAGTAGCCCCACTGCATGGCCGGGTACAGCACCGTGCCGCCGCGATCGGGGCTGCGCCGGCCGAGGAACAGGTCGAGGTAGTCCGCCTCGTGGCCATCGTAGCTGTGGGCCTGCAGCGCCGGCAGCCAGCCCAGGCGCACCACCAGGCCCGCCAGGACCACCGCCGCCGCCGCCAGCAGCCAGCGCCGGGACGCCCTCCAGCGCCGCGCACAGAGCAGCAGCGCCGCCAGCAGCCCCAGGGCCGCCACGGCCGCCGGCCAGGCCGTGGTCCAGGCAGCCACGGGCGCTACGGCCGCCTCGGGGTTCACGGGCTCACCGCCCGGGCCCGGCCGGTGACCAGGAAGAGCCTGTCCTGCCCCAGGCTGTCTCGAGTGCCCACCACCCGCTCGCTGAAGCTCCAGGGGCGGAGAGTACGCCGCAGCCGCTCCGGGTAGCCGGCCGCGGGACCGTGGTCGTACAGGGCGATGAAGATCCGACCGCCCGCCTCGCTGTGGTGTTCCAGGATGGCGTCCATGGTGGCTGGGTAGAAGTCGGTGAAGCTGTAGACGGTCAGCGCTCCGTAGGACCGCGGTTGGCCGAAGCGGTAGTCGGTATACTCGAAGGGAAAGGGCTGGGCCAGGGGCATGGGACGCCACGGTCTGAGCCGCCACAGCGCGGGCGAGATGGCCCGCTTGTCGTCGTCGGGCTCCAGCGGCGGCGAGAGCATCCACAGGGCGTCACCCGGGGCGGCCTCCTGCAGGGCCAGATCCACCGCGCGAGCTCGCTGCTGGTCCTTGTACACGCGCAGCAGCGCCTCGCCCTCGGCGTCCAGCGCCCGCCAGCCCTGGAAGCAGGCCAGGCCCAGCACCCCCAGCCACCACCAGGGCAGCCGCGTGACCGCCACGGCCACCAGCAGCGAGCCCGCGGGCACGAGCAGGCTCCAGTAGGGGAACTGGTGGGGTGCGGCCACGGAGAAGATCACCATGATCAGGATGATCGAGGCCAGCCCCAGCCAGCAGCAGGCGACGCCGGCGCCGCGCCGCAGGCCGGGGACCGCCAGCAGCATGCCCGGCAGGAAGCTCCAGCCGAAGCGCTGCACCCAGTCGCGCAGGCTCTGACCCCAGAGGATCTCGGGCTGCGCGAAGTTCCCCGTCTCCCCCGCCAGCCGCAGCGCGCCGGCCACCACCGGCAGGCAGCCGACGGCCAGCAGCGCCAGGATGCGCAGCCCATGACCACGGTGACGCACCAGCACCGCCAGGGCCAGCAGCCCTGCCGCGGCTCCGCCCAGCACGTGGGTCCAGCCCGCCAGCACACCCAGCAGGGCCAGCGGCAGCCAGCCCCCCAGCCCGCTGCGGTAGCGCGCCCAGGCCCACAACAGCGCCGCCACCAGCGCCACGGTCAGGGGGTAGTTGTTGAGCTCGGCGGCGTAGTGCAGCGCCAGCGGAGCGGTGGCGGCCACCGCCAGCGCCGCCAGCGCCGCCGGTGGCCCCACCAGCAGCAGGGCGGCGCGGTGCACGAAGAACACCGCCAGCCAGGAGCAGGCGGCCGAGAACAACAAGAACGCCAGCGGCGCGGGAAACAGCAGCTCGATGAGCCCGTGCACCACCCCGTAGACGGGGGGGTGCAGGCCCACCCAGGTGTTCATGAGGCGCCAGGGATCCCCCAGGGCCGTCACCACCGGCTGCTGGTAGGCGGCGTAGGCCAAGGACACCTCTTCCCAGCGCAGCAGGGCGCGGGCCAGGCGCAGCAGCGCCGCGAAGCCCAGCAGGGCCAGGGCCAGCGCTCGCACGAGGCCGGCGCCGGGCACGCCGCGCCGGTGAGCGCCGCCGACCAGCCGCGGCGACGCGGGCGCGGGCTCAGCGCCTGGGGACGGCATCCAGAACCTCGCGCAGCCGGCTGACCCGGGCCCCGTCCACCGGCCGGCGCCAGTCACCGTCCTGCTTGAGCCAGCTGCCCACGATCAGGGCGTCCGCCTGGGCCGCCAGGCTCGCCGCGTCCAGCTCCGTGACACCGGAGCCCACCACCACGGGCAGGCCGGCCTGTCGAGCCTGGAGCAGGTCGCCCGCCGCCGTGGGCGCGCCGGTCTCCGAGCCGGTGATCACCAGCGCATCAGCGCCGCAGAAGGCGGCGCCCCGCGCCAGATCGGCCAGGGAGAGATCGGCTGTGGCGGCGTGCGCGGCGTGCTTCTTGCGAACATCGGCCCACACCGCCACCTGCGATCCCAGCGCGGCGCGGCGCCGCAGCAGCTCGCCCGCGCAGGCGTCCAGCCACCCCTCATCGGCCAGGTGGCCATAGGCGAAGGCCTCCACGCGCATGAAGCTGGCCCCGCTGGCCACGGCCACCCCCAGCGCTTCGAGGTTGGCGCCCGCCAGCAGCTGCACGCCCAGCGGCAACCCCAGGGTCGCCACCCGCTGCGCCGCCAGCGCCGCGGCGGCCACCGTCTCCGGGTGCACGCGGCCCCGCAGGTAGGGCAGATCGCCCATGTTCTCCACCAACAGGGCATCGACGCCGCCCTCGGCCAGACAGCCGGCGTCGCGCTCAGCGGCGTCGAGCACCGCCTGCATGGACCCCCCCCAGCCCGCGCTGCCCGGCAGCGGGCGCAGGTGCACCATGCCCACGAGGGCGCACCGGCCAGGGGCAGAGAAAGGAAGAGCGGCCATGGGAGGAACCCGCTGTCGCCCTGGGGGGTCTGTCAGCTTGACCCCCGGGTACAGGGCTCGTCTACCGCGCAGACCCGTTAGGGGCCATTCCTGCCTCCCTTTCATCCAGAGGACGTCCCATGCTCAGGTCCGCCACGCCCTTGTTCGCCGCTGTGCTCTTGCTGTCCACCAGCGCCTGCGCCCACACCCCCTGGTCGGCCGCTCGCATCCGCAAGGCCAAGGTGCAGGTGCTGGCCGACCCGGACAACGCCGCCACGTGGATGGCGCTGGGAGATGCCTACTCGCGCGCCCACGCCAAGCGCAAGGCCCGCACCACCTACTTCAAGGTGCTCTCCATCGAGCCCGATCACGGCGCCGCCCGCGACGCCCTGGCCAACCTGCAGCCCCGCCGCAAGGTCAACCGCATGGAGCGCAAGGCGCTGCGGCACCCCACCAACGACGAGATCTGGGGCGACGCTGCCGACGAGGTGGCCCTCTCAGGCGACATGGACAAGGCGCTCAAGTACTACATGCACGCCCTGCGCCTGGACCCCACCGACGAAGAGTGGATCAACAAGGTCATGGAGCTGGGCGGCGAAGAGGCCATGCTCGAGCTGTACCGGGAGCAGATGCAGACCAACCCCGACAACGACGAGCTCATGGGGGACTACGGCGACCTGCTGTCCTTCCTCGACCGTCGCGACGAGGCCTGCATGGCCTACCAGCGCGCCCACCAGCTCGACCCTGAGGACAGCGAGTGGAACGACCGGGTGTCCGAGTGCCTCAGCGCCGGCGTGAGCTCCAGCGACCCCGGAGACCTGGTGGAGACCCTCGAGGCCCGCCTGGAAGACGATCCCGAGAACGACGAGCTGATGGGGACCATCGGCGACACCTTGCTCGACGCCGGCGACCATGAGCGGGCGCTGGAGTACTACCGCGAGGCCCTCGAAGCCGACCCCGGCGACAGCGAGTGGCTCGACAAGGTGGTGGCCCTGAGCGGCGAGCCCAAGGTGGAGGTGCTGCGCACCCTGTGCGAAGACAACCCCACCAACGACGAGCTCTGGGGCAACCTGGGCGACCACGAGCTGGAGCTGGGCCATCGCTCCGAGGCGCTCGAGTGCTTCCGCAAGGCCCAGGCCCTTGATCCCGGCGACGAAGAGTGGGGCCGCAAGCTCAAGATGTTCTCCGAGAAGAACGACGGGAAGATCCCCTCCTCCCCCGAGGAGCCGAGCCCCGAAGAAGGCGGATAGCCCGCCCCAGAGCGTTGCATCCCGGGCCTCCAGCGGCGACAATGGAGCCCCATGCACCGCCCGCTGCCCCTCGCGCTCCTGGCCGTGCCGCTCATGGCGGCCTGCTCCGACTACTACGTGTATGATGAGCGCGGGCTGGGCATGCCCTACGACGGCGACGGGCCCAGCTGGTCCCGGGTGGGCGTGGCCTTCCAGGTGGCCTTCCAGCGGGGCGACTGGGGAGCGAGCACCATGCGCTGCCAGGTAGAGGTGGCCTTCCTGGATCAGGGGCAGCGGGACGGCATGTTCATGGGCGGCGAAGGCGCCGTCATCGACTGGCCCCAGCAGCCCGGCAGCTGCCGCTACACCTCCTTCGCCGAAGAGGACCAGGCCAGGGGCCTCTGGTCCGTGCGCGGATCCCTGCAGGGCGGCGAGGTGGTCTGGCTGCACGGCCAGGACGACTCCCTGGAGCTCACGCTGCAGCAGGACGACCTCGGGCGCTGGTACTACGGGCTCGAGGACTGCAGCGAGGAGCGCTTCCCCTTCGCCGCTGTCTTCGACCTGGAGGTGCCCGGCGGCGAGGGCGCCGGCGCCCTGCCCGGCGTCCTGCTGGAGCAGGTCTTCGTGGCGGGCGCCGACCTGGTGATCTCCGAGCTGCCCGCCGAGCTGGATGAGCACGGCTGGCTGCAGCACGACCAGCACCAGACTCTGGAGCTGGCCTGGGAGTACCTGCAGCCCCTGCCCGCGCTGCAGGGCCAGCCCCTGGTACCCCAGGAGTACGCCGTGCTGCGCAACATGCTGCCGGGCGATCCCCTGCCCTTCGAGGCCCTGGCCTGCCAGCCGCAGAGCTCGGGCGAGCTGCACATCGCCGCCGCCGACCTGGCGCTGCTGGAGCCCACCCTCGATCCCGGCATCGGCGATCCATACGTCGCGTTCCAGGTGGACACCTGGCTCGAAGGCCCGGCCGTGGACACCCCCTGGGGCACCAGCACGCGCGTCACCTCCACCGTCAGCGAAGGGGGCACGCTGATCCTCGACGCCGCAACGGATTAGGCTAGGCTTCCAGGTCAAAGCCAGGAGCTGGGTATGCCCGTATATGAAGCCACGCACCGCCCCCTCCCCCCCCCCCGCGACCGCCCCGGTGCCCGGGGGCACCGGGCCCCCCGCTCCTGGCGCTCCCAGCAGCTCCGCGCGGGCGATGTGCTCTGGGAGCAGGGACAGAACGCCCCCGCCCTGGGCCTGCTGTACAGCGGCACCCTGGTGGTCCAGGTGGACGGCGAAGAGATCGGGCGGATCCTCGCTGGCGACGTGCTGGGCGAGACCTCCGCCTTCACAGCCCAGGCCAGCCGCTCGGCCACCCTGGTGGCCACCCAGTCCGCCGAGGTGCTGCTGCTGCCCGCCCAGGAGCTGCCCCAGCTCGCCCAGGTCTTCCCCAGCTTCCACGAGCGCCTGCTCGACGGCTGCCTCGCGGCCCTGGCCAAGCGCATCCGCGCCACCGACCTGCGCATCGCCACGCTGTCCCAGGGTGTCCTGCCGGCGCCCAACGCCAAGGCCCCCTCCAGGATCGCCCGGCTGTGGCGGGCCCTCAAGCACGCTGCGGGCGACGCCAGCCGCCCGCCGGTGCTCCCCCTCCTGCGGCAGCTGCCGGGGCTGGCCAACCAGCCGGGCACAGTCATCGAAGAGCTGGTGAACGCCTTCGAGCCCCACGCCTTCGAGAAGGGCGAGCTGCTGGTCCGCGAAGGCGAGGCCGGAGACGCCGCCTTCCTCCTGGCCGTGGGCGAGGTCCAGGCGCTGCGCCACGTGCGCCGCCGCATGGCAGATGTGCTCGCGGTGTTCCAGCCCGGGGACCTCTTCGGCACGGTCACCCTCCCCGTCGCGGGTCCGCGCACCGCCACCTGCCTGGCCACCGCGGCCGGCTGGGTCTACCGCATGGACCGCCAGGCTTTCGTCTCGCTCGACGACCGCAGCCGCCTGGCATGGAAGGCCTGCATGGTGTCCACCCTGGGCATCCAGCTGCGCAACGCCAACGCGCTCCTCTCGGGCTTCCAGGCGGGCCACCACATGGGCGGACCCCTGTCGGACTCACAGTTCCAGCAGCTGCTCCAGGCCGCCGGCGCGCTGCTGGGCACCAACAGCTTCTAGAACTCCTCCCGGTCCTGGAACTCCTCCCAGTCCTCCAGGTCGTCCAGAACGAAGGGGGGCGGGGCGGCCTGCTGGGCCGCGCGCTCCTTCTCCAGCTCGACCGCGAAGCGCTCGATCCACCGATCCAGCGCGGCGTCCAGGCCGGTGACGCTGTAGTGGGTCACCACGCCCAGGCCCTCCAGCACGTGCTCACAGCTCAGCGCGAGCCCGGGCTCGGCGAGCTGTTCCCGCCACCCCGCGCAGGTCTCCCGAGCGCACTCCCGGGCCGACGGCACGCCCTCAGGGGTGCTGGACAGCAGGACCAACACGCCGCGCAGCTCGTCGGAGCTGGCGATATCGAGGCTCACGGCGAGCCCCCGCTGGGCTGCCGGATCGAGCTCCGCCAGGCAAGAGGACTCGACGGTTGGCGCCGGCCCCTCCAGCTCGGGCATCTCACCGCCGCCCTCGTGGATCAGCTGCGCGATCTCTCCCGCCGACACCGGATCCACCTGGGGCTCGCTGGGCTCGGCCCACACCTGCTCCACCACGGGAGGCTGGTAGAGCAGCCCACCGAAGGCCTCCCACTCTCCCGGCCCCAGCAGCGCGAGCACCTGGGCCAGCTCGCCCTCGGACACCAGCTCCTCGTCCGCGTCGATGCGCTGGACGGCGGGCCGCAGGGCCGCGTGATCGCCGCCTCCACCCACGATGGTGCCGTCCACCATGCCCCAGAAGGCCGCGCTGTGCCCGCCGTGCTCCTGGCTCACCCAGAAGGGATGGCCCTCCACCACCAGCTGCCGCGGCACGTGGGCACCGGGACGCCCCTCGGCGCTCTTGCGCGCGATCCACACCAGCGAGTGCATACCGAGCCGCACAGCCCTGCCCCAGTGCTGGAGGTTGGCGGCCACCAGCAGGGCGGGCTCTCGCCCCTCGGCGCCGGGCTCCATGGTGACGGTGAGCTGCCGGGGCAGGAAGCTGGGCGCGGTGCTCTGCAGGTTGCGCATGTTGCGCCAGCTCTCCAGCTCCGCCAGGAACATGGGGGCGCCCTGGGCCCGCCGCATCTCCACCAACAGCTGCGGGTAGGCCAGGATGAGCCGATCCACCATGGCCTCGGTGCCAGGATCGTCGAGATCGCCGTTCATGTGGAACAGGGCCAGGCTGTCGGCGGAGACCAGCGCCTGGGTGGGGTGCTGCTCGCCGTTGCCCACCAGCACGAGCAGGATGAGCAGCGGAATGATGACGGACGCGATCCCGGCCAGGAAGAGCAGGCCGCCCAGCCCGATCAGCACCCAGACCCAGACGGGCAGGCTTCTGGAGGGCTCGGGCGGGCTGGAGGGCGCTGGTGTGCCGGGCTGCATGGGCCGCTCCCGCAGGAGGTTGCTGCCGGTCCTGTATCCCGCGCTCCCGCCCTCCGGTGGTGGGCCACCGCGGCGCCTGCTACCCTGGCTCGCAGAGCCGCGCAGAGGAGCGAGCCATGGCCGCCACCGAAGCCGCCAGAGACCTGGTCCAGCGCATCAAGCAGCCCCACAGCCTGTCGCCGCGCATCCGCTGGCTGCGCGAGCACTTCTTCCGCGGCGTGGACCGCGCCTGGAACAACGAGTTCAGCTGCTGGACCACGGACACCCGCTGGGACGTGCTCTACGACGAGATCAGCTACTACATCGTGCCCGAGACCTACGCCTTCCTGCAGCCCTTCCGCGCCTCGTCGCGGCTGGCGGCGAGGCCCGTGGCCCTGCCGCGAGGCTTCTGGCGCTGGAGCCTGCCCCAGCGGCGCGCCTGGTTCATCAAGCGGGTCATGGTGGAGGAGCTGCCCCAGGAGATCCTGCCCGGCGACCTGCTGGCGGGCGGCCGCTTCAACCTGCTGGCCTCGCGCTGCTGGGATCGCCGCGAGGCCCGGCAGCGCGACCGGTCGGTGGCGCGGGCCCGCGAAGAGACCCTCTGGTTCCAGCGCCACGGCTATGGCAACGCCGGCGCCACCTCGGGCCACCTGCTGCCCGGCCACGAGCGCGCGCTGCGCCTGGGCTGGAAGGGCATCCACGCCGACCTGCAGGCCCGGCTCGACGCCCTGCCGCGCCGGGAGCGACGCGGCTCCAAGGGTGCGCAGCTGCGGGCCATGCTCACCGCGGCCAGCATGCCCCGCGAGCTGGCGGCACGCTACGCCGCCCTCTGCCGCGACCAGGCCGAGGCCGCCGAGCCTGAGCGACAGGCGGAGCTGCTGATCATGGCGCGCAACCTCGATCGCGTGCCCTGGGAGCCGGCGGGGAGCTTCTGGGAGGCCCTGCAGGCCCTGTGGCTCAACCACATGCTGATCATGAGCGACGAGTGCTACCCCGGCGCAGGGGTCAGCTTCGGCCGCATCGACCAGATCCTGCTGCCCTACTGGCGGCGCTCGCTGGCGGAGGGCATGGACCGTGAGCTGGGCAAGGAGCTGCTGCGCTGCTTCTGGCTGCACGCCAACACCGTCTACGACGCCATGATCAAGATCGGCGGCAACCAGGGCATCACCGCCGGCTTCGGCCAGCTGCTCACCCTCTCCGGGCTGGGCCCCGCTGGCCGGGACCTGACCAACGAGCTGACCTTCGCCATCCTCGAGGTCATCGACGAGCTGGCGCCCATCCTGGAGCCCAAGCCCAACGTCCGGCTGCACCGCGGCTCACCCCAGGCCCTGCTGGACAAGCTGGTGGAGATGGTGGCCAGCAGCCAGGGCGCTCCCTTCCTGCTCAACTTCGACGAGCGCTCCATGGCCGGCCTGCTGCGCCAGGCGCGCGAGGCCGGCGTGCAGCACCTCATCCACGAAGGCAACGTGCACGACTACGCTCCGGTGGGCTGCCTCGAGAACACCATGGTGGGCAATGACCGCTCGGGCACGGTGGACGTCAACCTCAACCTGCTCAAGGCGGTGGAGCTGGCCCTGGCCGGCGGGCGCGACCTGCTGCCCGCGGTGGATCCCATCAGCGGCGCCGAGGATCCGCTCCAGATCGACGGTGTCGACACGGGCGACGCTGCGCACTTCCACAGCTTCGACGAGTTCTGGGCGGCCTATGCCCAGCAGACCCGCAGCATGCTGCAGCGCGCGGTGGACCTGTACGAGCGCAGCGAGGCCATCCGCGCCGAGTTCTCCCCCACCCCCTACCTCTCCTGCCTGGTGCGCGGCTGCGCCGAGCAGGGGCTGGACATCACCCAGGGGGGAGCTGAGCTCTCGTTCGTCACGGTCAACGCTGTCAGCTTCGCCACCACCGTGGACTCGCTGCTGGCCATCGAGCACCTGGTCTTCGACACCCGAGCCTGCAGCATGGCGGAGCTGGTGCGGGCTCTGCGCGACAACTGGGAAGGCCACCAGCTGCTGCAGGCCCGCGCTCGCTTCAAGGCCCCCAAGTACGGCCGGGACGACCAGCAGGCCGACGCCATGGCCCGCCGGGTCATGGAGCTGTGGACCAGCGAGTGCTGGCGCCATCGCACCCGCTCCACCGGCCGACAGTTCCGCCCCGGCATGCTCTCGTGGAACTACTGGGTGGGCGACGGATACGTGCTGGCCGCCAGCGCCGACGGCCGCCCCAAGGGCCGCTTCCTCTCCAACGCCATCTGCCCCAGCAACGGCGCCGACACCGCCGGCCCCACCGCCAACAGCAACTCGGTGGGCGCCGCCCTGGGAGGGCACGCCCCCGACGGCCAGGGCGACTGGCAGGACTACCTCAACCTGCTGCCCAACGGCGCCTCCCACACCATCACCTTCCATCCTTCGCTGCTGCGGGACGCCGAGCACCGCGCCACCTTCGCCGCGTTCCTGCGCGGCTACGCCCGCAACGGCGGCACCGCCCTGCAGGTGAACGTGCTGGACGCCGAGCTGCTGCGCGAGGCCCAGCGGCGTCCACAGGACTTCCGCCACCTGCTGGTGCGCATCACCGGCTACAACGCCTACTTCACCGCCATCGGGCGCGAGCTGCAGGACGAGATCATCGCCCGCGAGACCCACAAGTGTCCCTGACCACAGGCCAGCCCCAGGCGCGCGTCTTCTCGGTGCAGCGCATGTCCACCGAGGACGGCCCCGGGATCCGCACCACGGTGTTCCTCAAGGGCTGCCCCCTGGCCTGCGACTGGTGCCACAACCCCGAGAGCATCCGCAGCCAGCCCGAGGTGGTGCGGCACGCCTGGAAGTGCATCGGCTGCGGGGAGTGCGCGCGGAGCTGCGAGCGCTCGGCACTGCGGGCCACCGAGGCAGGCATCGAGCGGGACCTGGCCCGCTGCGACGCCTGCGGCGCCTGCGTGGCGGCCTGCCCCACCACCGCCATGCAGCGCTACGGCGAGCCGCGCAGCCTCGACAGCCTGCTGCGTGAGGTGGAGAGGGACCGGGCCTTCTACGACAGCTCCGGCGGCGGCGTCACGGTGTCCGGGGGCGAGCCCAGCCTGCAGCCCGCCTTCGTTGAGGCGTTCCTCTCCGGCTGCCGGCGGCGCGGCCTGCGCACAGCGCTGGACAGCTGCGGGCAGTGCGGCGCGGAGGTGCTGGCCAGGCTCCTGGCCTGCACCGACCTGGTGCTCTACGACCTCAAGCTGGCCGACAGCGACTCCCATCGACGCCACACGGGCAGCGACAACCGCCGCGTGCTCGACAACCTGCTCACCTTCTGGGGTCGCGGCGGGGGCTCTCCGCGCGCCCCAGGGCTGTGGATCCGCACCCCCCTGGTGCCGGGGGTCACCGCCACCGACGCCAACATCCTGGCCATCGGACGCTTCATCGCCCAGCGCCTCGATGATCGCGTGCAGCGCTGGGAACTCTGCGCCTTCAACCCCCTGTGCCAGGACAAGTACGAGCGCCTGGAGCGGGAGTGGTCCTACCGCGGCCAGGGCAGCATGGATCCCGATCTGGCGGAGCACCTGGCCGACACCGCGCGAGCCTCTGGAGTGGATCCCGAGCTCGTACACCTCAGCGGATCGAGGGCGGAGGGATGAGCGCGCGCAGCAGCTTCGACTCCGCCGCTGAGATGGCCTTCGAGCCCGACGCCAAGATCGGCCTGCTGGCCACGCTGGACCCGCAGGGCGCGCCCCACATCACGCTGATCAGCACCCTGCGGGCCAGGGCTCCCTGCGATCTCGCCTGGGGTCAGTTCTGCGAGGGAGCCAGCAAGCGGCACGTGCAGCGCGATCCCCGCGTGGGCTTCCTGGTGATGACCATGGATCGCGAGAGCTGGCGCGGCCGCGCGCGCTGGACCCACCTGGAGCGCAGGGGCGAGGTCCTGGATGCCTACAACCAACGCCCGATGTTTCGCTACAACGCCTACTTCGGCATCCACACGGTCCACCACATGCGCCTGGAGCGGCTGGAGGGGCCCGCGCCGCTGTCCCTGCCACCCCTGGCCATCGGATCCGCCCTGAGCGCCGCGGTCAGCCCCTTCGCCCGAGGCACTGGCTCCGAAGGCGCCCTGTCCGCCTGGACCCGCGGCCACCTGCGCGCCCTGCAGACCCTCAAGTTCCTGTCCTGGATCGACGCGGACGGCTACCCGACCATCGCAGCCGCCGTGCCCGCCATGCCCGCCGGCACCGGGCGGGTGGTGGTGGCCGCCGCGGGCAACCGCTCGCGGCTGCTCGACCTGCCCCCCGGCGGACAGGTGGCCCTGTTCGCGCTCAACCTGCAGATGGAGAGCGTGCTGCTGGGCGGCACGCTGTCGGCCTTCAGGGGGCCCCCGGGCGCGGAGCTGGCGGCGCTGCAGGTGGAGCGGGTCTACAACTCCATGCCTCCCAAGCAGGGCCCCGTGTGGCCCCCGCCGCCCCTGGAGCCCATCACCAGCTTCGAGTGAGGGATCCAGGCCGCCCAGGGCGGGCAGCAGGTTAGCGGATCCACGCTGGAGGTCGCGCCCATGCTCCGTCACCTCGCTCCCCTGCCCTGCCTGTCATCCCTGGCCGCCCTGAGCCTCTGCCTCGCCGGCTGCCCCCGCGGCCCCGACGACACGGGCCCCGACAGCGGCGATCCGGTGCGCACCGCCTCGTACTCCTACGTCGCCGACAGCATGCTGCTGTCCGAGGACGGCTCCCAGGCCGTGATCGCCACCGACAGCGGCGTGGTGGTCTTCGACAGCTGGGCGGGCGACACCCTCGCCAGCACCCCCGCTGATGACTTCGTGGAGCCCAGCGTGCAGGCCTGGCTGGGCGCGCAGGTGGCCATCGTGGATCGCGGGGCCGAGGCCGGTGTGTACCTGTGGACCCCGGGCGAACAGACCTACGACATCGTCGCCGACGAGGAATCCGAAGCCGCCGCCGCCATGGCCCGCAGCTTCGACGCGGGCCTCGCCTGGCTCTCGCGCCGGGCCGAGACCTGCCGCCTGCTGCGCGAGGGGTTCGACACGGCGGTGATCGAGAGCTGCAGCTACCTGCGCGACATGGCGGTCGTGCCCGCGGACGGCACCACCTTCCTGGGCCACGACGACGGCGCGGGCGACGAAGAGCTGCTGCGCATCGACGCGGCGGGCTCCGCCAGCTCCATCGACGCGCCCATCCACCACCTGGCCTACGACCCGGTTTACGACACGGTCTACGCCGCCGGAGACGGCGAGAGCAGCTTCTACGCCATGACCACCGAGGGTGGCCCGGTGGGTGGAGAGAGCGTCGAGGGCACCCTGGTGGACCTGGCGGTGCTCGACTCCGTCAACCTGCTGGCCCTGCTGGTGGTGGACGGCGGCGACGCCTGGGTACAGATCCTCGACCTGGCCAGCTACGAGGAGCGGGCGCGCATCTCCTCGGCCTCGGCGGCCACCGCCCTGCTGGCCTCGGCTGACGGCGGCACCCTGGCCTGGCTGCAGCCGGATCGCCTGGTCATCGCCGAGGTGGACTGGGCCGCGCTCTTCGAGGCCAGCGAAGACAGCGGCTAGCGCTGAACCCGGTACTCAGTAGTAGGGCTCCAGGAAGTGGCCGCGTTCGGCCCAGAAGACGCACCAGCGGGCCGCTGCGCGCACCACGTCCAGCTTGAAGCCCACGCTGCCGTCCTCCTGGGGTGCCTCGATGGCGTCCAGGGCCACGCCGTGGGTGGCGGCGTAGCCCTCGGCTGCCCCCAGCAGGCGCTGGCCATAGTCCAGCAGCCCAGCCGACAGCTTGTGCTGGTAGGCCTCCTTGAGCAGGCCCTCGCCGATGATCTCCGCGCAGTCCACCAGGAGCTCGCCTCGGAAAGCGTAGGTTTCCACGTAGCCGGCCGGGCAGCCGTTGGTGTAGCGCGAGATCCCATCGCAGGGAGGCACCAGGGGCAGCACGTAGAAGCCCACCAGGCCTTCGATGAATTCCTCGAGGCCCTGCTCCCGCTCGCGCGCCCTGTACAGCTGGCGCGCCCAGAGATCGGCCTCGTCGTCGCGACCCACCATGGGTGTGTGCAGGGTCTCGAAGGCCTGCACGGAGATCTCGTGGAAGCGCTTCATGAGCATGATGGCCTGCGGTCGCTCCAGCTCCAGGATGGCGTGGAAGAGGCTGCTGTACTCCTCTTCAGAGCCGGGCCTGGGCTTGGGGCCGGGGTTCCAGTCGAGACCCATGGCGACCTCAGCGGCGAGTCAGTGCGGATCCATTCGAGGATACCGGCTGGACCGCCGGGTCTCCAAATCACCCGCGACAGCCGCGCGCAGACTGGCTCGCTCCTTCCCGGCGGATGAGCGCGGCGCGCCCGCGACCGACGGAGCAAGGCGTCGGGGCCAGGTTGGGCGCACGCTGCTAGCGCTGCCGCTCCCAGGTCTCCTGCAGGGCCCGGAAGAACACCTCGCCGTCGTTCAGGGCGGCGATCTCGCACTTGAGGTAGCGACCGTCGCTGGACTGCACCTCGATGATCTGTCCCCAGTCCTCCCAGCCGCGCAGGTCCTCGACCTGGGCCCAGGCGATGACGTTGGCCTCTCCCTGGTGCTGGTAGACCACCTTGCGATCGGTGAAGAAGCAGGACTCGCTGTCATCCATGGACATGGAGTAGTCGTAGTAGTAGACGACGCTCTCCCCCTCGCCCAGCAGCTGGTGGTCGGCCAGGTGGTCCAGCGTGGCCTGCCGCAGCTGTCCGCCGGGGACCGCACCGCTCTCGGGTAGCGTGCTCAGCCAGCCGAAGAAGACCAGCACCACCAGGGCCAGCAGGCTGGTGCAGCCACAGCCCAGCCCGAGGCTGGCCTTGGCGATGTTGCCCGCCAGGCCCCCTCCGCCGCTGTGCGCCTGGGGGTCGCGAGGGGAGCCGTAGGGGTGGGTGGTGCGCTGCATGGCCTGCCTCCTGGGACGGTGCGCCTGCCTCGTCTCCCCTATACATTCCTGCGCCTCTCTCCACACGGAGCTCAGCATGACCTTCACCCGTCGCCCCCTGGCCCTGCTCGCCATCCTGCTGCCCCTGGCCGGCTGCGGCGGATCCGAGCCCGGCGCCGATCCCCAGCAGCCCTCCGCGGTGCCCACGCCTATCGCCCAGGCCCAGGCCGGCAGGAAGGAACGCGCCGCCGCGGCCGAGGCGGAGGCCTCCGCGGCCCAGCCCGCGGCCGCCAGCGGGGAGCACCACCCTGCCCTGCTGGATCCGAGCCTGGCCACCGAGCAGGCCCCCGACAGCTACACGGTGCGCCTGGAGACCACCCAGGGCGAGGTGCTCATCGACGTGGACCGCAGCTGGTCCCCCAACGGAGCCGATCGCTTCTACAACCTGGTCAAGATCGGCTTCTACGAGGAGGTGCCGTTCTTCAGGGTGATCGCGGGCTTCATGGCCCAGGTGGGCATCAACGGCGACCCGGCGGTCAACGCGGCGTGGCGGCCCGCTCGCATCCAGGACGATCCCGTGATCCGCAGCAACACCCGCGGCATGGTCACCTTCGCCAAGTCCAGCGCGCCCGACAGCCGCACCGTGCAGATCTTCTTCAGCTTCAAGGACAACTCCAACCTGGACGCCATGGGCTTCTCGCCTTTCGGCGAGGTGCGCTCCATGAAGCCCATCGACAAGCTCTACAGCGGCTACGGCGAGTGCCAGCCCCGCGGCCAGGGCCCCAACCAGGGCAGCGCCCAGATGCAGGGCATGTCCTACTTCAAGGGCGAGTTCCCGAACCTGGACTACATCGTCAGCGCGAGCATCGTCGAGGGCTAGCGCCCAGAGGGCCCCGGGCCGGCGCTCATGTCATAGGGCAGCGGCAGGCCGTGCTGGGCGCCCAGGGGCTCGTAGCTCAGCTCGGACGCGGGGGGGCAGCCCTGGGTGCCGCCGGGGAGCAGCTGCGCGGCGCTGGGCAGGGTGTAGACGCGCTGGGCGCCGCTCACCGCGCTGGGCTGCACGAGCTGCTCGAGGTTGGCCCGGGCCAGCGGCACCTGGGGATCGGCGAAGGCGGCGAAGGCCTGGGGCAGGTGGGTGAACCAGCGCGCCTGCTGAGGCAGATCCTCGCTGATCACCACCAGGCCGGTGCCGCGCTCCGCCAGCCCGGCCAGGTGGCAGGCCATCTCCGCTCGCTCCGTGGGCTCCAGCAGCCAGGCGGGATCCACCGCCAGCACCAGGGGGCGGCCGTGCCCCACCAGCTGCGCGTAGCGCTGGGGCTTGCTGCCCTCGAGATCGTAGCGGTGGAAGGTCAAGGCCAGCGGAAGATGCAGCACCCCCGGCCGCCCGGACACCTCGGGTAGCCGCTCCAGCCCGCTGGCCACGGGGGGGGCCTGGACAGCCAGGCTGGCCAGGCCGGGCGAGGCCAGCCCACGCTCCAGCAGGCAGGCAGCGAGCAGCAGCGCCCACAGCAGCAGCCGTGAGGCCCGACGCTGCAGCAGGCGGCGCACCGCCCAGGCGGCGCCCGCGCCCCCCAGGACCGCCAGGGCCAGGAAGGCCAGCAGCGCGAAGCGGTAGGGGTGGTTCATGCGGCCCAGGAAGGGGACCACCAGGCCCAGCGGGCCCAGGGGCAGGGGCACGGGGTGCGCGGCCCCCCAGCTGACCAGCTGACCCTCCACCTTGAGGTAGCTGCCCAGGGCGAGCGCGAAGCCGGTGAGCCCCATGGCCACCACGAACCAGCGCCGGCGCAGGCCCCCCTTGAGCCAACCCAGCAGCGCCAGCGCCAGCGCCAGCAGGCCCAGGTAGGCGGTGCCCTCCAAGAAACCCAGCTCGCTGGCACCGTGGCGCAGGGGGGAGAGCGGGTTCAGGGCCGCGGACAGATCCATGCTGGAGCCCAGGTCGTGGTCGGGCGCCACCTGCAGCAGGTCGCCGAACCCCCGGACGCGACCGGAGGTCCTGCCCGGCTCGACCCAGCGCGCCTCGCGGACACCCAGCATGAGCCTGGGCCCGTAGACCAGGGCGAGGCCGCCCAGCAGCGCCGCGCCGTGGCGCGCCCAGCGGCGAGCCTCGGCCAGCGAACGCCGCGGCGGCAGCGGCAGCAGCCAGAGCGCCACCAGGCCCAGCAGCAGCGCGTTGAAGAACAGGTAGTACTGGTTGAACCAGCCGGCCAGGCCCAGCATGGCCCCCGCCAGCAGCGCGGATCGCGGCCTGCGCTCCAGGCTCCAGAACAGCACCGCCAGGAAGGCCGGCACCACCCAGGCGCTGGCCACGTCGTCCTCGCCCCACTGCAGGGCGAAGAAGAGGTGGTCGGACCAGGCGAAGAGCGCGCCGGCACCCAGGGCCGCCAGCCGGCTGCGCGTGAGCACCCAGCCCAGCGCGTAGGCGGCCACTCCCGCGGCCCAGAACAGCGCCAGCTGCACCAGGTTGTAGGCCAGCACCGGGCCCAGCAGCGCCACCAGCGGCGCGGCCAGAGCGGCGTTGCCCAGATCGGCGAAGCCCCACTCGCTCCCGAAGAACCGCCAGCCATCGGGGTGATCGAACAGCGAGGTGACCACACCTGGCGGCCAGCTCAGCAGGGCGTCGGAGGTGATGGCGTACAGCCAGCAGGAGTCCACCGGGTGCGCCCGGGTCATGCCCACCGGGGCCGCCGCGAGCTGCCCCAGCGCAGGCAGGAAGGCCACCAGGGCCAGCCCCAGCAGCAGACCCAGCGATGGGCCGTGCCGGCGCAGGAAGCTGGACACCCCGGAGGCCACGGGGGCTAGTGATCCAGGAGCGCCTGGTGCTCCTCGGCGGTCCGCTCCCGCATGTGCAGCGCGCCGGCGAAGCACTTGAGGCTGCACAGGCTGCAGCCGATGCACCTGGAGGCGTCGGTGGTGGGCAGCCGATCCTGGTCCAGGGTGATGGCCAGGTAGGGGCAGCGGGCGCAGTTGCCGCAGTGCTGGCAGAGCTCAGGGGTCACCTGGGAGACGCACTTTTCGGGCGTGAGCTCCATGAAGTCCCGGATGGGGTTCGGCAGGGCGCGACCCACCAGCGCGCCGACGCTGCCGATGCCCCGCTCGGCCATCAGCCCGGAGAGCCCCGACTCCAGCTCGTCGATGACGCCGTAGCCGTACTTGAGCACGATGGTGCAGAACTGCACGGTCTCGGCGCCCAGGGCCAAGAAGTCGGCCGCCGCCTTGTAGTCCATGGGGCCGCCGTTGCCGGAGATGGCCACGCCCACGGGGGCCGCGTTGGCCAGGGTGAGGTTGGAGATGGCGGTGACGCCGAAGCCGGACATGCCCACCACCACGCCGTCTTCCCACTCCGCCTTGTCGCCGGGCTTGAACACCAGGCTGGGGAAGGTGTTGGCCAGGGTGACGCCGCCCAGCTTGCCCGGGTGGCGATCGAGGACCTGCTTGATGGCGCCCACGATGACCGCGATGGAGGTGACCGCGCCGGTGAGCTTGAACAGCTTGGGCACGTCGCCCCGCCCACCCTCCATGATCCAGTCCACGATCCTGGCGGTGACCGCGGCGCTCTGGCTGACGATGTCGCCCTCGGTGCCGTCGCCGCCCTGGGGGCAGGACAATGAGTACTCGATGGCCATGGCGCCGGCCTCTTCGAGCAGGCGAGTGTTGTGCAGCCAGCCGGCCCTGTCAGCCTCGTCGTCGCCCGTGACCGGGCCGCCGGTGCCGCCGATGGTGAGGCGATCGGGGTGCTCGGCCACCAGCCGTCGGATCTCGGCGCAGACCCGCCTGAGGGGATGGTCGGAGACGTTGTCGCAGTTGCCGTAGGTGTCGCTGTCGAAGCAGTTCATGTAGGCGCCGGGGATGTGGATGGGCACATCGTCGAAGGCGGTCTTCATGACGCCCCCGGCCCAGCCCGCGTCGTAGGCGCGCTTCATCTGCTCGTAGCCGTCGCTGGGAGGGGCGGCGGACAGCAGGAAGGGCGAGCGGATGGGGCGACCGAAGAAGCTGGCGGCCAGCGAGACGGGGACCCGCTGGTAGCCGGGCACAGGAGGGACGCACTTGCGAGCGTCGGCCAGGGGCGGCGTGGCCAGGCCCGCCAGCGCGGAGTGCACCTGCAGCGCCGCGTTCTTGCCCGAGGCGGAGGCGGTGACCACCGTGGTGGGGCCGTTGAGGAAGTCGCCCGCCGTGAAGATGCGCGGATGATCGGGCAGAGGCAGGCCGCGGCCCGCCCCGATGGCGATGATCACGTGCCGCAGGTCGCCGCGCTCGGCGGCGGTGCCGGGCACGGCCTGGATGGCCCCGAGGCTGAAGGGCTCGCCGGGAGCGAGGCTCACCTTTTCCACCGTGAGGCCCTCGATCCCGGCCTCGCTGCCGAGGATGCCGGTGACGCGGCTGCGCCCGGTGACCTCGATGCCGTGCTCCTGCAGCTCGCCGCGCTCGGAGTCGGTCAGGGGCATCTCGTCCCAGCGCTCCAGGGCCAGGAGCTCCACGTGCCGGGCGCCCTGCAGCCGCGCGCTCACCGCACAGTCCACCGCGGTGGCGCCGCCGCCCACCACCGCCACCGGGCCATCGAAGCTGGCGGCGGCGGGATCCGCCAGGAACTCCAGGCCCACCAGGGCCAGCTCTTCGCCCGGGATGCCCATGCTGTAGGTGCGATCAAGGCCCGCGGCCACGATCACCGCCTCGAAGCCCCCCTCCAGCAGGGCGGCCGGATCCTGCACCTCGTGCCCGGAGTGCAGCTGGATGTCGCCCAGGGAGATCTGCCAGGCGATGTCGGTGAGCAGCACCTCGCGCGGCAGGCGGTGGGGTGGGATGAGGTTGCAGGCGCCGCCTGGGCCGGCGGCCTTGTCGAACAGCTCCACGCCGTAGCCCAGGCGCGCCAGGTAGCAGGCGGCGGCCAGGCCGGCGGGACCGGCTCCCACCACGGCGACGCGGGCGACGCGGGACGGCACGCTGGCGAGCTCGGGCAGGCCGTCGATCTCCTTGGCCTTCTCGATCAGCGTGGCCTGCACCGACGGGATGCGCACCGGCGTGTGGAAGCTCTCGTGCACACAGGCGGCCATGCAGTGGCTGTCGGGACACACCAGCCCGCAGACGCCCCCGAAGGGGTTGGCCATCATGATCTCCGCCGCGGCGCGCTTGAGGTCCGAAGGCTCGCCCACCCGCGCGGCCATGATGAAGTCCGCCGGCGAGCAGTGAGCGGGGCAGGCCTGGCGACAGGGCTTCTCCTCGCAGGACTCGCACTTGCGCAGCTCGGCGCGGAGCTGGGCGTCGGTGAGGAGCTCGTTGTGCATGGGGTCTCCGGACTGGAGGAGGTGGGAGCGCGCCATACTAACTCACCCGGCGGCGTCCCCGCGTTACGGCCCTACAGACCCACGGAGCCAGCGCCATGCATCGTTCCCTCCTGCCGATCCTGCTGCTCTGCGCCTGCCCCCGTCCCCAGGACACCAGCGACAGCGGCACCACGCCAGGCCCGCTGCCCCAGATCACCACACCCGCCGATGGCTGGCTGCGCGGCGATCTGCACCTGCACACCACCTACAGCGACGGCTGGGACGAGGTGCCTGCGGTGATCGAGATGGCGGAGTACCTCACCTGGCCGGAGTTCCTCGCCTTCAACCCCGAGTTCCAGGACAACTCCCTGGACTTCCTGGCCCTGTCCGACCATCGCACGGTGGACCAGGACTACGACGCGGGCTTCGACAGCGACCTGCTGATCATGGTGCCCAGCGAAGAGTTCGGCAGCTCCGGGCACGCCAACGTGCCGGGCGTCAGCAGCTTCGTGGATCACGATCCAGACGGAGACGGCGTGAGCACCGAGGACATCCAGGCCGGGGTCGACGCCACCCACGCCCAGGGCGCCGTCTTCTCGGCCAACCACCCCTACTCCCCCGACATCATGTTCCCCTGGGATGTCGAGGGCATCGACACCATCGAGGTGTGGAACTCGGGCTGGCTGCTGGCCTCACCGCCCACCACCGAGCAGGACCTGGCCGACTGGGAGGCCTCGCGGGGCGCCGCCTCGGCCACCTACCGGCGGGGCATCCAGGCGGCCGGCCGGGGGGCCAGCGGCCAAGCGCTCACCTGGGTCGAGGCCCTGCTCTCCCGCGGGCAGCACCCGGGGCTCGTGGGGGGCAGCGATCGCCACGCCATCGTGCTGCCGGGCTTCCCCACCACCTACGTCGAGGCCGAGAGCGCCGACCTGCCAGGAGTGATCGACGCCATGGCCTCCCGCCGCAGCTTCGTCACCCGCAGCCCCATCTCGGCCCAGCTGCTGGGCACCATCAGCGTGGACGGCGCCGAGTACGGCTTCGGCGACCAGGTGCCCGTCCCCCCCGGTGGAGCCGAGGTGACCATCAGCGTGCAGGTGGCGCGGGCAGAGGGCGGCCTGGTGCGCCTGCTCCAGGGGGGCCAGGTGGCCAGCGACGAGGATCTCGAGGCCACCACCCTGAGCGTGGCGGTGGCCGAGGAGTCCATCGACGGCCCCGAACACCTGCTGGAGCACAGCTTCCGGGCGGAGCCCGGCGACTGGCTCTACCCCCTGGTGCTGGAGCCGCTGTTCGCCCCCGGCATCAGCGAGGAGCAGCAGCAGCTCGTGCTGGACACCGCCACCATGGCCGCCGAGAGCGGGGCGGACGCCATGAACATCGCCACCGCCGTGGCGCCCCTGCTGGACACCGACCTGCTGGCCAACCCCGATGACTGCGATCCTGAGGACTGGCAGCCCGACATGTTGCAGTGCTCCCTGGCCGACATGGACGGCCTGGCCAGCTTCTACATCCCCGACATGCTCGACCGCGCCATGAACGCCTGGATGGAGGACTCCCAGGTCACCGGGTACTGCATGGGCGCGGTGGCCTCGGCCGTGGTGTTCGTGGAGGAGTAGATCTAGCCGAGGCGTGCGACCGGCTCACCAGGTGAACTCGAAGGGCATGCCGGTGCCCATGCTGCGGGACAGGAACCAGGCCAGGTCGTCCCACTGGGGGTCGCCGCCGTCCATGAGCAGCCGCGCGGTGGTTCCGTCCAGCCCCTGGTAGCTGATCAGCGCGCCGTTCTGGTTGTCCCACCAGGCGAAGGTGCCGAACAGGGTGACCGGCCTCTTGAAGGCCCCGGCGCCCGCTCCGCGATCTTCGGGCGCCAGCTCGTTGAGGACCTTGAGATCGTGCAAGAAGAGCAGCAGGGGGGACTCGCGACGGGCGAAGCTGTAGCTGCTGCCGTCGGCCGGCAGCTCCATCTCCAGCTCCTCCTTGCCCAGCGGCAGGGCGCGCTCCTCGCCCGGATCGCCCGAGGGCACCACCACGCAGCGCACCATGGAGAAGGTGTCGGTGGACTTGAACATGCGCACCAGCTCGGGGCACAGGGTGGTGCCCACCTGCTCCTCCACGCGCTCGCGGGTGGTCTCGTTCCAGGCGTAGGTGGCGTCGCCTACCAGCACCACGCCCAGGTCGGAGGGCAGGCCCTGGACGCGGCGGTAGTCCTCGGTGCGGATCACCTTGGCGCCACCGCAGGACAGCAGCGAGGCACAGAGCGCGAGCAGGGCCGTTCGGAACATGGAGCACCTCCGGTGCCCGCCGATCATACCCCTCCCCTGCCCTGGGGGTAAGCCCGCCCCCCTCCCGCCACCCCGCCCATGGGGCACACCGGGCGGCATGGGCTCCGCTGGCATCAGCCACCCGAGAGCAAGCGCAGGTGGGTGGCCACGATGATGTCGACGGCCTCCTCGAGCTCGGCGCCGACGCAGACGTAGCCGTGGTTCTTGAGCACGATGATGCGCTCCGCGCCCCGGAAGGCGGCGATGGCCAGCTGGGCCAGGGCGACCGTGCCGTAGGGCTCCTCGCGGGGGGTCTCGGCCAGCCGTTCGCGCAGCAGGGCCTCGCGGGTGGCGACGGGATCGTGGGCGTGCACCACCGCCCCGGCCTGCGGCCGCGCGCGCAGCACGAGCTGGTGCAGGATGGCCTCGGAGCTGGGCAAGGCGGGGCCGCGGTAGCGCACCACGCCCGCGCGCTCGTCGCAGCTGTCCACGTACACCAGCTCGCCGGGCTCCACGATGCCCAGGTTGCAGCCCGAGGCGGTGACCACCAGCCCCTGGCCCAGGCGCAGGCTCATGTTGCCCCCGTTCAGAGGCGCCATGCCGTGGGCCCGCAGCCGCTCTCCGGCGCGCTTGAAGCGCGGGTAGAGCTCCGCCACGGCCGCGGGTGGAGGCTGATCCACCAGCTCGCTACAGAACTTGACGCCGACATAGCCCTCGAGCAGGCCCTTCTGCATGCTGCCTCCAGTGGGGGACCCTATCCGGCGCAGGGATCCATCGCTCCAGGCCGCAGCGGACAGGATCTGACCCGCCGGCCCGTTAGAGGCCCACCATGCCCGCCCAGACCCAGCTGCCCTTCGCCCAACCCGCCGCCCCAGCGGAGCGCCGCCAGTCCCTGGTGGGCCAGGCCACCAGCGACGCCAAGCTGCGCGGCCAGGTCTACACGCCGCTCGCGGTGGCCGAGCGCATGGTGGCGCGCATGCGCTGGCCGCTGGACGGTCCGAGCCTGCTGGATCCCTCCTGCGGTGAAGGTGTCTTCCTCGAGGCGGCCATGCGCAAGCTGGCCGGGCTGGGGCTCGGAGCGCAGCGTGTCCGCGCGATCATCTCCCAGGGCATGGCGGGCTGGGACACCCACGCCTCCGCCCTGGCCGCCTGCAGCGAGCGCCTGCTGGCGGTCAGCCACGAGCTCGGCTTCGGCGGCGCCGTCCCCAGGTTGGTGGAGCGCGACTCCCTGGTGGATCAGGGCGAGCGCTTCCACGCGGTGCTGGGCAACCCGCCGTATCTCGAAGCCAAGCGCATGCCCGAGGCCCTCAAGGCCCACGTCAAGCGCCACTGTCCGGTGGCGGCCAGCGGCGCCTTCGATCTCTACGGCGCCTTCGTGGAGCGCGCCCACCGCGCCCTGGGGCCCGGCGGCGAGCTGTGCTTCATCATCCCCAACCGCTTCCTGGTGGTGGCCTACGCCCGCAAGCTGCGCCAGCTGATCCTGAGCGACTGCGATCTGCGCGTGGTGGACCTGTCGGGCTCCAAGGTCTTCGCCGACGCGGCGGTCTACCCGGTGGTCATCCTGGCGGTCCGGGGCCGCCAGCCCCGCTACCGGGTCGAGAGCTGGGACGATCCCGCCGACCGCGTCGAGCTGCCCGCCGCCACGCTGCGCGACGAGCTGGGCGGGCTCATGCCCCTGCCGCCCCGCTCTGCCGGTGGGCGCAGCCTGCTGGCCCGTTGCCTGTCGGGCGCGCCCTTCCGCCCGCTGCGGCAGCACTGCAGCACGCGCTGGTGCGTTTCGTTCCACAAGGCGGGCCTGCGCGACCAGTTCACCTTCGATCACAGGCCCGATCCGGCGGTGGCGCCGCGCCCTTTCCTGGGAGGCGGACGCTTCCAGGGCAACCGCGAAGTCCAGCCCTACACCATCGAATGGAGCGGCTGGTGGATCGACTACGATGAGCAGCGCGCACGCGGGGTGGGCAACCCCCTGCCGCCTCCCGAGATCCACGCCGCCCCCAAGCTGGTGCTCTGCCAGAACGCCCGCCGTGGCCGCGCAGCCCTGGACTACCAGGGAGTGGTCCTCAAAGACACCTTCCTCTCCATCCGCTGCCAGAGTTCCGAAGACGAAGCCGCCGGCTGGCTGGAGTGGATGTCCCTCGTGCTCAACAGTCGGCTGTTCCACTACCTCTACGAGCACCTGTACGGCGGCACTCGAAAAGGGGGAGGCTACCTGCACTTCCTGCCCCGCTACCTGGAGCCCTTCCCCGTGGCTCCGCCGCCGGATCTCGAACGCGTGCGCGCTGTGCACGAGGCCCTGGTGGATGGCACGGGCGACATCGAGCAGGCCGAAGCCCTGGTGCGCGAAGCCTGGAACCTGTCCGCTGCCGAGCGCGCGGTGCTGGACGACTACCGCTACCCCGAGCCCTGATTCCAGCCCGCCACCAGCGAAAACCCCGGTCGCACCACGCGTCCAGGCGGGTGCACGGCGGCACCGGAGACGGCGCGTGTGACCGCCTGCTCGAGCTCCAGGTAGAAGTCGAAGACCGTGTCGCGATCCCAGGGGTCCACCTTGCGGCGCTTGAACACGAAGAGCTCGTCGATGGGCGCGTCGTGCAGGCTCATGTCGAAGCTCTTGGTCTCGGCGATGACATAGCTGCTCATGCCTACCGCGCCCTGCCGCCCCTGGCGGGCGCTGAACAGCAGGCTCGAGAGCATGGTCTTGTCCACATAGGAGGTCTTGCACTCGACGGTGACCAGTGGCACCAGCAGCTTCCGGGTGCTGCCGCCCGCTTCCAGCACCACTCGCTTGGCGATGCAGAAGTCGCTGTCCTTCTTGCGCACGCTCACCTGGCCGTCGGGGCGCACGGACATGCCCATGTAGACGCCGCGATTGACCAGAACCACCTCGTCATGCTCCACCACCTCGGGCAGGCGGTGGAACAGGAAGGTGCAGAACTCCTCCAACACGGTGGACTCGAAGCCCGACTGCGAGGTGATGGCGCCACCGATGGCGCCGCGGGCGGTGAAGCTCCGCACCGCCTGGAGGTAGCTCTCGAAGCCAGCGGTGAGGCCGTCCACCGCGACCCGCGCATCGCTCCAGTCAGCCGCCAGCGAGGTGGTCTTCCAGGGCAGGTAGTGCCGCTGTCTCCAGTCGCGCAGCACCGGGGCGAGCCCCTTGTAGTCGCGGACGATCTTCTGAGCGAGGTTGTCGCCGTGGGCGTGCAGCATGTTTCGCCTCCTGCGGGACAGAGGAGCCTATCGAGGGGCGGGCGCGCTGGCCCACGTGACGCGCGGGCCCCGGCCCCATAGAGGGCGGCGATCCCTGGAGGCCCCGCGAATGACGGACCTGGAGCAGAAGACAGGCGAGAGCCCACCCGCACCTGAAAAGGCCCGCCTGGGCGCCACCTACTGGAAGCTGAACACCATCGAGATGTGGGAGCGCTTCGCCTACTTCGCCCTGCGCTCGGTGGTGGCGGTGTACATCTGCCAGGCCGACGACATCGGCGGCTTGCATCTCACGCAGGCCCACAAGGGCACCATCTACGCCTGGTGGTTCGTCTTCCAATCGGTGCTGCCCATGTTCACCGGCGGCATCGCCGACCGCTACGGCTACAAGAAGGTGCTGGTCGGGGCCATCACCGCCAACATGGGCGGCTATCTCATCATGGCCTATGCCCGGGACTACTGGAGCTTCTTCTTCGGCGTGCTGGTGCTGGCCTCGGGCACCGCGTTCTTCAAGCCGTCCCTGCAGGGCTCGCTGGCCCAGAGCCTCGACAAGAGCAACTCCTCGGTGGGCTGGGGCATCTTCTACTGGGTGGTCAACATCGGCGCGCTCATCGGCCCGCTGCTGGCCAGCGCGCTCATCGGCGAGCACAGCGTCGAGGAGTGGCGGCGCCTGTTCTTCATGTCGGCGGGCTTCACCAGCTTGAACCTGCTCATGCTCTTCACCTTCGAGGACGTGCCCTCCGGTGCAGACAAGACCGAGAGCCTGCTGGCGGTGTTCAAGCGCACCCTGGTGAACATCGTGGAGCCGCGGCTGGTGGCCTGGCTGCTCATCATGAGCTGCTTCTGGCTGATGATGTACCAGGTGTGGGATCTGCACCCGAACTTCATCAGCGACTGGGTGGACTCGTCTGACGTGGCCGCGGCCCTGCTGTGGGTGCCCTTCATCGGCGAGTCGGTGCTCACCAAGGTGGACGCCTCGGGCCTGCGCTACGTGCCGCAGGAGGTCCTGATCTCCACCAACGCGGCCATGATCGTCAGCCTGATGATCCCCGTGTCCTGGGCGGTGCGCCGCCTGCGCACGCTCACCTGCATGATGATCGGCATGAGCATGGCGGTGGCCGGCACCATCGTGGCAGGCTTCACCGGCATCGGCTGGATCCTGGTGCTGGGCATCTGCCTGTTCTCCCTGGGCGAGATGCTCACCGGCCCCAAGAAGAACGAGTACCTGGGGCTCATCGCCCCGCCCGGCAAGAAGGGCCTGTACCTGGGCTACGTGAACATCCCCGTGGGCATCGGCGGCTTCGCGGGCTCCAAGATGGCCGGCTACATCTACGGGCACTACGGCGAGAAAGCCGTGCTGGCCCTCAAGTACCTGGCCACCGAGTCCAAGCTGGCCACAGGCATCACCTGGGACGGCCAGCTGGAGACGCTGGAGGCGGCGGTGGGTGTGCCCCGCACCGCTGCCTTCGCGCGGCTGATGGAGGTGCAGGAGCTCGACGCCATGGCGGCCACGCAGCTGCTGTGGGACACCTACGATCCCCACCTGTGGGTGTGGATCCCCTTCGCCAGCATCGGCGCCGTCGCCGCCATCGCCTTGCTGGTCTTCGGCCAGATGGCCAAGCGCTGGAAGGACATGAACGCCTAGCAGCGCGGGGCGCAGATCATGTCGGCTGCGCTTCTGTGACAGGGGACTAGAACACAGCGCAGGGGATGCCGGTCTCGCTGCAGGCCGCCCAGCTGTCGGTGGGGGAGTGGGGCTGATCGCAGATGTCGTCCTTGAGCTCGCCCAGCAGGGCGTAGCCCTCGCTGAGCGAGCAGTCGATGAGCTCCAGCTCCTGCTTGAACTCCCGCAGCAGCTGCCGCGAGCGATCGCGCTCGTACTCGCAGGCGTAGGCGCTCAACCAGCCGTTCCAGACGTCCTGTTCGTTGGACAGGCAGTAGTCCAGCTGCTGCTCGTCGATGGCCTCGCACTCACGGCGCCAGGCGCACCAGGCGGCGGCGCTCTTCTTGCCGAAGCGATCGGGGGAGTAGCCACAGCCGGCCAGCAGCAGGAGCGCGATGAGCAGACAGCGGGGAGGCATGGATTCTCCTGGTAGGCACCGAAGCCCTGCAAGAGCGGTATCTGCGGGGCCACCGCCGTGTCAAGATGGAGCCGATGCATCGCCCGCTGCTCGCCCTGCTCCTGCTGTCCTGCGGCCCCGCCCGCCATGACAGCGGCCCGGCCGAGCCCATCCCACGCCCCGAGCACCCCCGCCCAGACTGGCAGCGCGACCACTGGAGCAACCTGAACGGGCCCTGGTCCTTCGCCCACGATCCTGATGACAAGGGGCTCGACGAGGGCTGGCACAGCAGCCGCGAGCTGCTGCCCGGCCAGATCCTGGTGCCCTTCGCCTTCGAAGCCGCCGCCAGCGGCCTGGGAGAGCCCTTCCCCGAGGACGGCACCGCCCTGCAGGCGCTCACGGATCCCACCTACCAGGGGGTGTCCTGGTACCACCGGGTCTTCGAGAAGCCCGCCTGGGACACGGAGCGCGCGTTCCTGGTGTTCGGGGCCGTGGACTGGCGCGCCACCGTGTGGCTCAACGGCGTGGAGCTCGGCTCCCACGAGGGGGGCTGGCTGCCCTTCTCCCTGGACGCCACCCAGGCGCTGCAGCCGGGGCTGAACCACCTGGTGCTGCGGGTGGACGACCCCGCCGAGCTGGAACCAGACCTGCTCATCGGCAAGCAGGGCGGCACCTGGTACACGCGCTCATCGGGCATCTGGCAGACGGTCTACCTGGAGGGCCGCCCGGCCGCCTGGCTGGAGGGTGCCTGGTTCTTCCCCGACTGGCAGACGGGCCGAGTCGAGCTGCAGCTGGAGGTGGAGGGCGAGGCAGAGGAGATCGCCCTGGAGATCACGGATCCCCGGGGAGGGAGCGCCGCCTGGTCCTCGGCGCTGGCCGGCGAGCTCGCCTTCGAGCTGACCGAGCTGTTCCCCCAGCACGGGGGACCCGCCCTGTGGTCACCCGCCGACCCGGCCCTGTACCGGAGAGCTGGAGGTCACGGCGGGCCATGGGCTCACAGCGGCGGGCGCCATCGCGCTGGAGGTCCCGGCGACCACGCTGGACGGCCCGCTGCTGCTGCGGGTGAGCGGCACGGGTGCCGACGGCGAGCCCATCATCGCGCCGCGGTGGTACGGGCGGGAGTAGCGGAGGCTCGCCGGGCGGGAAAGTCGCCTTGAATGAAAGCCCTGACCACCGCCCCCTCAGCCCATCCTCCTCCGCAGCAGATCCAGCACCGAGCCCACGCTGCGCGCCATGATGGCGGCGCGGTCGCCCGGACGCTGCAGCAGGCGATGCGAGGTCCTGTCGGGCCCGGCCACCGCGATGTGCACCGTGCCCACGGGTTTTTCCTCGGTACCGCCGCCCGGACCGGCGATGCCGGTGGTGGCCAGGCCCCAGTGGGCGCCCGAACGGACCCGGATGCCCTCGGCCAGGGCTCGCGCCACCGGCTCGCTCACCGCGCCGTGCTGCTCCAAGAGCTCGGCTGGCACGCCGCAGCAGCGCTGCTTGGCAGCGTTGGAGTAGACCACAGCCCCCTCCAGGAACCAGACGGAGCTGCCCGCGATGCTGGTCAACGCCGCCGCCACCCGCCCTGCGGTGCAGCTCTCGGCGGTGGCCACGGTCTGGCCGCGCTGCAGCAGCGAGCGCCCCACCACCTCTTCGATGGGCCCGCAGCGCTCGCCGGTGGCGCTGTCTTCCACGCCGAACAGGCTGCGACCCAGCAGCCCCCGCGCGTGGGCCACGAAGGCGTCGCCGGCGGCGAGATCCGCCTCGGGATCGAAGCGCAGCTTCACCTGGATCTCGGGCAGCAGGGCGCGGAAGCCCACCCGCACCCCCGGCACCTGCATGTCGCTGAGGGCCAGCTGCACCCGGCTCTCGGGCAGGCCCAGGCAGCGCAGGGTGACCAGGCGCCCGGCCCGCGCGGCGGGGTAGCGCTTCTGCAGGGCGGGCAGCACGTGGGCCGCCAGCATGGCGCGCAGCTCGCGGGGCACACCGGGCAGGAACCACAGCCGCGCTGGCCAGCGCTCCAGCACGAAGCCGGGTGCGGTGCCCCAGCGGTTCTCCAGCACGCGGGCCCCTCGGGGGATGCGCGCCTGGCGATGGGCGGTGCTGTCCAGCGGCCTGCCGAAGCTGGCGTAGGCCCGCCCCACCTGCTCCAGGGCTGCGGGATGCTCGTGCAGGTCGAGGCCGAAGGCCAGCGCCACGGCCGCGGCGGTGTGGTCGTCCTCGGTGGGACCCAGCCCGCCGCTGCAGATGAGCTCCGTGGCGCGGTCGGCGGCCTGGAACAACAGCGCCGCGATGGCCTGGGGATCGTCGCCCACGGTGCTGTGGCGGCCCAGGGGCAGGCCCAGCGCGTCCACGGCGCGAGCGATCTCGGCGGCGTTGCTGTCCACCGTGGCCCCACACAGCACCTCGTCTCCCTGGGAGAGGATCTCCACCTCGGCCAAGGGCGGCGGGTTCTGCGAGGACATGGCTGACCTCCGGGCTGGTCCACAAGCTATACTCCGGCCCCATGCGCGCCACCCCCGCCGGCCCCCTGATCGCCCTGGACGTGGGCACCAAGACCATCGGCCTGGCGGTCTGCGATCCGCTGCGCATGCTCGCCCGCCCCCTGTCCACGCTGCGACGCCAGGGGGTCAACAAGGACGTGGCCCGGCTGCTGCCCACCGTGCAGCAGGCTGGCGCCGTGGGCCTGGTGGTGGGGCTCCCACTGGGATTGGACGGCAGCGAGACGCGCAGCACCCGGCTGGCGCGCCAGATGGGCGACGCTCTCGCCGCCGCCACCGGGCTGCCACTGGCCTACCACGACGAGCGCTTCAGCTCCGTGCAGGCGGAGCGCTACCTGCTGGAGCAGGACGCCTCGCGGGCTCGTCGCAAGCGCAGCATCGACCAGGCGGCCGCCGCGGTCATCCTGCAGGACTTCATCGACTCCAGCGAGAGCCGCGACTTCGCGGGCGCGAGCGGCTAATTGCAGGGGCCTCGAGGTCAACCCGGGAGGGCAGCATGCCCATCGTCGCCAAGCAGTCTGTGCAGTCCGAAAAAGCCCAGCGGCTCTACGCCCTGCGCCACAGCACCGCCCACCTCATGGCCGAGGCCGTGCAGAGCCTGTTCCCAGGTACGAAGCTGGGCTTCGGTCCGCCGGTGACCGACGGCTTCTACTACGACTTCGACACGGAGCACCGCTTCTCCGACAAGGACCTCAAGGCCATCAAGAAGCAGATGCTGAAGCTGCGCAAGAAGGCCAAGGCGAAGTTCGAGCGCGTCGAGATCTCCAAGGCCGAGGCCCTCGAGCTGTTCGAGAGCCAGGGCGAGGACCTCAAGGCCGAGCACGTGCAGACCCTCGAAGACGGCACCATCACGCTCTACAGGTCCGGCGAGTTCGTGGATCTCTGCGCCGGGCCCCACGTGGAGTCCACCCTGGACGTGCAGAACTTCGCCCTGCTGTCGGTCTCCGGCGCCTACTGGCGCGGCGACGAGAGCCGCGAGCAGCTGCAGCGCATCTACGGCACCGCCTGGGAGAGCAAGGACGAGCTCAACGACTACCTGCGCCGCGTGCAGGAAGCCAAGAAGCGCGACCACCGCGTGCTGGGCAAGCAGCTGAGGCTGTTCGCCTTCCCCGAGCTGGCGGGCCCCGGCCTGCCCTTCTACCTGCCCAAGGGCGCGCTGATCGTCGAGCAGCTCAAGCGCTGGATGTGGGGCCTGCACGTGGACGGCACCTACGGCCACATCGACAAGCCCTACGAGCCCCTGCGCACCCCCCACATCCTGAAGACCGACGCCTGGCACACCAGCGGGCACATCGAGAACTACCGCGAGAACATGTTCATGGTCTACAGCCTCGACGAGCTGGACCAGGGCATGCTCAAGGGCGGCGAAGGCGGCGAGGGCCTGGGCGACTACGGGCTCAAGCCCATGAACTGCCCGGGCCACGTCATGCTCTACAACGTGGGCGGCAAGTCCTACCGCGATCTGCCCGTGCGCTACTTCGAGTTCGGCACGGTGTACCGCTACGAGCGCGCCGGCACCCTGCACGGCATGCTGCGGGTGCGCAGCTTCACCCAGGACGATGCCCACATCTTCTGCACGCCCGAGACCTACCACGCCGAGGTGTTGGGGGTCTTCGACTTCTGCTGCCACGTGCTCGAGACCTTCGGCTTCGAGTACATGGTGGCGCTGAAGACCCGCGGCGAGAAGCGCATCGGCGGCGACGAGATCTGGGACATGGCCGAGGACGGCCTGCGCCAGGCGCTCGAGAAGCGCGCCGCCGGCAAGTACTACGTGCAAGAAGGCGACGCGACCTTCTACGGCCCCAAGATCGACTTCGTCATCCGCGACGGTCTGGGCCGGGAATGGCAGGGCGGCACCATCCAGCTGGACTTCAACCTGCCCGAGCGCTTCGACCTGACCTACGTGGACGCCGACGGTGAGCGCAAGCGCCCCGTGATGATCCACCGCGCCATCCAGGGCAGCTTCGAGCGCTTCTTCGGCCTGCTGGTGGAGGAGTTCGCGGGGGCCTTCCCCCTGTGGCTCGCCCCCGTGCAGCTGCGCGTGCTGCCCATCGCCCAGGACCACCACGCCTACGCCCAGCAGGTCACCAGCGCCCTGCGTGGCGCCGGCTTCCGGGTCGAGCTGGACGACGGCAACGACACGCTCAACAAGCGCATCCGCCTGGGCAAGACCGCCAAGATCCCCTACCTGCTGGTGCTGGGCGGCCGCGAAGCCGAGGAGGGCACCGTCACGGTGGAGAGCTACTTCGACGGCAAGCTGCGCCACCTCACCACGGTGGAGGAGCTCAGCGGTCACCTGGACGCCGAGGTCGATCGCAAGGTGGCCCGCAGACGCGGCAGGTAGATGACCACACCCGGCGCCCGCAGGTCGAGCGTCGCGCTGGTCTCCCCCAGCGGCCACGCCCCGGCCCATGGTGTCGAGTGCCTGGCCAGCTTCCTCCGGCTGCACGGGTATCGGCCCACCACCTTCTACCTGCCCTGGCCCTTCCTGCGGCCCTATCCCCCAGCGGTGCTGGAGCGGCTGGGCCGCGCCTGCGGCGGCTTCGACCTGGTGGGCATCAGCGTCCTGTCCAACTACCACCGCAACGCGGTCGCCCTCTCCCGGAGCATCAGGCAGCACAGCCGGGCCCTGCTGGTGTGGGGTGGGCCCCACGCCAGCGCCTGCCCCGAGGCCTGCCTCGAGCACTGCGACGTCGCGGTGTGTGGCGAGGGGGAGCTCACGCTGCTGGAGCTGCTCGAGGGCCTGGAGCGCGGAGGCGAGCTCGCCCGCGTGCCCGGGCTCTGCCTGAGCAGCGGCGGCACCGCGCAGCACAGCGCCACCCGCACGCCCCTGGCCGCCGAGCGCATCCCCACCCGCGACCACGACTCCTCGCGCAGCTGGGTGCTGCACCGCGAGCGCCTGGTGCGCCTGCAGGGCCGTCGCCTCCGCCAGCACCTCAGCAGCGACTACGTCACCATGAGCTCCCGGGGCTGCCCCTTCCGCTGCAGCTACTGCGTCAACAGCCGGGCGGCAGGGGGCCAGGCCCGCGCCGTGCGCTATCGGCCCGAAGAAGCCGTGGTGAGCGAGCTTGTCAGGGCCCGCAGGCGCATGCCCTTCATCGGCCACGTCAGCTTCGACGACGACGCCTTCATGCTGCGCAGCCCCGCCCGCCTGCGCAGCTTCGCCGCCCGCTACAAGCGCGACGTGGGCCTGCCCTTCTTCGTCTCGGGCGTGAACCCGCGGGCGGTGAGCGGCGAGAAGCTGGACATCCTCATCGACGCGGGCATGGACCGGCTGCGCATGGGCGTCCAGTCGGGCAGCGCCGCCACCCGCGGCAGCTACCAGCGCCCGGGCACGGACGGGGAGATCCTGGCGGCGGCCCACGCCATCCACCAGCGGCGCGGCTCGCTGATGCTGGTGGCCTACGACCTGATCCTCGACAACCCCGACGAGTCCACCGAGGATCGGCTGGCCACCCTGGATCTGCTCGCCCGCCTGCCCACGCCCTACACCCTGAACCTGTTCTCGCTCACACCCTACCCGGGCACCGCCTTGTGGGATCGGTGGCTGGCCACGGGGCGGCTGCGGGAGGGAGCCCAGCCCGCGGTGCACCGGCACTACCACCACCTGGAGGCCGACTGGCTCAACCTGCTGGTGCTGCTGCACAGCCTGGGCAGGCCCCCCGACCGGCTCATGCGCCTGCTGCTGCAGCCACGCCTGCTGGCCCGGCAGCCCCGGCCTCCCCAGGCGCTCTTCAAGGCGGTGCAGTCGCTGGGGCTGGCCCGCCGCGCGCTCGACATGCTCGGCCACGGCGACCACCACAGCCTGCTGCGCCACCTGCGCGCGAACCTGCTGGGGCGCTGACCCGGGAGCGCGGCCCCTTCTGGACCTGCGCCCAGCTCTGGTAGGATGCGCACACACCCTCTCGCCCTGGGGGAAGAATGCGCGCGCTTCCTTTGCTCTGTTGCCTCCTGCTGGGCTGCACCTCCATGGAGGCCGACAAAGACGGCGACAGCTGGACCGTCCCGGGAGACTGCGACGACCAGAACGCCGCCATCAATCCCGACGCTGACGAAGTCTGCGACGGCATCGACAACGACTGCGACGACGGGGTGGATGAGGACGACGCCTCCGACGCCACCTCCTGGTACGCCGACCAGGACGGCGACGGCTACGCAGGCCAGGCCGAGATCACCTTCGCCTGCAACGCCCCCGACGACTTCTACGCCACCGCCGACGATTGCGACGACGCCGAGGGCTCCGTGCACCCGGGAGCCACCGAGGTCTGCGACGGGGTCGACCAGGACTGCGATGACGAGGTGGACGAGGACTTCGACACCGACGGTGACGGCCACCTGTCCCAGGCCCGCTGCGGCTCCGATCTGGGGAGCGACTGCGACGACGAAGACGCTGACAGCTACCCTGGCGCCGACGAGCTCTGCGACGGGCTGGACAACGACTGCGACCTGGACATCGACGAGGAGCCCACCGACGCGGACACCTGGTACGAGGACTACGACCAGGACGGCTGGGGGGCCGACGACTCCAGCGTGGTGGCCTGCGAGCAGCCCTCGGGCTTCGTGCACGAGAACGCCGCGGGTGACTGCAACGACAACAACGCCTACCACTATCCGGGGGCCGCCGAGAGCTGCGACGGCGCCGACCAGGACTGCGACGACGAGGTGGACGAGGACTTCGACCTGGACGGCGACGGCTATCCAGCGGGCGAGACCTGCGAAGAGGTGGACGACCTGGAGCTGGACTGCGACGACGACGACGACCAGGTCAACCCCGGCATGGGCGAGATCTGCGACAACGGCATCGACGACAACTGCGACGGCGCCGCCAGCAGCAGCTGCGGACTGTAGACCCTACCAGCCTTCGAGCACCTTCTGCTGGGTGGGACCGTTCATCTGCACGAACATCACCACCTCGTTCACCAGGCGGGCGTCGCCGCCCAGAGCCACCGCCACCTGCTCCATGGCGTTCTGCTCGGGGCGCTTGACCCGCCCGTGCTGGCAGATCATCACCGCGGCCAGCTCGATGACCTTGCGCAGATCGTCGCGCTCGAAGTGCTCGCGCCGCTCGCGGATCTCGCTCAGGGCGTGCTCGTTGAAGGCTCGCTTGTCGCGATCGGCGCTGTCCATCATGCGCTTGACGGGCAGCTGGGATCGGGTGGCGCGCTGCAGGTCGGTGATGAACGCCCGCTCGTTCCACTGCAGATCGCCGTCGGCCAGGGCCACGTAGAGCATGCACAGAAACAGGGCCAGCTGGGCCTCGTCGTCCTTGGGTCCCGCACTGGGCACAGCTCCTGCCCCCGGCTGGTAGTCCACCGAGGTGTCCAGCTTCTCGAGCACCGCGGCGATCTTGGTGTCGATGCCACGGAAGCCGGCCCACGAGAAGCCCTGGTGCTGCTGGCGCAGGGCCACCAGGTCGAGCGCGCCCAGCTCCAGGGCCTTGAAGCGGATGGGGATCATGGGGTGGGTGCGGATCCAGCCGTGGGAGCCGCCCACGTCGTTGATATGCGCTTCGAGCTGATCGTACTGGGTGCGCAGGGAGCGCAGCACGCGGTGCTCTTCGATGCCCTGGATGCCGCTGGCGGTGAGGAACAGCGCCGACACCGCGTCGGTGAGCTTGCCGCTGCAGAGCAGCCCCACCCGGTCGGCGCTCACCTCGGCGGCCCGCGACCAGCGGAACAGCAGGCTGGCCAGCGAGGCGGGGGTGCCCTCGGGGTTGGAGAGGATCTCGTGCACCGAGAACTTGGAATGCCCGAACACCACGTGTCCCAGCTCGTGGCCGAAGACGAACCTGAGCTGCTCCAGGGAGAAGTCCTTGAGCAGGGCCGAGTGCACCACCACGTCGAAGGTCTTGTCGGCGGCCAGCACCGAGGCGTTGTACTCGTTTGACTGCATGACGAACAGGTTGCCCGTGAGCCCACCGCCCAGGGTGGCCAGGCAGTCCTTGTAGGCCGCGTGCACCTCGGGCAGCAGGTCTTCGGTGATGCACACCGCGTCGCCCAGCAACGAACGGCGCCGCGCCTGCAGCAGGTTCCTGGTCTCCTCGGAGTCCCGCTCCGCGCGGGGCCCGATCTCGGCTTCGATGGCCGAAAAGAGGCGCGTCTCGTAGCTGAAGCGCAGGTTCTCGAGCTCTTCGAACACAAGACCTCCCAGGCTGGGGGGCGCGGGACCAGCGCGGCCCGACGCTTTGTTGTAGCCTCGAAGCTCCCCCTGGCCAAGCGGGATCCACTCGGCTGGCCTGCCTACAACGTCGCCACAGGAGGAAGGCATGGCAGCGACCGTTTTTCGCGCAGGACTGCTGATCCTGCTGGCCACGGCCTGCGGCGGCGAGCTGGTGGAAGAGAAGGCGTTCACCGTCTCCGCCGGCCAGGCCACCCTGGAATGGGAGACCGCCATTCCCGATGGCAAGCCCGGCCTGTGGCTGGTCTATGACATGGACACAGGGGTCAGCTACGGGGTGGGATCCACCGAGTCCGAGCCCCAGTACCACGTGCACGGAACCCTGACGGTGCTGGTCTCGGGCAACGAGGTCTACGACGGCCCACTGCGCATGGACGACGACGCCAGCCCCACCCAGGCCAGGGGCGGCACGGTGACCATCGGCTCCACGCAGAGCTGCTCCAACCGCGGCTGCAGCATCAAGGGCCGGGTGCGCCTGCTACAGATCGACAACGTCACAGCGGGCAGCCCCCTGTCCGTCCGGGCGAGCCTGCCCACCAGCGGCGAGGCCACCACGGTCAAGTCGCTGGGGATGCAGCTCAGGGCCAAGTAGGCCCCAGGCCGGCCGTAGGCGGCCGCGGGCCGCGGGGGTAGGGGGGACCGCGGGGCCCGCCGCCGCCCCACACC
>CAZEJJ010000043.1:0-44503 GCA_964512185.1 uncultured Enterobacterales bacterium | reverse complement strand
TACTACGAGCACAAGAAGCACGACGGCAGCTACCCCATCGTGGGCATCAACACCTTCCTCGACCCCGCCACCCTGGCCGACGACTACGTGCAGCCCGAGGTGGAGCTGCGCCGCGCCACGCCCCAGGAGAAGGACGGTCAGCTGGCCGCCCTGCGCGCCTTCCAGGCCCGCCACGCCGACGAGACCCCGGCGGCTCTCGAAGACCTCAAGCGGGTGGCCGTGCAGGGGGGCAACATCTTCGAGGAGCTGATGAGCACCGTGCGCGTGGCCTCGCTGGGCCAGATCTCCCAGGCCCTGTTCGAGGTGGGGGGCGAGTACCGGCGGAACCTGTGAGCGCGCGGGTGGATCTCCCCCTCCAGCCCAGCCCGGCCCAGCTCTCCAGCGGCGCCCCCGTGGTGCTCTGCGTCAACCCGGTGGAGTACCACGGCCCCCACCTGAGCGTGCACAACGACGCCCTGATGGCCGAGGGCCTGGCGCGCCTGCTCGTCCAGGCCTTCCAGGAGCAGGGCCAGGACTGGCCCTGGATCTCCGCAGGTGAGCTGGGGGTCGGCGTAGATCCCGTCAAGGGCCCGGGCAGCGAGCTGATCCCCTACCAGCCGGTGCGCCGCAGGGTGCTGGCGGCTTGCCGGCAGCTCCACGAGCTGGGAGCCCAGCGGGTCATCCTGTCCTCTTTCCATGGCAGCCCGCTGCACAACCTGGCGGTGCACGAGGGGGCTCGCTGGCTGCAGGCGCGCGGGGTGCGCGTGTTCTCACCCATGAACCTGCTGCTGCGGGAGCTGATGGATGTGAACGCCGCGCGGCTGTCCGAGGCGGTGGGCTGCGTGGCCGATCCCGCCGACCGCGAGCAGGTGGCCCAGCGCCTGCCCTACGACCTGCACGCAGGCTTCCTGGAGACCTCCCTGGCCCTGCTGCTGGCCCCCCACACGGTGAAGGGCCACGAAAGAGTGCCTCCCTGTCCCCTGATGGAGCCCAAGGCGGCTCCTCTCGGCGGCTCGCGACTGGCAGCGAAGCTGGGCCTCGCGGAGCTCTCCGCCGAGCTGTCCTTCATGGCCCGCGGCCTGGCCTGGTACGGGCTGCGGCCCTTCCCGGGCTACTCGGGCGTGCCCCACCTGGCCAGCGCCGAGGCCGGACAGGCCCTGGTGGACCACCTGCTGCCGCGCGTGTACGCCGTGGCCCGGGGCTGCTTGCTGGGCGCTGAGCCCGCCCCCGGCCCCGCCCTGGGCTGGACCGGCCCGGTCACGCTGTGGGGGCGCATCCCGCGCGCCACGGCGGTGGCGGTGGAGCCACCTCCGGGCTGATGGCTACCAGGCAGCAGGCGACAGAACCCCGAATCTACTGCGGAACACCAGATCGCCACTGCAGCGCGCTCTGCTCGCAGCGCCGACTTCGGAGTGTAGGAACACACCTTCACCCGACACTACTTCGCAGAGCGCGCTTCGCCAGGCGCCTGGTGTCCCTCGCTACGATTCGGTCGGCTGCCTCGCGGCAGCCTGTTCTGTCGCCTGCTGAGGGCACACCGTCGCCGGAATCGGGCGCCTCGTAGTCCTGCCCCTCTGGCTCGCCTGCCGACAGCGGCAGCGTGGCCACCCGCTCCTCCAGGGCGAGGCGCAGGCGGACCGCGTGCAGCGCCGTGGGATCCGCGGCCTGACGTCGCAGCCGGCGCACGCCGTGGGGGGTGAGCTCCAGGGCCGTGGCCATGGCGCTGGTGGGCAGGCCCGCTGCGGCGCTCAGCTGCACCGCGGCGCGGCGTGCCGCGACGACGGGGGCCGCTCGGCCGGTCAAGGCCGGGTCGGCACAGCAGGCATCCGCTGCAGCTCGGGCCAGGCGGCCGGGACCCGCCATGAGCAGCTGCTGGTCGGCCATGGGCTCGATGGGCCCGCCCGTGAGGCCCACCGCGGCGAGGGCCTGGCGCAGGCGGAAGCGGGGCAGGGCCTCGAGGATGCGCAGCTGCATGCCCGGCACCTGCCGTGCGCCCAGCAGGTCGACGAAGCAGGAGCCGCTCCACAGCGCGGGGTGTCCGGGCAGGCCGTGCTTGTGGGGTTGGATCAGCACGTGGCGCAGCAGCCACTCCATGTAGGCGCGGCTGTCCACGGCCCTGACATGGGCTGGCGAGAGCGGCTGCGGACTCCGCGCACGCAGCGCCAGCAGGACCGCCCGCGACAAGCGACCCAGCCGGCCCTGGTCGCAGAGGACCACCAGGTGCACGTGCTCGTCTACGACGCAGAACAACACCAGCGGCTCGCCGGCGCTGCGGGCCAGGGCGTGCACGGCCGAGCGGCGCTCCGGTTCGCCGGGGAAGAGAGGGCTCCGCCCGTCTGAGGAGAAGGTGAGGTGCCAGGTGGGCATGGGGCCTCCTATGCGTAGCGAACGCGGAGGATGGGGGATCATCCGGCGCTTTTGTTACCTTTCCGGTAATAAACTTCGCGGATAGCCGCGTATCCGCAGAGCTTGTTACGCAGGACGTAACGTACTCCATGGATGATCGCTCATCCTCGAAGTTTGTTACCTCCGCTCCATGACCATGGCCCTGCTCCTGCTCATCCTCGCCGCCTGCGGCCCCATCCGCGGGCCGCTGGACGTGGCACAGATGGCGGGGTGGACGGGCTGGTTCCACGTGGCCTCGGGCCAGGCCGCCAACCCAGACACCTACGGTGAGCGCTTCACGCCGGTGGACCTGGGCGTCACCACCCCCACCTGCGAGCGGGTGCTGCGCGCCCAGGAGAGCCATCACGGCCCGGTGTACGTGCTGGTGCACGGCCTCCAGGGGGATGGCAGCGAGTGGGTGCAGGCCATCTCCACCCTGACCCGGGCGGAGCCGTCCTCGCTGTGGATGTACCGCTGGGTGCCCTACGACGAGCGCGATGCCATCGTGGAGTCCTTCGGGGCGGGCCTGACGCGCTTGCTGCAGTGTCTACCCGCCCAGGCCGGGCCCGTGGTGGTGCTGGCCCACTCCGCCGGCGGCATCGTGGTGGCCACCGGCGCATCCCGGGTGGCCATCCCCGCCACCCGGCCGCACGCCCAGGTCTACGCGCTCACGGTGGCGGCTCCCCTGGCTGGCACGCTGGCGCGCAGGCGCAACCGCGAGGGGCGCGCCGAGGCCCGCTTCATGCTGGATCTGGGCACAATGATCGATGGCTACCCTCCCGCCGCGCGGGGAGTGCGGGTGGCGCACCTGCGCACCTCGCCCTCAGCGGATCCCGTGATGCAACCGAGCGCCGATGGCCACGTGCCCAACCATCCGGCCGTGGGTGTGCCCGGTGCGCCCCAGCTGGATCTGCCCGCCCAGCTGGGGCACGACGAGTCCCTCCAGTTCGTGGCCGAGCGGCTGGTGGACGGCGCCTGGGTGGACTGGTTCTACGGCCCCTGATCCGCCACCAGCGCGTCGCCGGTGCGCCAGCCGGACCACAGCACCGCCGAGATGCTGCCGTCGAAGCCGGAACGTCCGCCCATGCCGGGGGCCGCCATGCCGGCGGCCTCGCCCACCGCCCACAGGCCCTCCACCACCAGGCCCTGCTCGTCCAGCACCCTGCCGTCCTGGTCCACGGCGAGGCCGCCGAAGGTCTTGTTGGCCACCTGGCCGGGGACGAAGGCGCAGAGCTCCGCCGCCGACAGGTCGGGCAGCGTGCTCCTGTGGCGGCCATGGGCGTCCTCGAGCTCGCCAGCTCGGATGCTGGCCACCGTGGCCAGGGTCTGCTGGAGGCCGCCGGCGGCGATCCCCGCCTTGCTGGCCAGCTCTTCGCTGCCGCTGGCGCACCAGGCGCGCTCCTCTGCGTCGAGGGCCTGTTCCAGCAGGTGGGCGCTGTCGGGGCCCAGCAGCGCCCGCAGGTGCTCCCAGGTGATGATGGCCCGCACAGGGGCGTGGGCCCGGTAGGGGGTGGACAGGGCCAGGCTGTGGGTGCCCGCCTCGTCGGTGAAGCGTTCGCCGGCTTCGTTCACCCAGATCAGCGGGGTGACGCCCCCGAAGCTGCCGAGCCCGGCGTAGCCCAGCAGCGAGCCGTCCTCGGCCTGCAGGGCGCTCAGATCCCGCTGCCAGCCCATGTGATCCAGGTCAGCCAGGCCCCAGCCCGCTCCCTGCGCCCAGAGCACCGCCTGGCCGTCGGCGCCCTCGGTGGTGGCGGCGCGCCAGGAGTCTCCCTGGGCCTCGCTGGGGGTGGGGATCAGCTCGGCGTTGCTGGCGTAGCCCCCCGAGGCCACCACCACCTCGTCGGCGCCGAACATCTGGCCGGCAGCCATGACGCCCACCACCCGCCGCTGGCAGCTGACCACCCGGCCGGCGCGCAGGCCCAGGCGCAGCTCCGTGTCGGGCTGCAGGGAATCTTCGAGGGCTCGCGCCAGGGCGATGCCGCCACCCTCCAGGCCGTGGATGCGCGGCAGGCGCAGGATGGGATCGGCGCTGGGCGGCTGCAGGCTGAGGCCCATGGACACGAGCTCGTCGCGCAGCGCCCCCTGGTCATCGAGGAAGCGGAGTGTGGTCTCGGTGGGCTCGCTGCCCGTGAGCGCGGGCCAGTCCTTCGCCGCCTGCTCGGGGCTGTCGAAGAAGCCCGCGGCCTCCTGCTCGGGGGTGCCCACCAGCCAGCTCAGGGCCGCCGCCGACAGGATGCGCCCGCCCAGGTGTGGCTCCGCCTCGATGATCAGGGCCCCCGCTGTCCTGCTCGCCACCGCCAGCCCCGCGGGCCCGCCGCCGATGATCACCCCCGGCCAGCGGCCCGCGACGCTCCAGTGGTCGGGCCGGCAGTCCTCGGCTGCCACGGGAGCCATCGGCCTAGGACCGCTGTCGCCGGGATCGAGCGGGTGGGCGCTGTCCAGATCGCTGTCCGCAGATCCCTGCGGGCGCTCCGCGCAGGCGCAGCAGCACGCCAGGGCGAGGAGGACGCCGGCCCTGGAGAGCCCGAACCGCGCAGCTCGATCCTGGCTGGCCATCCCAGGACGATAGCAGGCTTGCAGGCCGAGAAGCGAGGAAGATCCAGCTGCGCGCTGGCGCAGAGCACCGCGGCGCTGCCGGTCGGCGCGCCCGCTCCAGGCCATAGGCGGCGCCGGCGATGGTACGATGCGCACTGCCACGGACCCGGACGGAATGCCTTGGGCGACTCTGACCATCGGCGAGACACGGAGCAGGTGATCACCGAGTCACCCCAGCTCCGCCTGGACCAGCTGGACGCCACGCGCACGGTGCTGCAGGCGGAGAACGAAGCGTTGAAGAGGGACAAGGGCTTTCTCGCCGCGGTGGTCCAGTCTTCGTGGGACGGCATCCTGGTGCTGGATCCGCTCCGGCGGGTCTCCTTCGCCAACCCAGCCATGGAGCAGATCCTCGGGCACCGGCTGCCCACCGACCTCGAGCTCGACGAGCTGGCCGCCTCCCTCTTCCCGGGAGACGGGCAGGCCGCCGAGGTCCTGGCCACCTGGGAGCAGGACGTCATCTCCGGGCGGCCTGTGGAGCGCACCCTGCAGGTCACGCGCGCCAGCGGCGACCGTCGCTGGTGCCGCTTCCAGCTCAACCCCACCCCCTGGGGCGTGGTGGTCAACGGGCAGGATGTCCACCAGCGCCACGAGGCCCAGGTGGCCCTCGGACAGAGCGAGGAGCGCATGCGCCTGCTCTTCGACGCTGCGGCGGTGGGGCTGGCGATCACCACGCTCGAAGGCCGGTTCGAGAGCATCAACCCGGCCTTCTGTCGCCTGCTCGGCTACAGCGCCGAGGAGCTCGCCGGCTTGAGCAGCGCGGCCATCACCCACCCCCAGGATATCCGTCCCGGCCGGCGGCAGTCCTGGCAGGTCATGGCGGGGCAGCGCGAGACGATCAACCTGGAGAAGCGCTACCTGCGCAAGGACGGTACGCCCGTCTGGTGCCACACCACGGTGGCTTGGATGCGCGACGAGGAGGATCGACCGCTGCGCGCCCTGGTCATGGTGCAGGACATCAGCGAGCGCAAGCGCATGGAGCTGGAGCTGCTGCAGTCCGAGCGGCTGGAGTCCCTGGGGGTCCTGGCGGGAGGCATCGCTCACGACTTCAACAACTACCTCACCGGCCTGCTGGGCAGCGTGGCGCTGGCCCGCGAGCTCTGCCCTGAGGGCAGCGTGCTGGAGAAGCACCTGGAGCGCGCCGAGGTGGGGGCCCTGCGGGCGCGCGATCTCACGCAGCAGCTGCTGGCCTTCGCGCGCGGCGGCGGCCTGATGCGCACCACGCTGTCGCTGCCTGGGCTGCTGCTTGAGACCGCTGAGCTGACCCTGCAGGACCACGCCGTGGGCTTCCGCTGCGAGCTGCCCGACGACCTGTGGGCGGCGCACGCGGAGCGCAGCTCACTGGGCCAGGTGTTCCAGAACCTGGTGCTCAACGCCGCCCAGGCCATGCCCGACGGCGGCCTTGTGGTGCTCCGGGCGCGCAACCTGCGCCTCGATGGCAGCGAGCCGGTCGGCCTGCCCGAAGGCCGCTACCTGCTGGTGGAGGTGGAGGACAAGGGCGTCGGCCTGGACCTCGAGCTGCGGGCGCGCATCTTCGAGCCCTTCTTCACCACCAAGCGGCAGGGCACCGGGCTGGGGCTGTCCTCGGCCTGGGCCATCGTGCAGAGCCACGGGGGCACCATCCTGGTGGACTCCGAGGCGGGGATGGGCAGCACCTTCCGCGTCTTCCTGCCCGCCGCTGATTCCCCCACCGAGCCGGTCCGCAGGGAGCCGGCCGCCGGCATGCTGCAGGGCGGCCGCGTCCTGCTGATGGACGACGACCTGGAGGTGCTGCGCGTGGTGGCCTCCATGGTGCGCAGCTTCGGCTTGCAGGTGGACGAGGTGCGCGACGGCGAAGAGGCCGTGCTGGCCCATCAACAGTCCCTCGCCGTGGGCGACCCCTACCAGGCGATGATCTTCGACATCACCATCATCGGCGGCATGGGCGGGCTCGAAGCCATCGAGGCCATCCGCCGGGTGGACACCGAGGTGCGGATCATCCTGGCCACCGGCTACACCAGCAAGGCCGGCCAGGTAGATATCGAGGCGCGGGGTGTGGCAGCCCTGCTGTCAAAGCCCTTCACGCTGCGAGAGCTGGCCACCGCGCTCGGCCGCGCCCTGGGCTCATAGCGCCCAGAGCAGGGCCGCGCCCAGAGAGAGCAGGAGAGAGCAGGATCCAGGTTGATATGATTACGTTTTTGCTTGCAAAAACGTAATCATATCAACCTGGATCCTATGCCCGCCGCCTACGCCGGGCTCACAGCGCCGTGCCGCTGCTCCAGTCCTCGCACTGCTGCAGCAGCTGGTTGTCCTCGGCTTCCTCCCAGGCCACCCAGTCGCTCTGCTGCACCCAGTCGCAGACCTCGCTGCGCAGCTGCCCGCGCAGCTCGTTGAGCTCCTCGACGCGGTTGTCGTGCTCGTCTGGGTCGTCATCCAGGTCGTAGAGCTCTTCCAGCTCGCCGGGGTATTCCATGCCGGCGTCGGAGTAGGGGATGCAGTCGCCCGTGCCGCCGGTGCCGCTCATGATGTACTTGTCGCTGCCCCGGATGACCCCGGCGGTCTCCATGCCGCGCTCCAGGAACACGGGCTCGGCGCTCAGTACGCCCGCCTGCAAGCCGGAGACCAGGGAGCGCCCCGGCTGCTGGCCGGTCCAGGGACCGATGCCCGCCAGCTCCACGATGGTGGGGGCCAGATCCACCATGCTCGCCCAGGTGTCGATGCTCTCACCTGCCCCGAGCTGCGGGGCGCGGAAGGCCCAGGTGATGCCCAGGGTGTCGTTGTAGGGCGGGCAGCCGTGGTAGAAGAAGTCGTGGTGCTCGGCCAGCTCTTCGCTGTGGTCCGCACCGAAGATCACCAGGGCGTCATCGTAGAGCCCCGCCTGCTCCAGGGCGTCGAGCACGCTGCCCAGCCGGTCGTCCGTGGCCCGGACCTGGCTGGCGTAGACCGCCTCCATGTGGCGCCTGTCCGCCTCGTCGAAGGGCATGGTGCCCAGCGCCACCGCATAGGTCTGGTCCACGTCGCTGGGGTCGAGATCGCCCTCATAGGGATCGGGGTGGAAGAGCTCGTAATACTCCTCCACCATCTGGAAGGGCTTGTGGGGCTGGTTGAGGTGCAGCCACAGGAACAGCGGCTCGCCGGCCGGGTGGTCGCCGATGCGCTCGATGAGCTGCTCCACCAGCAGCTCGTCGCGCAGCGCCAGGGAGCCCAGGTCGGGCTCCTCGCCGGACCAGGTGCAGACCCGCTCGTCCACGCCCTGGTCCATGACATAGCAGAGGTTCGCCGAGTAGCCCCAGGTGGCGTAGCCCGCCCGCTGGAAGCGCTCGAAGAGGGTGGTCCGGGCCGGCCTGGAGGCGCCCGAGTTGATGCGGATGCCGTGATCGCGTGGGTAGGTGCCCGTGCTGAACGAGCTGAGGGAGACGGCGGTGAGGCCGCGCGGTGTGAGCACATTGGGCAGCACCGTGGCCTGGTCCATGAACTCCCAGAGCCTGGGTGCGGTCTCCCACTGGCCGTCGTTGCCCCACAGGATGCGGGGGCTCAGGGCGTCAACCGTGAGCACCACCACGGTGGGCAGGCCCACCGGCGCGCTGTCGCCGCTGTCCTTGGATGGGCAGCCCGCCAGCAGCAGGGATGCCGCCAGCGCCGCCGCCGTGGCTCGCACCGAGAGCATGGGCCCGGGTCCTCCAGCAGCCGTCATGGTAGCGCCGATTCCGAGCACTGGCAGGCGACCGACTATGGCGGGGTGGGGTTGGGTGGACCCGGAGGCCTGCCCGCCGGCTCCTCCTGCTCCAGGAGATCCTCGCGGGGGAGACCGAGGATCCAGGCGCTGAACTGGTGGCCCTTGTACACCTCGAGCGGCTCGTAGCGCTCCAGCAGCCAGGCGTCCATGGACTTGCGCGGGTCGCGGCCCGCGCCCGTGTTGTCCTCGAGCACGGCGTGCGGCATGTGGCCTGTGGGCCGGACCACCACGTAGGGCACCGGACCCTCGCCTGAGCACTCCTTGCCGATGATGCCCAGGCAGCGCTTGTACTCCCTGGGCACCGCCTGGAAGGGGCAGTTGGAGTAGGGGCAGTAGTAGCGCCCGGCGATGGCGGAGGCTTCGCGCGCGGAGCAGACGGCGCCGCCTCCCGGCTCGAAGTGCGCGAGGATCAGCTCGCCCAGCTCGCGCACCTCGAAGCCCGCCGGTGAGGGGGGCATGCGGCTGCGCAGGGGGCCCAGCTGGGGCCAGGTGGCCCACAGCGCGGCCAGCGCCACCACGGCCGGCAGGACGCCCGCGGGCCAGCGCGCCCAGGCGAGCTTGATCCCGCTCTCGAGGCAGGCCGCCACCGACACCGCCCCGCGGGCCATCAGCAGGGCGGCGAAGGGCAGCAGGTTCCAGCCATAGCGCTCGGGAGCCGAGGCGGCGGCCAGGATGGGCAGCGGCGCCAGGTAGGCCAGCACCACCAGCCCCAGGGAGAGGTCCACGGAGGCCAGCGGTCGCAGCCAGGGGCGCTCCGGCGGCTCGCGCCAGGATGGTCGCAGCCCCGCGCCCAGCACCCCCAGCCAGGGCAGCACCAGCATGGCGCCCCAGGGCAGCCTGGCCGGGCGCAGCGCGGCGGCCACCGCCGCGATGGCGTCATCGAAGGCGGAGCCCGCCCCCGACTCCAGGATGGTGCGCGCCTCGCCGGACAGCTGGGCCGACGCCGCGGCGCCTGCCTTGGGGGCGATGCCCTCGGAGACCGCGCGGACGAACTCGTCGGGGGTGGGGAAGGGGAACGCCAGCGACAGCAGCCAGAGCAGCGCCGCCCCGCTGCCCGCGAACAGCAGCACCGCCAGCACGCGCTTCCACCAGACCCGCGGCCCGCGGAGCAGCACCAGCAGCAGCGGCGGGATGGCCATGGGCAGCGTGGTGTAGTGGGTGACCATGGCCAAGGCCGCGATGGGACCGGCCAGCCCCGCCAGCCACCAGCGGTGGCGCACGCTCAGGGCCGCCAGCAGGGAGGCGGGCAGGATGAACGCGATCAGCGGATCGACGCCGTACATGCGCGAGGCGTTGGCCAGGGGTGCGCAGAAGAGCACCAGCAACCCCGCGGCGAGGCCGATGGCCCGGCCCGAGCTGCGCTCACCCGAGGCCCGCCCCAGCCCGAAGAGCAGCAGCGGCAGCAGCAGCTTGCTCAGGTGGTTGAGCAGGTGACCCGCCAGGGCCACGTCGCCCTGCACCCAGTTGAAGGCCGCCAGCACGATGGAGTAGGTGGGCAGCCGATGCTCGTCGAGGGCTTCCCAGTGGCCGCGCATCACGGCCTGTGCGCTGGAGGCCCAGGCACCCGCGTCGGGTCCCATGAGCAGCAGATCGCTGGACGTGGCCCAGAACGGCACCTCCAGCTGGGGCTCGTTGGCCATGGGGGTGCCGGAGGCCGGGAGCAGGTAGATGCCCAGCCCCAGCAGCACCAATACGGCGGCCAGGTCCAGTCCCCAGCGCCGGCTGTGTGCCAGGACCACCCGCCAGACGGGCTCGCGCTCGGGCTCGGCCATTCCTACTCCTGGGGGCGTCGAGAACGTTAACATGGCGATATGAGCGTGGTCTCCTGCTTCCTGGCGCTCGCTGGCGTCCATGTCGCCTCGGCGGGCTGGGTCCCGGTCGGGCCGGAGCGAGGTCACGTGCTCGACGCGGCCGTGGGTGCAGAGCAGGTCTCGGTGGCCACGCGCGTGGGCGTGCTGAGCTCCGACCTGGGCCTCGAAGAGTGGCAGCGCGACGATCGCTTCCCGCCCGAGGTCCGCCGGCTGGTGTATGGCCCCGACCAGCAGGTGTACGCCGCGCCGGCGGGCTCCATCTGGCGGGTGGGCGCCAGCACCGAGCTGCTGCACTTCTACGAGAGCCGCAGCACCCCGGTGGATCTGGCGGTCACCGGCTCGGGCGTGCTGCTGGCGGCGGTGAGGGGCGAGGAGTCCGGCGTGCTGCGCTTCGACGGCGAGCCGCAGCGGCTGCTGCCCCAGCTGGATCCCTGGCGCCTGGCGGCCCAGGGCGAGCGTGTGCTGCTGGGCACCATCGACGCGGGCGTGCACCTGTCCGAAGACGGGGGCGCCACCTGGCAGCGGGTGCTCGACACCGACCAGGGGGTGTCTGCGGTGGGCTGGGCGGGCGAGCAGGCCTGGGTCGGGCTCGCCGACGGCAGCCTCATGTTCGGCCCTCCGGGCCAGTGGCGGTCCCTCGATCCGGTCAACGGCGGCTACGCCACCCACTTCGCGGCCCTGCCCGCGGGCGTGCTCATCTGCGTCGATCGCAGCGACGGGCGCAACGACGGCCTGCTGATCCACGACGGTGTGGCCCTGCGCAAGGCCAAGCTGCGCCGCGTGGATGACGATCCCTCCACCCTGGATCTCACCGGCGCCTGGGCGCTGCCCGACGGCGCCATGGTGGGCAGCTTCCGCCGCGGCCCGCTGCACTTCGACGGCGCCCGGCTGCGGCCGCGCCGCCAGGGCTTCCGCGCCACGGTCACCGGGGGGGCTGTCCTCGATGACGCCGGCCGGCTGGTGCTGGCCCTGATGGGCACCGGGGTCTATCTCTCGGCCGACAGCGGCGAGTCCTGGTACACCTCGGCCGGTGCCGGCCAGCCCGTCACCGACTCGGTGGCCGTGGTGGCCCACGGCACCGGCGCGCTGGTGGTGGACTTCGAGGGCATCACCCTGCTCGACGCCGACGGTGTCTGGCAGCGCCTGCCGCGCCTGGAGCAGGTGGGGGCCCACGGCGGCGAGAACCTGGTCACCGCCGCCTACGATGCCCAGGATCGGCTGTGGGCCGTGGATCGCAAGGGCGGGCTGTACCTGCTCGAAGGCGAACGCTGGGCTTCCTGCAGGCAGCGCGGGCTGCGCCTGGACGGGGCCGGAGAGCACCTGCTGCTGGCCACGCCCACCGGCTTCGTCTACCCCGACTCCTGCGAGGAGAGCTGGCGGCCCCTGCGCCTCGACGGTGAGAAGCGCATGGACGCCATGCACGCGCGCGCCGCTGGGGGCTGGGTGGCGGGCTACGGTTCCGTCTGGCACGGCTCCAAGAAGGTCTTCGCCATCACGCCGGGCTCAGTGACCGCCCTCGCGGTGCGGGAGCGCGAGCTGCTGGTGGGGCTCGACCAGGGCGTCGTGGTGCACTGTGGAGAGCGCTGCGTTCGCCTCGACGACGAGGTGCCCGGCATCCCCGAGGCCCTGGGCTGGCTGCCCGACGGTCGGATCTGGGTGGCCGAGCGCTCGGGCACCCTGCTGATCCAGGGCCAGGCACCCGAGCTCGCGTCATGGACCTCCAAGCCCGAAGCGCGCCGGGTCACCGGCGATCTCATGTCCCTGGAGCGCGCACCCTGGGATGCCCAGGCCGGCCCCGTGCAGCCCGGAGGCCAGGTGATCCACCAGGGACCCGGCCCCCAGGGTCCGCCCGATCCGGGCCTGGCACCCGCGGCGCCTGTCACGCCCCGGCCCGCCGAGCCCGAGCTGGAAGACACGGGGTACGAGCAGGGCTTCCTGGCCGATCTGGGCTGCGACCTGGCCTACTACGCCTGGAGCGCCCTCGTGCTGGTGGTGCTCGCCCTGGTGGGCCAGCTCTTCCGCCGCCGTCGCTGAGCTGAACGGCGCAGCAGCACCGGCCCCAGAACGCCGGCGGCGCGGCAGCCGGGGAGGGGCCGCGCCGCTCGATGTGCTGGGGTCTACAGGGGAGCCTGCGTGCCTTCCACCGCGTACTCCTCTTCGGGCTCTTCCGGGTCAACCTCTTCGCCCTCTTCGTCGATGGGCTCTTCGGGGGTGACGGAGGAGACGTCGTAGTCGCCGGTGCGGATGGCGGTGTAGTCGGTCTCCAGCCGGATGGCGACGCCGACCTCCACCGCGCCGATCACGCAGCCACCGGCCCAGGCGTAGGTGATGACGCCGTCTTCGATGGTGGTGCCCTTGTCCACGAAGTAGCCCTCGACCGTGCCCACACCGAGGGCGACGCAGTTGCTGTTGGCGCCCACGGCCAGGCCGGAGAGCATGTCGAAGCTGCCGTCCTCGTTGAGCAGGCCGCCGAGGCGTGCGCCGGCGCTCTCGTCTTCCACGTCGAGGTTCACGAAGTTGAGCAGCTGGTAGTCGGGCCCCCAGGGCTGGTCCACCGCCACGTCGTTCCAGAAGGTCTCGCTGGGGCAGTCCACGCCTTCGTCGGAGCAGAGGGTGGAGACCTGGAAGATCTCGCCGTCGTACTCGATGTCGGCGTCCTCGCCGTCCTGCACGTCGGCCACCAGCTCGTCGTTGATGTAGACGCGCATGTTGTTGGCATACTCCACTTCGAAGTTGCCCATGATGTCCTGGGGCTGTTCCAGCTCGAAGCAGCCGAGGGCCAGGGTGGAGCAGGTGATGATCAGGGTTGGGATGGTGCGATTCATGGCTTGTCTCCTCTTCGTGGGAAGTTCCGTTTCTGTGCCCGACTCCTTGGAACCCTGGTCGGCTCAGAAGGAAAAGAAAACTCGTGCTCGCGCTGTCAGCCTCGGCGGGAGTGTTTCATACCCGGCCTGGAAAAGCGAGAATCAAACCTGTCACCCCTTGTCACTCGCCGGCGTATGGGTCCGGGATCCATGTCGCCGGCCCCCAGGCGGCCTCTCCTTCCAGGGCCCAGCTGGGCTGCGCGTCTTCGTCCAGGCGCTCCAGCACCCCGGCGCTGCCCCAGCTCACCAGCGTGCCGCCGTCGTCCAGGCGCGTGGCGCCGCCCATGAACCAGGCCATGCGGCCGCGGCCCGCCTCGTGGATCCGCAGGGGTCGGGCGATCTGGCCGGCCTCGTCCAGCTCCAGCTCCAGCAGGCGGGACCAGGGGTCCTCGGCGCTGTCCGAGGTCCAGTCGGCCACGGGGCCGTTGTCGAAGACCAGCAGGCTGTCGTCGGCGGTCCAGGCGGCGCCGTGGGGGCCCACGTCGTAGTAGTCCCGCCCCCAGAAGGCGGCCTCGGCCGGCTCGGCCGTGTAGCTGTCGGCGCCGATCACCGTGAGCAGAGCGCCGCTGTGTGCGTCCAGCTCCATCAGCTGGTCGGTGCCCCGCAGGGTGAGCCAGTACGAGTCGCGCTCGGCGGACCAGCGCAGGCTGTTGCCGTGGGTCCAGTCGCGGCCCGCCGCCCAGCTGCTGGTGAGCCCCAGCTGCTCCTCGCTGGGCTCCAGCCAGTCCCAGGTGCTGAACAGGGTCTCGAGCTCGCCGTTGGCCGGATCCATGATCAGCACGCGATCGCCGATGACCGGGCCGAGTTCCTCGGTGTCGCGCAGGTCGGTGGCCAGCCAGGCCAGGCGCCCGTCGTCGTGCTGCACCACGGCGTGGTGGGCTCCCTCCAGGGTCTGCTCGCTCTGGATGATCCCCTGCCAGTCCACCTGCACCAGGCTGCCGCCCTCCAGCGCGGCCTGCTCGTGGGCCGCCAGGTACTGCAGGCCGCCTCCGCCCAGCTGCGGAGCGGCCCAGATGGCGCTGCGTTCCTCGGGCAGCAGGTGGTACCAGCGGATCGCGCCCTGCTCGCCCAGCAGCAACAGCGCTACGCGGCGTTCGATCCAGGCGGTGGCCAGCAGGTAGCCGTCCAGGGGGGCGCTGCCCTCCGCCAGCTGCAGCTCCGGCAGCTCCGCGGGCAGCCCTCCGGTCTCGATGCAGGACTCCGGGCTGCTCACCCGCGAGTCGCCGCTGCGGGCCGCCACGCGCCAGCAGACCTCCTGCCAGGCACCCAGCCCCAGCAACAGGGCCTGGCTGGGGCCCTCGCCGTCGGCGACCACAGGGGTGCTGCGCTCCAGGGCGCCGCTGCTACCGAACTCCACCCAGGCCTCGCCCCCACCCAGGGGCTGCCACTGCACCACCACCACCGTGTTGACCGCCTCGGCCAGGCGCGCCCGGGCCCCCAGCGGATCGCCACAGCCGAAAGCCAGCAGGCCGCCCAGCAGCGCGAGCAGCGCCGGGTGGCCTGCGGCAGGCAGGTCGGGGTGGCTCACAGCAGGGTGGCCACGAGTGAGATGAGGGTGACCTGGTCGAGCTGGCGGTAGCCTTCCACCGGGACGTTGTCGTAGGTGAGCTGGTTGGAGAGCTTGACGCTGAAGATGTCGCTGAGCCTGGTGGACAGGGCGGCCTCGTTGAGCAGGCGCAGGTCGGCCGGGTCCAGGATGTTCTCGTAGGCCTCGACCGTATCGGAGAAGGAGACGCTCTCGTTGAGCTGGTGGGTGAGCGAGGCCATGGCGCGGGCCGCGTAGATCATGGCGTTGTTCGGATCGATGCCCTCGACGTAGTTCTCCTGGGCCACGTCTGCGCCCAGCTCCACCCTGAGATCGGTGGAGTCGCTGTCCACCAGGATGCGCGAGTAGCCGAGCTGCTCGTGGGAGCGCAGGTCGTAGCCGGCGTAGATGTCCGAGAGCGCGCCGCCCAGCAGGTAGAGCGAGCCCTCGTCACCCAGGAAGCGGTCGTAGCGAGCGTCGCCCCAGTACTTGCGGGCGATCTCCACCTTGTCGGCGCCGCGCTCGGCGTCGCTCAGGATCCCGTCGCCGTCGGTGTCGGAGACCCCCTTGCCCAGGTTGACTCCGCCCCCCAGGGTGAGCTGGTTGCGCTCGAAGCGATGGGAGGCCGCCAGCAGGCCGTTGGCGGTGTAGTACTCCACGTTGCCCGTGGCCCAGGCGCCACCCAGCTCGGCGGACAGGTGGGTCTCGGGCTCCTCGAACTTCTGACCGGCTTCGGCGTGGTCGACGAACTCGGGATCCTCGGCGTGGGCTACAGCGGCGAGGAACAGCAGGGGGTACATGGTTTTCTCCAGCAGGGGTGGGGAGTTCGGCGCCAGCCGGCGGCCAGCGCGCCCAGCAGGAGCAGCAGCAACGGGCCTCGACGGGGCTGCGCTGCGCAGCCGCCGCAGCCCGCGCCGCTGCCGCTGTCGCCGGGGGAGGCGCTGTCGATGCCCAGCTCAGGATCCGGCCAGCTGGCCGGGTCGATGATCCACGCCAGCTTGGCGGCCACGTTCCAGCGCACCTCCAGCAGCAGCCGCTGGTCCAGGGTCCAGGGTGGGTCGTCGGGGCAGTAGGCGGTGGCGCTGTCGCAGTCCTGGCGGGGGTTGGTGCCGAACTGCCGGTAGGCGCGCTCCACCTGGCTGCGGGCGTAGTCGCCGGCTCCCAGCTCTTCGGCCAGCAGGAACAGCTCCCAGTCCTCGAGCCCGTCGCGGATCTGCTTGAGGCGGTAGCTGACGATGGGACCGTCGATGGCGATGTCGGCTGGCGAGCCGAGCCCGCCGGCCGTGCCGTCGTGATCCCCCGGGTAGATGAGGAAACCGTCGCCGTTGCGGCCGAAGAGATCACCGAAGTACTCGAAGTTGGCCCAGACGTTCCAGGGATCGCTGTCGATCCAGTAGTTGATGCGCCAGTACAGAAAGCCCGTGGCGCCCTCGTACCAGGCGCCCCACTTCACCATGCGGGGCTCGAAGCCGAGGGTGGTGTCGATGTCGTAGCCAGCGTAGGGTGGAAAGTTGGCATTGCAAACATAGAACCAGAGCTCCTCGCCCATGGCCCGCCGCTGCTCGTAGAACTCGCGGCCTTCGTAGAGCGATCCGAAGAACCACTCGTCGTACATGGGCGTGACCGGGCACCAGATGTCGATGTCGCCGTCCACGATCTCGTTGTAGGGGCTGGTGACCAGCACGTGGCCGTCCCACAGCGGAGCGTAGGTCTGCAGCCGCTGCACGTCTTCGTGGATCTGCTCGTAGGTGGCGTCGCCGCCGTTGTAGTAGGGCTCGTCTGTGGAGTAGACATAGGCGCGCTCCCACCAGCCCTTCTCTTGGAGGTGCTCTGAGAACACCCGCGCCGCCTCGCCGTATTGCTCGTCGGTGTAGCCGCCCGCGCCCCCTCCTGGACGGAAGTAGCCCACGTTGAAGCGGGTGACCGGCGCGCCATCGTCGAACAGGGAGCCGTCCAGGTAGGGGCCCACCGCCGCGTCGTAGTCGCTCCAGTCCACCTCCATCAGCTGGCCCTGCTCGTCCACCTCGAAGCTCAGATCGCCGGCCACGTTGGTGCGGTCGATGCGGTGCTCGTGCATGGCCTGGTGGTAGCGGTCCACGATGGACGCGTAGTCCTCGCTGGCTTCGTCGTCGGGGCCGCCGTGGTGGTGCCGCGGCAGGTTCTCGGAGAAGCCGTAGGAGGTGGCCACGCTCTTGTCGGCGGGCAGCTCGAAGGGCCACACCGTGAGCTCCAGCGCCATCTCCACCTGCTCCTGCCCGGCGGCCGTCAGGGTGGCGCTGCCCTGGTAGGGTCCGGCGGGCGCGTCGCGCGGCACCAGCAGATCCACGAAGATGGCGGCGGTCTCGCCCGCGGGGCTGGCGAAGGGCGCGCCCACCGGGACCTCCCCGTCCTGGTAGGGATCCACGAAGGGGATCAGCGGATCGGGGTAGCGCCCGGCGTCGCGGGGGTGGTCGTCGATGGCGGCCAGGAAGAAGGGCGAGGGCTGCTGGATGTCCAGGTAGTGCTGGCGGTAGCGGCGAAAGGCGCTGGCGGGGATGCTGGCCCCGTCGGGCCCCGCGAGATCGCCGAGCTGCAGATCGATGTCCGCCAGATCGCTGTCGCCCCGCAGCAGCACCTGGAAGCCCTCCCACTCGCCCCTGGCGGCTCCCAGGGTGACGCCGAGCTCGGCGGGGATCGGGCTGTCGGGGAGCACCTTCTGGGTGGCGGGGGCGACCCCCACATCCATAGCCAGCGCGGACAGAACCAGGGGGAGCGCACAGAGCAAGGGGACCTCAGGGTTGGCCTTTGCGGGGAGGGCGCTGGTCCCTGGGAGGCGGGGCCCCGCGCTGACGGGGCCGCTCGCCGTCCTTCAGCGGTGGCCTGTCGGGCCGGGGCCGCCGCTCCTCGGCGCGGTGAGCCGGCAGCGGGGCCTTGTCCAACAGCTGCAGCCGGGCGGGCTGCACGCCCTGCAAAAAGGCGGGCAGCTCCAGGTCGCCCAGCTCGTAGGCGCCCGCCAGCTGCGCGAGCACCGCCTGGCACTCCGCGCTCTCCAGGGAGCCGGTGCGGGCCGCGGCCTCCAGCTCGTCGGGGGAGGGCAGGGGGATGCGGCGGTTGGCGGTCTTGGCTTCTATCGCCATGAACTCCAGCAGGGTGTTCAGCTGGCGGATGGGCCGGGGATCGGGGAAGTAGGTCAGGCGGTCGTGGAGGGTGGGGGAGCGCTGCTCCACCTGCCCGTCGAAGTTCGCCGGGTCGGTGGCGAGCACCAGGTCCAAGAGCTCCGCGCCGTCGATGGCGCCGTCCTCGTCGGCGTCCACCTTGTGGAAGGGCAGGGCCACGGGGGAGCTGGTGGCCAGCTCATCGGCGGTGACCCGGCCGTCGCCATCCCGATCGATGGCCAGCAGGACCGGATCCAATGCCTGCTGGTAGCCCCAGTCGGGCAGCAAGAGGCCGCCGGCCCCCAGGGCCAGCAACAGCGCCAGCGACAGGGTCCGCGCCCTCATTCGGCCCCCCAGTAGCCCTTCTCCTGCATGATGCGCAGCTGCTCCTCCGAGATGGGGTCGGCGCTGGAGTCGGGCTGCTGCAGGCTGCGGGCCCAGGCCACCAGGCCCTGGCGCAGCCGCTCCTGCTGGGGCCGGGAGAGGCCCTCGGAGGCCTCGAAGGCCGGGCCGTTGAGCCGGGAGGCGGCGATGAGATCCGCCAGCCAGGGAGAGTCGGCGTCCATGCCGGTGAAGCTCAAGCGGCCGTGCTGGTCGCGGGCGCTCACGCTGCGGAACATGCACTGGGAGTAGACCGCTCGCCGTGGAGTGAGCTCGGCGCCCTGCAGCACGGGCCACAGGGAGCTGCCGCGCGTGCCTGCAGGCGTCTCGGCTCCCGCCGCGTCCAGCAGGGTGGGCATGACATCGGTCAGGTCCACCAGGCCCGGCAGGCTGCGGCCGCCGTCGAGCCCGCCGGGGGGGCGCATGATGATGGGGATCCTGAGGCTCTCGTCGCTCAGCGTGTAGCGGTGGTGGTACAGGCCGTGTTCGCCGAGCTCTTCGCCGTGATCGGCCACCAGGACCACCAGGCTGTTGTCCAGCAGGCCGCGGCTGCGCAGGCCCGCCATGAGCAGGCCGAAGAAGGCGTCACCGTACATGGCGGCGCCGTCGTAGGTGCCGCGGATGAAGGCCTCGTCCTTGTCGGACAGCACCCGCGCGCCCGTGTCGGGGGTGTGGGCCAGCCGCGCCACCCGGGCGCGCTCGGAGGGCCCGCGGATGCGCAGGCTGCGGAAGCGCAGCAGGTCGGCGGGGCGATACCGCGGGAACAGGAAGCCGTCGATGGCCAGCAGCGTGCCCAGGGCGCCCCGGGCGGCCATGGCGCCGGGCCCTTCGTAGGGGGCATCCACCTGGGAGAAGCCGTAGGGGCCCGGCTTGAGGTAGCGGTGGTGGGTGTCGTAGCCGTGCACGAAGAGGAAGAAGGGCTGCTCCTGCTGGCGCCCGTCGAGCCAGCTCAGGGCCTCGGGGACCGTGTGGAACAGGCTGCCCCAGGCCTGGCTGGTGCGGTACAGGTCGAAGCCGCGGCCCAGGCCGAAGGTCTCCGTGAGGTGGCCCCCGCCGTTGAAGGCGGCGGACTGGTAGCCGTAGATCCCCAGCACCTCGGCCAGGGTGGGGGCCCCGGCCTGCAGCCGGTAGGAGTCGAACAGCGGGCCGGTCTCGGTGGGGTAGCGGGAGGTGAACAGGGCCGCGTGGGAGGTGAGGGTCTCGTTGGCCACCGCCCAGGCGTCCTCGAAGACCACCGCCTGTGCGGCGAAGCGATCCAGGTTGGGCGTGATGCCGCTGGTGTTGCCGTAGGCCCCCAGCCGGTCGGCCCGCAGCGTGTCCATGCTCACCAGCACGACGTTCAGCGGCCCCTCGGGGGGCTGATCGCAGCCCACCAGCAGCCAGAGGAGCAGGGACAGGAGCGTGGGGTGCATCCAGCGGACCTAACCGGCGCCTCGGGCCGCTGGCAATGCAGGATCCCAATGCAGGATCCGGGTCCCGCCTGGCGAGGCCTACTTGGTCGCGCCGATCCCAGGCGGGCGGACGAGCCGCACATCATCCAGGCTGCCGTGCTCAGCCTCTGCCTGGCGGAGCCGCTCCCACACCGACTCCAGCTCGTGGTCCTCGTTCGTCGCGCGGTGCTCGCGGATCCACAGGGCCATCCGTCGATCTTCGTGGCGGATGTGCTGGAGAAACCAGTCCTGCATGGCGAAGTGCAGCTTCAGGCGGGCAGCTTTGACCGACATCCCGGACCTCAGCTCGCGCCTGAGCTGCTTCACCACGCCGATGAAGTAGCGGTGGCCTCGCTTGTGGGCTTCGCGATGGGGGTATGCTGCCGCGTCCATGACCCGCTCCTCCGCGCTGAAGTGATGCTCGACGTAGGAGAGCAGGAAGCGCAGTGCCTTGATCACCCGCTTCTTGCCGCCCCCAGGTGTTGGCTTCAGGATTCCGTTGGCCATCTCCACCAGCTCGCGATGTTGCTGATCGATCGCTGCTGTTCCTGTCAGGAGGTCCGTTGTGAGTTCCACGTGCACGAGATCCTCTCCGCGTCGGTGGTCGAGAGGCCTTTCGGCCCGACTGGCCGCGTGGTTGAGCGCCAGACCGTCATGTCCTCCAGCGGGCGACGCTCCTGGCAGGAACCAGGTTGATATGATTACATTTTTTGCTTGCAAAAAAATGTAATCATATCAACCTGGTTCCCACATACAAAGCCAAGCCCCCCGTTCTGTACGCTCCAGCAAGCCAAGCCCTCGGATCTGCTCGTCTCACAGCGCTGGTCACGTGAAAACCCGCCTTCCATAGTGGGTGCACAGCGGAATGAGCCCCACGAGGCCCGAAAACGAGCACATTTGGGGGCTTGGCTTCAGATCGCGAGCATCCGCGGGGGCATGGCTCTCCGACTGTCCGACCCGGTGCCAGCGGGCCCGCCGAGCCGAACGGCCGACAGGCCTCATCAGCCTCTTCATCAACCGTATGGACCGACCCGTAGCCTCCTGGGGCCTGCCAGCGCCAGGGCGAGCAGAGCGCGGGGCAGCCAGCACCGGCCCCTGGACCCCTCGGCGCCCCTCGGCGTCGGGTACACTGCCGGGGACCCGTTCTGGCACTCCATGTCCCAGCTGCTCGCCCTCATCCCGCTGCTGTCCGGCCTCTGTGGCTGCTCGGCGCCCTTTGTGCTCGTCCCCGAGACCGGGGAACCTGCACCGCAGGACAGCGAAGCACCCGTGCGGCCCGCCGACAGCGCCGACACTGGCGGCAGCGAGAAGATCCCCGACAACGACGTCTACGAGCTGAGCGCTGCGGTGTTTGCGCTCGACAGGGTGCACACGGTGGACATCCAGCTGGACAGCGCGGCCTACGACGCCCTGGGGGCTGATCCCTACACCTATGTGGAGGCGGATCTGGCCTATGACGGTGTGGCCCTGGACACGGTGGGGGTTCGCATCAAGGGCCGCCTGGGTTCCTACCGGACCCTCTCCCAGAAGGCGGCCCTCAAGGTGGACTTCAACCGCTTCACCGCTGGGCAGACCCTGTCTGGGCTTGAGAAGCTGAACCTCAACAACATGGTGCAGGACACGGCCTTCACCCACGAGATCGCCGCCTACGCCGTGCACAATGCCATGCAGGTGCCGGCCCCGCGGGTGGGCTACGCCTGGGTGACCGTCAACGGTGCCGATTTCGGGCTGTACTCGGTGGTGGAGGCCTACGACGACGTGTTCCTGGAGGGTCGCTACGACGACCCCGGCGGCAACCTCTACGACGGCGACTACTACCTGTACGACAGCGGCTCCTACGCCAAGGGCGACTTCCACCCGGACCTGCTGTTCGTCTTCGAGCTGGACGAGGGCAGCGACGTGGGGCAGGCCGACCTGATCGCCGTCACCGAGGTCATCTGGGCCAACGCCGGCACCAGCCGCTTCCGCTCCCAGGTGGGGGAGCTGGTGGACATGGACGAGGCCGTGCGCCTGTGGGCGGTGGAGGTCTGGACCGGGCACTACGACGGCTACTGCTACAACCAGAACAACTACCGGGTGTACTTCGACCCACAGAGCGGGCTGGCGGATCTGTTCCCCTGGGATCCCGACTGGGCCTTCTACAGCACCACACCCGTCACCTCTCCCGGCGGCTACCTCTGCGCCTACTGCAAGACCGATCAGCTCTGCCATGAGCAGTTCCACCAGGTGCTGGACGAGCTGGCGCTCGAGGTGGTGGAGGCGGACATCGACGGCCTGGTCACCGAGGCCTCCGCCCTCATCGATCCCTACCTGGACCTGGATCCCCGCAAGGAGCGCACCGCTGCCAGCATCCGCTCTTCCCAGCAGGAGCTGCACACCTGGATCGCGGGTCGCTCCGCGGCCCTCGACGTCATGGGCGGGCTGTGAAGTTGGGGGGCTCGTGAACGCCGTGCTCGCGGTGCTGCTGAACGCCTTCTGGGTGGCCTTCGTGGCGGACACGGCCATCAGCATCGTCGACGAGCTGCTGCTGGTGGTGACGGGCCTGCACCTGCTGGCGTGGCTGCGCGGGCCTGTGGCCGGTGTGGTCCTGCTGGCGTCGCTGCCCCTGTACGGCACCATGGCGCTCACCCCGCGGATCCCGCGTCGACTCGTCGCACCCCTGGCCCTGTTCGCCCCCGGCTACGTGCTGCTGGGCATGCCGCTGGCCTACTGGCGCGGCTGGTCTGATCACGGCAACCTGCAGTTCTGCCTCGCCCAGCTCGCGCTGGTGGTGCTGGCGGGGCTGCTGCTGCACCGGCGCTGCGGCCGGCCCTGGTTCACCGAGTCCGGGCTGCGGGGTCCCTTGTTCTCCTGGCGCTCCAGCCTGGGCTTCTCGGCCGCGACCCTGCTGCTCGTGGCGCCCGCCCTCGGGCTCTGCTTCCTGCTGCTCTGCGAGCGCTGCATGGATCGCTTCACCGCGGGCTACGTGCGGCTGGGGCCCGCCGGGTTGGATCTCAAGCAGAACGTCTTCGAGCGGGATGGCCAGCGGGTGCATCTGCTGGGCATGATCCACATCGGGGAGCCCGACGCCTACGTGGACATGCTGCGGCGGCTGCCCATGGAGGACGCCACCGTCCTGGCCGAGGGGGTCAGCGATCGCGAGCTGTTGTTGGACAGCGGGCTCTGCTACCAGGAGCTGGCCGAGAAGGTGGGGCTGGACGCCCAGCAGAGCTTCGAGCGCTACGCCTGGGGCCTGCACATCCAGCAGGCGGACGTGGACGTGAGCGACTTCTCCCCGGACACCGTGCGCATGCTGAACCTCGTGAGCCAGATCCAGTGCGCCGAGGTCTTCGATCTCCACTGGCTGCTGGCCTACCTCGAGGCCTCTGCCGAGATGGATCCGGCCCAGACCGAGCGCTTCTGGCACGAGGTGATCAACATGCGCAACGAGCACGTGGCCGGCCGCATGCGCCAGGAGCTCGGCACCTATCGCCAGGTGGTGATCCCCTGGGGCGCCGCCCACATGCCGGGGCTCGAGGTCCAGGTGCTGGCCGAGGGCTTCGAGCTGGAGGAGACCCACCACCACCGGCTGATCGACTTCGGGAGGCTCTTGGGATTCGTCGCTTCCCAGGTGGTCTCGAACGACTAGTACCCGTCGGGACTGGTACACCAGAACGGCGCGCTCGCGGGTGAAATCGGCGATGGCGGCCGCGAGGCGCATGCAGAATAGCGTCCGATAGAAGCCAGATATCCATGATCGCACCCTCCCTGGCCCGCCCGTTGCACCTGCACCGGGCGAACCAAGGGGGTACAGGGTACAGGAGGGTACAGGATCCAGGTTGATACGATTACGTTTTTGCTTGCAAAAACGTAGTCGTATCAACCTGGATCCTGTTTCGGGCCTTGTTCCAGGCCTTGGCGGCGACCCGGCTCGAGGATGGATAGACGCTCCCATGACCACAGATCGACAGCATGGCGCCGACTGGGCGGCGACCCTCGAGAGCACCCGCCTCACCCTCACCTTCACCCCAGACCGCCCCTGGGCCCCCGGCCCCGAGCTGGGCAACACCCTGCGCGGGGCATTCGGGGCGGCGGTGCGCGGCGTGGCCTGCGTGCGTCCTGGCCAGGTCTGCGAGGCCTGCTCCGAGCATGGGATCTGCCTCTACCCCGGCTGGTTCGAGGGTCCGAGCAACGCGGCGCGGCCCTTCGCGCTGCGGGTGGCCTGGCCGGCTGGCGAGCGGGTCTCGGAGCAGCGACCCATCCGGGTGGGCCTGGCCTTCTTTGGCTGCGTCCCGAGGCCCAGCCTGGTGACCGAAGCCCTGCACCGCATGGCGCGCAAGGGGCTGGGCCCGAGCCGTATCCCCCACCAGCTCACCCACGCGCTGGCCGAGGGCGAGGGCGCTCCCGTGTCGCTCCTGGATGGTCGCTCCACCCCCATCTGGCCTGGCCCTGCGCCGCTGTCGTGCTTCATCGCATCTCCCGACCAGCGCGGCGATGTGCGCGTCACCCTGGTCACGCGGGTGGACTTCGGCAGGCGCCTGGGGGGGCGGCACCCCACGCCCTCCGATCTACTCCTGCTCGCGAAGGAGCGGCTCTATGGCGTGGCGAGGTTGCTCGGCGTCCACGTCCAGCAGCGTTGGCCTCGCGTCGAGGAGGTCGGGGGCCGCTGGGAGCGGCTCCGCCGCGAGCGAGCCTGGAGACGCTCCGCGGCCCAGGGCCGGCCCATGCCCATGGGGGGCTGGGTGGGAACGGCGCTCTACCCAGCCGCTTCCATCGAGCCCTTCCGCGCGCTCCTGGCGGCGGCCGAGCTGCTGCAGATCGGTGGGTGGACCACCGCTGGGTTGGGGGTGGTCGCCGTGGACCACGATGCCGGTGCAGGCGCCTGATGGACGCTGTGGGTGCAGGGCTGCGGTGCCCGCTGTCGGGGTGCTACAATCATCGTGGTCGAGACGATCCTTGACAACCTCGAGCGCCTCGACGCGCCTGTGGGCGTGTTCGAATGTGCAGACCTCCCCGCGATCCCGAAAACCGACGTTCCACCGTTGAGGTGTGCATGTTTCGAAAAGGGGCCAGGAAAAGGTGAAATGGTGAATTGGCGTCCAGCAATGAACGGGCCCTCAGTTCGTAGGGGGTGGGGTCTGCAGATCCAGGCCTTGTTCCCACCGAGCATCCTGGGTTATCAGGAGGTACCTGCCTGCAGTGGTGTCCCCGCTTAAGAGGGGAATGAAACGATTCCCCCCGGCCCACCGCTTGACGACGGGGGAGCCGGAGGGACGTGCAGGGGAGTCCACGTACAGCAGTGAGGTGTGGCGCTGGGCGTCCGAGGAGCTGCTCTACGAGCTGGGTGAGCTGTCGCCGCTGCCCGCGCTTGTCCTGTGGCCGTTCGAGGTGCTTGTGCTTGAGCTCGTCGGCGATGCCGTCGCTGGATGGGGCCGCTGGGGAGAGTGGTGCGAGACGCCGGCGTCAGGGGACGGGCTCTTCATGCGATGGGGGTGGAGGATTTGACAGGGGGGCTCCGCGTAGTGCAAGAATACGGGCCACTGTCCCAGGGGGTACGGTGCTCTCTCCACGCGCGGATCATCGAGCCAGACAAGATGGAGTGTCCGCCATGGCGCCAGCACACCGTCTTCATGCGCGAGGGTCCATGACTCCGCCCTTCTTGTCGTGCCGCTTCCCAGGGAGAGTCCCTTGCCGCATCTGTTGATCTGGGTGTCCGGGCCGATCCCCGACCTCACCTTCGCTGTCCGATCCGCGGACGCCCCTGCGTCCCGCTCCCTTCGCAGGAACAAAGGAGAGCCCTCATGAGCTTCCTGCTCCTCTGGTCGTGTGGTCCTGTCCAGGACTTCATCGCGAGCGCCCGCAAAGGGCGCGACCTCTGGTTCGGGTCGTGGTTGCTGTCCGAGGTCTCCACCGCGGCCGCTGCGTGCCTCGTTGACGAGGGCGCCACCCTGCTCCTCCCAGCACCTGCTGACACGGCCGAGCTGCGCGAGAGCGACTTCGACGTCCCCAACAAGGTGCTCGTTCGCCTAAACACCGAGAGCACCGAAGAGGTCCGGCGCATCGGCGAGGCGGCCTCCTCGGCCGCCCGAGACCGCATCGAGGCCCTGGCCCGCGACACCTTTGATCGCCTGCCCGAGCATCTCTTCGATCGCGGGCCGGCGCTCGACCAGGTGCGAGAGTTTCTCGAGACTGCCTGGGCGAGCGCCCCCCTGGGGGACAGCTTCCGCGACAGCCGCAGGCGCGTCGAGGCGCTGCTGGCCGCCCGCAAGACGGCACGCGACTTCACCCGGGCCCACTTCGCGGCTGTGGGTGTGCCCAAGAGCTCCCTGGACGGCGCGCGCGAAGCCGTGACGAAGAAGAACGCGGGGCTGCGCCTGGGCCTGACCCACAACGAGCGTCTCTCGGGCCTGGGGCTCCTCAAGCGACTGGGGCACCAGGTCGCAGCCGACGACGCCCAGGGCGGCCGAGTGGCCTCGGTGAGCGCCTTCGCTCTCGCGAGCTGGCTCCGTCCCCTGGTGCAGGATGACGAGAAGGTCACCGCTCTGAAGGACGCGCTGGGTGCCTTCTACAAGGCTCTCGACGCCATCGAAGAGCCCAGACTCCAGGACCTCGGAGGCGACAGCCGAGACCCCCTCCTCGGCGCCATCAACAGCCACGCTCTCTACGCCAATCGGCTGCACGAGCTGGTCGATGCCACCGCTGGAGAGCCCCCTCCTGCCGAGGCCCACGCCAAGGCCTTCGGCTCCTTGTTCGGCAAGCTCCTCGTCCACGCCCCCGGCCTGTCCCGCACCCCCAACCCGTACTACGCCATCCTCCTGGCAGACGGCGATCGAATGGGTAGCTTCCTGGACGCCCAGGAGAGCCAGGCGGGCGTCAGCCAGGTCTCCCGCGCCCTGACCGACTTCGCCCGCAAGGTGCGCTGTGACGTCTTCGCCGCTCCCGACCTGTCGAGGCCGAACACGCTGCTCCGGGGGCAATGCATCTACGCCGGGGGCGATGATGTCCTGGCCTTCGTGCCCGTGGACCTCGCCCTCGAGCTGGCCGGCCAGCTGCGGCGGCTCTTCGCGCGAATGATGGCCCCGCTCGCCGAGGAGACACCAGGTGTCCCCTCGCCGACCCTCTCGGTCGGCATCTGCGTCGCCCACCACCTCACCCCCCTGCGCGACGCGCTCGTGGGCGCCCGCGACGCTGAGAAGACCGCCAAGGGGGCCGGGCGCGACGCCTGGTGCGTCCGCGTCCTCAAGCGCAGCGGCGCACCGACTACAGCCACCTCCCAGTGGCCCACCGGTGCGCACGATCGCTTGATCAAGCTAGGCCGACGTTTCTCCGGAGGCGATGACTCCGGTGGCGTCCCCCACGGTCTGCCCTACGCCATCAGAGACGCCGCGCTCCAGCTTCGTTCCGGGCTCGATGAAGACGACTCGGTTCCTGTCGTTATCGAGCGCGGCGAGCTGATCCGCATCCTGAAGCAGAAGAGCTCGTCCGACAGCGAGGCCGACGCGCTCCTCAGCCTGCTGTGGCCCCTCGCGGCAGAGGACCTCACCCTCTCGATCCTCGCGGACCACCTGGTGGTGGCCCGCGCCCTCACCGGCATGGGAGGCGCCTCGTGAACGGATACATCCTTTGTCCCCACGATCCCCTGGTCTTCGGGACCGGCCGCCCCTTCGGCGCGGTCCCTGGCTCGACGCTTGAGTCCAGCGTGCTCCCTCCGCCCACCACCGTGGCGGGCATGGTCCGCACCGAGGCTGGGCGGGGCCCAGACGGTCGCTTCGACACCCGACGCATCCAAGAGGTCCTGGCCCTGGGCGTAGAGGGTCCGTTCCTGGTCGTCCTACCCACCAACGGGTCACCCGAGCTGGCCTTCCCCGCGCCCGCTGACAGCGTTCGCCTCGAAGGGCCCACCTCCGAAGCGAAGACGCACCAGCTCCGCCGCCTCGTGCCCCTGGCCCTCGCGCCGGGCGAGCAGGTCAGCGGCGCCCGGGCCAACCCGGTAGGCATGCCCAACCCCACCCTGGAGAAACCCGCCAGGGACGCGCCGCCCTTCTGGACGGCGACGCGGCTGGCCGCGTGGCTGGACAGCCCGGGCGATCAGCAGATCCCCGCGGCCCAGGGGGTCTGTGCCCCCAAGGTCGAGCCGCGCGTCCACGTCGCCGTCGGCCAGGACCTCACGGCCGAGGAGGGGCAGCTCTTCACCACTGGAGGGCGCCGCTTCGCGGGCAAGGTCGACGACGCCACGACGCCGCTCGGGATCTTCCTCCGCAGCGACGCCCGCTTGGGCAGGCGCACCGTCAAGCTCGGCGGAGAGGGGCGCCTCTCCCTGCTGACCCCGGCCCCCGGCACCGCGCTGCCCCAGCTCTCCAAAGCCACCATCGACACGGCGCGTCGGGGCTTCGTGCGGGCCTACTTCGCCACCCCGGCCTGCTTCGGCGAGGGCAGCAAGTGGAGCCCGCCCGCCCACGCCAGGATCGTGTCCCAGGCCCACAGCCGCGCCGTCGTGATCAGCGGCTGGGAGATGACGCCTCCTGGCGCCGGGCGAGACGACCGCTATTCCGTCGCCGCCAACCCAGGCGCGCGAGGCGGTCGCCCCAAGCCCATCCGTCGTCTCCTCCCGGCCGGCGCTGTGTTCTTCCTGGAGCTGACCGGGAGCCCTGACGCCAACGAGTCCTTCGTGACCAAGCTGCACGCCCGCTCGGTCCACGACGGCCAGGACGGCCGCGACGGTCTCGGGATCGTGCTCTTCGGCGCCTGGGACGGCCAGCTCGTTCCCCTCTCCTCCTCCCAACCGTGAGTAGCCCCATGAGTCACACCGAACTGCTCGTGCTCCACTGCCTCACCCCCCTCCACGTGGGCACCGGCCGCGGCGAAGGGATCATCGACCTCCCTGTCTCCCGCGACGTGGTCACCCAGCATCCCCTCGTCCCTGGCAGCGGCATCAAGGGCCCCCTCCGCGCCGCGGCCGACGAGGATGATCGGACCGCCGTCTTCGGCCCCGACACCAGCCACGCCCACGAGCACGCCAGCGCGGTGCGCTTCTCTGACGCCAGGCTGGTCGCCATGCCCATCGCTAGCGACGCCGGCACCTTCGCCTGGGCCACCAGCCCCCTCGTCCTGGCCCGCATGCTCCGCGACGCCCCCGGCGGCACCGGCGCCCCCGCGAGCATCCCCGGGGCCGACAAGAACGAGGCGCTCTTCGGCCCGGACGAGGTGCTGATCTCCGACGGCCAGATCATCCTCGATGGCGTCGAATACATGCCCAAACCAGCCGGCGCGCACGCGCCGTGGTTCACCTGGCTGTCCGAGCTCGTCTTCGGTGGCGACTCCACCTGGCGCGGCTTGTTCGAGCAGCGCCTGGTGATCCTCCACGATGAGGCCTTCGACCAGATCGCGCGCACGGGGACCGACGTCCGCGCCCACATCCGCATCGATCCCGACAAGGGCACCGTCAAGGACGGGGCGCTCTGGTACGAAGAGTCGGTCCCCGCGGAGAGCGTGTTCGTCGGCCTGGTCCAGGCCGTCGGCAACCGCCACGTCGATGCGGACGCAGCTCTCGCCGTGGTCCGCGCCATCGTGGACGCTGGCTTCACCCTGGGCGGCGGCAAGACCACCGGCATGGGCCGCGTGCGCGGTCGGCTCGTGGGGACTGAGCGATGAGCCGCCTCACCCCCCTCCACCGCGCTGAGGCGGCCCAGGAGCGCGTCTCCGCTCGGGCTCAGGATGCGGCGAGCTGGCCGAAGTACCGCACCATCGCGCTCAAGCTGCCGGTGCTGGTCCACACCGAGGGTCTGGTCGCGGCCCTGCACTTCGTCGCGGCGCGCGGAGAAAAGGCCCAGAAGCTCATCCTGGACGATCTGGCACGCGACCTTGGCCACCCCAACCAAGCCGCCCTGCTGGATGACCTCCGGAAGCTCGACGCTGCGCAGCTCCGGCATGCTCAGCGAGACGTGCTGCGACGACTCGGTTGGTACAAACGCCTGGTCCAGACCTTCGGCAAGGACGCGGTGCCACCCCAGGAGCGTGGGACATGAGGCACTATGAACCCGGTAAAAAGTCCGTCTCGCCGCCCATCCAAGAACGCGGCGACCGCCACGCCTGGTCCTTCGATCTCCAGGCCATCACGCCCATCTACAAGGGCGCGGCCAACCCTGACAGCGTGGACCCGTCCTATCCCTTCCGCGGGCCCTCTCTGCGCGGCCAGCTCCGCACCTGGTGGCGGGCCATGCAGCCCACCACCGCTGTCCGAGAGCTCTGGGACCGTGAGCACCGGCTGTTCGGCGGCGTGTTCAAGGACGACGAGCCACGGGCGAGCCGCGTCCACGTCGGCCTGAGCGACATGAGCTCCTCGCCCTGCAAGAAGGGCGACCTGAGGGCGCGGGCCGGGAGCGAGCTGCCCTACGCGCTGTGGGTGGACCGACGCGGTGAACACCTCGCCTACCACGTCGATGCGCGCGCCACCATGCACCTGTCGGCAGCCCGCCTCGGCACAGCCTGTGAGCCGGACGACGACGAGCTCCGCGGTCTCGTGGACGTGGCCAGGGCCATGGTCTTGTTTGGCGGTGCCGGGAGCCGCTCGCGGCGGGGGTTGGGGCGCCTATGGTCCGACGACCTGCTCGGCGCGACCGTGTCGGGCCCGGCGGCCCTCGCCAGCCTCATCGCCCCCCTCTGTCCCCCGCGGGCCACGCGCCCCTGGCCGAGCCTGGCTGGCGCCCTGATCGCCTGGAAGGAGGGCGCGCCTCGGACCGCGTCCCTCGCCGCCAACGAGGCCCTGGAGGACTTCAAGGCCCTGCGCGGCATGAAGTCCGTAGACGGGCGCCGCTTCGTCGCGGGCGAGCGCCTGGACCAAGCCCAGGCCGACTGGATCGCCGTCCGCGACGGCACCGACATGCCCCAGGCCTTCACGCCGGCCCTCGGCATGCCGCTCCTCTACCGTTCCAGCAATCGGCACCTCCAGGGCACCACCGACGTCCTCCCCGAGGGCAGGGACCGCCTCCCCAGCCCTGTGCACGTGCGTCCGGTCCCCGTCGGTGGTGGCCAGTACGCCGCGGTGCTATTGCTGCTCCAGCCCTGGTACCGTGGCGAGATCCGTGCCGATAACCGGCTAATGCGCCGAAAGAACCGTGGAAGTCTCGCGCATGACGCCATCTGGATCCTCGCGGAGGGGTTCGCCCGCAAGGGCTGGGAGATCCACGCCATCGGGGGTGCCCCATGACCGTCAGACTCCTCCAGGCCGTCACCAGCGTGCGCGTCGGCGAGGGCAAGGGCCTCGGCGCCATGGACCTTCCGGTCTCCCGTGAGCGCCACACCCGCTGGCCCTTCCTCCCCGGCAGCTCCCTCAAGGGAGCCCTGCGCAGCCGAGCCGAGGTCCTCCTGAGCGCCCCTCCGGCCGCCCTCACCTCCCTGTTCGGCAGCCCCCCACCAACCGATGGTGAGCGGGCGCTGGCCTTCGATGAGCCCGAGCTCGAGATGGGCTCGCTGCGCGTCTCCGCCGCCACCCTGCTCGCCCTCCCCGTGCGCTCACTGCAGGCCACCTTCGTGTTGCTCACCTGTCCCACCGCGCTGGCGCGCTTCGGCCGGGCTGCCGGCATGGACGTGTCACTGCCCACGCCCAGGATCGACGAGGCCGCCGTCGCCCCTGGGACCGAGGCTCGGCTCGCCCTCCGGGATCGGGGCGCCACCACCGGCCCCTTCGCCGGGACGGTGTGGCTGGAGGACCTCGACCTGACCGCCGTCGTCATCGACGCCGTCGGATCCTGGGCCGAGGGGCTGGCAGGTTACGGCGACGACATCCCCACGGATCAGCTCGTCGTGGTCCACGACGACGTGTTCGCGCACGCCTGCCTCGCCTGGACCGAGCACCGCACGCGCAACGCCATGGGCCTCGACGGGGTCGTCAAGCCCCGCGCGCTCTTCACCGTCGAGTCGCTCCCTGCGGAGACCCTGTGGTGGCTCCTGCTGGAGGGCGAAGACCCCGACCTGCTCCCTGTCGACGGCGAGACCTTCACCATCGGCGGCCACCAGGGTGTCGGGCTGGGGCGCGTGGCCTGGTTCGGGAGGACCCCATGAGCACCTGGAAGGACGCGCACACTGTCTACGAGCGCATGACCCGGGGCGGGCGTTTCTCGCCCAAGGTCCTGGCTCCCGTCATCACCAAGCTCCCCTCCGCGGTCCGCCGCATGGGCCTGGTCCGCTGCCTGGAGTGGTTGGAGGCAGGCAAGAAGAACGTCGACGTGGGCAAGGCCCTGAACGCCGAGCTGGCCCCCTGCCTGCTCCTGGACCCCTCCATCCCGCGGAGCGTCGATCAGCTCGAGACCTGCTCGCGCACCGAGATGTTCAGACATCACCGCCGCGCCGTCGCGCTGTTCGACGCGCTCGCCATCATCCATCGCATCGAGGCTTCCGATGATCCGTCATAGCCCCACCCGCGCGGTCCGCGACTATGTCGACGATCCCTCCCGGACCTCCGTCGCGCACGTGGGCCTGGCACACGAGAAGCTCGCCCCGCACAGCTCGGACGCTGGCAAGGAGCTCCAGCCGCGCTTCATCCGCGCCCTCGCCGAGCGCTCGCCCGTGCCCCTTCCCTACGCCAGCGCCTTCCGCCGCTGGGTGCGCCGCACTCCCGCCGGTCCCCTCCGGGGTGGCTCGTGCTGGTCTCGCCAGGTCCTCGTCGCCACCAGCCAGGGGCGAGTCCTCTGTGGCCTGGGTGAGCTGACCCCCACCGAGAACGGCCTGTCCATCCACCACAGCTACGGCGTCCCCTACCTGCCGGGGTCGAGCCTCAAGGGCGTCGTCAGGGCGTACCTCCGCAGCACCCAGCCCGCGGGGTCGCCGTGGGCCGAGGGTGGAGAGCACCACCGCGATGTGTTCGGCACCGAGGCCGACGGCGGCGCCGAGGGCGGAGCCAGCGGCGTGGTCACCTTCTACGACGCGCTGTGGATTCCCGGCGACAAGCACACGCCAGAGCTCCCATGGGCCGCGGAGATCCTCACTCCGCACTTCGGGCGCTACTACGCCGGGGGGCGCGACGACGTGCCGCCAGACGGCACCCAGAACCCCATCCCCGTCACCTTCCTGGCAGCTCAGGGTTCCTTTCGGGTGGTCCTCGAGGGCCCGGCAGAGCTGCTCTCTCACGTCGCCGCCCTCGTCGCCCATGCGCTCCAGGAGCAGGGCGTCGGTGCGAAGGCGCGGGGTGGGTACGGGCGCTTCATGGTCGAGGACTGCCTGACTCCCGTCGATGAACAGGAGGCCGGAGCGTTGAAGGCGCGGCGAGAGGCCGCCCAGGCTGCCGAGCGCCTGGCCCGAGTCGTGGGCCCCGAGGGCGTGCTCGCCCTGTGGCGGGACGAGGGCTGGGACGAGAGCAGGTTGAAAGGTGTGGCGAAGAGTTGGCTCGTCACGGGCAACTCCGGGCATCCTGAAATCGACCGCTTCGAGCGCAGCCCTGAAGCGCTGAGGGCCCTGTGGAGCTGGCTCCGCTCGGTGAACCTGAGGAGCAGCATGTGGGACAAGGGTGTCAAGGCCAAGATGCCCGAAGAGCACAGCGAGGCCCTACAGGCCAAGACCGCGGCCTCTGGTGATGCTGCCAAGGCGGCTACGCCAGCCACCAGCGGCTTCGGAACCAACCACCTGGACCGCTTCGACGACCCGAGCAGCCTGGGGAAGAAGAAGCGGAGACAATGGCCCAACACGTTCGCTATCCAGATCGCGAAGGGTGAGTACGATGAAGCCACGGTCTGGGCGGCCATCGCCCATCTCCGAGCGCACGGGGGCAAAGATGGGCATGTGAAGCGGATCACTGATGCCTATGGGGTTGAGGGGTAGAGCGATGCGCGTCCAACTCGAGTCGAGTACCTACAGCTCCATGTGGCATAGTATCCGCGACACGGTTCCAACCCGTACCCGGCTTTCCGATGCGATCTCGCTGTGGCGTTCACTTGTCCATGCGTTGGCCATCGCCAGCAGCGCGGCCCTCTTGTCTCATGAGCCAGAGAAGCGCCAGGCCGTCGCCGACGCCTGGGGGAAGCTATTCAATTTCGACCACACGCACGCCGAAACACGACCTTCCGACGGCAAGTTCCTGTCCTTGCTGCGCGACATCGACGTCCTCACTGAGCTCGGAAACCTGACCGCATAGCGCAGGCTTGGTGATGATGGTGACGCCGCAGGCGCCAAGTCTACCAGGGTGGGGCGTCTCCCCTCCAGCAATCGAGCACGCCCGTCAGCCTCCACCACAGGGGGGGGCCTCACAGGTTCCACCACCCCCTGACCTGCGTGTCCTCCCGGCGCTCGTCGCGATCACCGCCGTAGACCAACGCCGCAGCGAGGGTCGGATCGCCGGCGGCCTCGCGGAGATAGCGGATGTTGCGGAAGTAGTCCCTGGTGAGGGTCTGCCCGGACTTTATCTCGACCATGATCTGGTCGGCGCCCAGGTCGATGACCACGTCGATCTCGTGCCCCCGCGCGTCACGCCAGAACCAGAGGTCCGGGTCGCGGCCCGTGTGGAGCGCTCGCTTGGTGAGCTCGGAGACCACCCAGGACTCGAAGATGGCGCCCCGGCTGGAGTGGGTGTGGAGCTCGCGGGCCTCTCGGATGCGGAGCAGGTAGCAGAGCAACCCGGTGTCCACGAAGTAGAGCTTGGGTGACTTGATCAGGCGCTTGCCGAAGTTCCTGTGGAAGGGGCGCAGCAGGATCACCACGAAGCTGGCTTCCAGCACCGACAGCCAGCGGCGAGCCGTGGTGTGGCTGATCCCGCAGTCGTTGGCCAGGGACGAGAGGTTGAGGAGCTGGCCCACCCGCCCCGCGCAGAGGCCCACGAAGCGTCGGAATGCGTCCAGGTCACCCACGTTGAGGAGCTGGCGGACGTCTCGCTCGAGGTAGGCCTGGTAGTAGCTCCTGAGCCATCGCTGGGGGGCCAGCCCCTTGTCGTGGATGCGCGGGTAGGCGCCGGTCCAGAGCAGCTCGAAGAGGTCGAGGTCCGGCCGCGGGTGGCCGCCGGAGCTCGCGAGCTGGTCGATGGGCCTCGGGTCGCGGCGGGTGAGCTCGTCCAGGGTGAACGGGAGGAGGTGGTGCACGGCGGCGCGGCCTGCGAGGGACTGGGAGATGGAGCCCATGAGCAGGAAGCTCTGGGAGCCGGTGAGCACGAAGCGCCCCGGCCGGTCTTCTTGATCCACTAGCACCTGGATGAACGAGAAGAGATCCGGCGCTCGCTGTGCCTCGTCCAGGATCACGGGGCCGGGGAAGCGCGCGAGGAAGCCCCGGGGATCGCCCAGGGCCTGCTCGCGCTCCTCGGGATCCTCGAGGCTCACGTAGGCGTGCTCGGGGAACGCCGCCTTCACCAGCGTCGTCTTGCCCGACTGGCGCGGGCCGGTGAGGGTGATGACGGGAAAGCCCTGCGCGTCGGATCGGAGCGTCGGCAGGAGGTGGCGGGGGATCATGGGTCTGGGCCCGTGCAGATTGAATGTTAGATGTTCAATCTACGCAGATATCGCGCTGCTGTCCACCGGATCACCCCGCCCGGGCCTGCCTGGCTGCGCGCTTTGGAGCTCTCGGATGAGCTCTCGAAAACCCGGCCGCCACCGCTGTCGCCTGCTGAGAGATAGATGGAGCGGCCCATCGCGATCTCCTCTGGTGCCGTGCAACCTCTCGGCCTCCGGCAGCTCGGGGCTGCGTACTCTTCGATGATCGCGGCAGTTCAAGGCCCGACATCGATCCTCGCTACAATGAACCGAGCGCCTCGGTCAGGTCCTCGACCCCGATGGCTTCTGCGTGGTCGTCGATGACCCAGCGGTCGGGGCCTGGGTGGACGACCAGGGCCTTCTGGATGTGGAGGTCGGACATCGCACTGTAGAAGCCGCGCTTGGGGCGGACTCGGTCGCCGTACTTCACCTCGATGGCGGCGACGACCGTAGCACCGTCATGCACCACCAGGTCGAGCTCGGCCCCCCCATGGACTCCCCAGAATGCTGGCTGGAGACCCTGTGGCAGCGCGTTGCATACCTGTTCGATGACGTAGCCCTCGAATGACTGTCCGAGCATGGGATGGCCTTGGAGGGCTTCGAAGTCTGGGATCCTTAGCAGAGCATGCAAGATGCCCGTGTCGCGAACGTACACCTTGGGCTTCTTGGCCAGCCGCTTGCCCAGGTTGGCGTGGAATGGACGCAGCTCGCGCACGAGGAAGGCGTCGATCAGATGGTCGCGGTAGCTGGCGACCGTCTTGCCACTGACCCCCAGGCTCGAGGCGAGCTCTTCTCCATTCCAGATCTGTCCCTGGCGGTAGGCCAGCATGGACAGGCATCGACTCAAGACCTGCGGCGACACCCGAACTCCCTGCGCAGGGAGCTCTCGTTCGATGTAGGTGCGAGCGAATGAGCTGAGCCAGGTCCGGCAGCTATGGTCGTTGGGTGCGAGGAGCGCAGGAGGGAAGCCGCCGCGCCACCAGCTGGTCCGCCACGGTATCTCTGGAGGGAGCTCCGAGAGGCCGAAAGGAGCAAGCTCCAGGATCGCGAGGCGTCCGGCCAGGGTCTCAGAAGACCGCTGCAGCAGGTTGGGCGAGGCCGAACCCAGGAGAAGAAACCTGCCAGGTCGTCGGTCCATGTCGATCAGCGAGCGCAGCACTGGGAAGAGATCGGGCACGGTCTGGACCTCATCGAGCACGACCAGTCGTTCGGCATGGCGGGCCAGGTAGGTCTCTGGATGGGCCAGCCGGTCTCGGTGGCTCGGAAGCTCGAGATCGAGGTAGAGCGCGTCTTTGTGTGCATCCAGCAGCATCTTGGCGAGCGTGGTCTTGCCCACCTGTCTGGGCCCGATGAGGGCGACAGCGGGGAACACGGCCAGATGCTCTCGGAGCGCGAGTCGTGCTGAGCGGTCGAGCATGGAAAAACTGTAGCCTGACTCCAGCAATTCAGCAAATTCAGCAGGGTTGCTGGTTCCGCGGCGCCCTGTCACCGCTCGTTCGCGCCTGACAACAACCACCTCGCCGCTCTACCGCGGAGCCGTGGACGACGGGGGAAGCGCGCGAGGAAGCCCCGTGACGGAGAAGCCCGCGTGTCGGCTCGGAGCGTGGGCAGGAGGTGGCGGGGGATCACGGGCGGCCTGCACAGATGGAACGTCGGATGTTCGAACTACACAGGTGTCGGGCCGCCTTCCGCTGGCTCTACCGCACGGGCCAGCCGTTCGGCGAGCGCCCGCTTCTTCGCGGCGGGCCAGCCCCTGGTTCGCAGCTCGCCTCGCTCGCGGATGATCCTGGCCTTCGAGGGTGAGACCCCGAAGATGCTCGCGATCTCCACTGGGCGCAGGCTCGACACGGGGCGGCCGTCGGGGGCCTTCCGGATCACCGCGGGCACGATGGGCTCCACAGGATCGCGATCGGCGGGCGGGGGGGAGCTGTTGACGCGGCCTGTGGCTACGGTGACGGTGCCCTGGTTGCTCCTGGTCACGGAGAACCAGCCGCGCTCGATGGCGCGGCGGGCGGTGGCGTGGTCGATGCCGAAGCGCCTGGCGAGGGCGCTGGGGCCGAGCTGGCGCTCGCTGGCCCGGAGCCCCACCCAGCCGATGTGGTCGCCTGCGAGCCGCGCCCCGCCCTGGTGGTAGCGGGGCCAGCAGACGCCGGTCTTGCGGGCCCGCCACGCGGTGGTGCGGGAGATCGTGTAGCCCGCCTCGGACAGCAACTCCTGTAGCTCGGCCAGCGGCAGCGTCCGGGCCTGGTCGTTCAGGTGGACGCTACCGTCGCTGTGGGCTCGGAGGCGGCTGGGCATGATCGCTCCTGGGTGAGGTGGCGATCCCTTCCCTATCGGGTCAGATGGACGAGCGCCGCTGGAGGGCTCAGCGCGGGTAGTCGCGGAAGCGGACGTGCTCGAAGACGCTGCGCTTGATGCGCTCACCAGCGGGGCCGCGCGTCTCGTCGGATCGCCGGTCGGTGGTGGCGTAGATCGGCGCCAGGCCCAGGCGCCGGGCGATCCCCACCGCCAGGTGGGTCGCGCCGGGGTCGCCGTGGACCAACAGGCGGTCACCTGGGGCGCCGGAGGCTTCGATCCAGGAGGTCAGCTCTGCTCGAAGCTGGTTGGAGATCTTGCTGTGGGCTGGGGGGATGGAACGCCAGGCTGCTTGGATGGATGCGGGAGGGAAGACCCATTCCTCGGGCTGGACTCCGAGGCGCTGGCGCGCGTCCTCGCGCTGGACCTCGGTGGGCTGGTGGTTCATCAGGCACAGCAGGCGCGGGGCTCGCCTCGGGGATCGCTTGGTGGGAGCGGGCGGCTCGAGATCGAGGATCCCGGTGGTGATGGAGCGAAGACGCTCGAGGTGGTCCGCTCCCTGCTGCTCGATGTCCTCCGGTGCTCCAGCCTTGCTGGTCCAGGCGTGGTCGAAGCCATTGCGGATGGTGGAGATCTCGCGCTGCAGGGACCGGAGCCTGGTGAGCAGACCTTCCGAGCCGAGGCGCTCGTACCAGGGCAGCAGGAGGGTGACTCTCGCCCGCCATTCGCCCACGAAACGCCAGTCGCGACGCTCGATGGCCACCATGACAAGAAATGCTTCGGCGGAGCGTCTCTTCTTTCGACCCTTGTCGTTGGAGAACCTCAGCACCCCTGGCTCGTACCCCCGCATCCCCAGCGACCCGATCAGCTCCCGCATGGCGGTGTATGCCTGCATGAACAGGCGGTGCTCGAGCAGCAGCTCGATGAAGCGAAGCTGTAGCTCGAAGTATGGTGCGTCGTAGCGACCGCTCAGCGGGGGAGCGGCGGCCAAGCCGGCGAACTTGTGGTGCACCAGCTCGAGCAGGATAGCGCTGGTGGTGTTCCCTTCCCGGCGGGCGCGCTCCAGGCCCCGGCCCACCAGCGCGAGCGCGTCGCGCACCTTGCCCTCGATACCGTGGACCTCGACGTTGCGGACGCCGTCGGAGACCCGCGCCAGCGCGGTGGCCAGGGCCGGGTCGGCGAGGCCGTAGATGGCCAGGCTGCCGGGCCGCTCGGCCAGCGCGGCGAGGGGGCTGGCGTTGGCGTCCATGACCAACCGCGAGACAGCCTGGGTCCAGTCGTGGATGGCGTAGAAGTCAGCGTAGTCGACGATGGTGGTGGTCTCCCGGGCGGCGTAGAGCACGTGCTCCAGTTGTACGCCGCGCACCAGGCGCAGGAAGTGCAGCGCGCTCGAGAACACCACCGGCACGGCACGGAACCCGTGGGTCATGTCCAGCACCAGGCGGGCGCCGGGCGGGACGCGGTCGAGGAGCTGTTCGAAGGTCTCCCACTGGTCGCTGGGGGAGAGGTCTTCCGAGATGCGCACGAAGCGAGGCTCGTAGGCTGCGATGCGTTGTTCCAGTCCGGGCCCGAGTTCGATGTCGGGGGTGAGCCCTCGCGGCCTGGTGCTCTCTGCGTGTTGGTGCCAGTGCACGCGCTCGGATGTCTCCGTGCCGAAGACGAGCACCCGGACATCACCTGGCTGGACCCCCCGCCGCCGGCAGAGTAGCTCCAGCTCGGCCTCCTGGGCGTAGGGCGTCTCCTCGGCTTGATCCTCGCCCCAACGGTAGCGCACGGACTGGTAGTTGCCGGCCCCGAGAAAGCTCACGTACACGATCTCGTCCATCGTCCTCTCCCGTAGTTCATGGTCGATCTCGTCAATAGCCGCCCCCCACCGCCGCGCAACCCCTCTGGAGTGTCCGCCCCCCGCGCCCGGCCCCGTCCTCCTCCGTGTAGACCAGGAGGACCCCCATGCCGCTGCCCCCCGCTGTCGCCGCCCACCTGGCCGCGGGAGAGCTGGCCGCCGCCCGCGAGGCCGTGCGCGCCGCCTTCGCCCGTGGCGTCCCCACCGGAGACCGCCGCGCCTGGGCCCTGGCCGCCGAGGCCACCGGATCGTCCCTGCTCGCGCTGCAGGCCTGGCAGGCGGTGCTGGCCGCGGAGCCCGAGGCCGCAGACGCCCTGCGCCGCCTGGCCGAGCTGCACGCGGATCGTGGCGATGCAGGCCGGGCCAAGGCCTGCCGCGCCCGGCTCCGCGCGCTGCTGGGCGAGGCAGAAGAAGAGCCCCCCCGACCCGATCCAGCGGCGGACGAGCCGCCCCCTGCGCCCCTGGGCGAGCCTGGAGCGGGCGACCTGGTGCGCTTCGTGCACCTGTTCGCGGGGCGCGAGGGGGTCCACGCCCGCCAGTGGGCCGACCGCGACAAGGTCGGCTACAGCCCGGTGCACAGCGCGCTCACCCCTGAGCTGGCCGCGGCCCACCTGCGAGGGGACGTGACCCTGGGCAGCTACCTGGTGCGCCGGGACGACCGCGCACTGCAGCTCGCGCTCGACCTGGACGCCACCAAGGCCGCGGTGCGGCGTGCCACGGGGGACGCCGGCCGAGCGCGGGACCTGCGCCGGCGCATCCACCAGGCCGGGCTCGCGCTGCTGGAGGGCCTGCGGGCCGCGGGCTTCGATCCGCTGCTGGTGGACTCGGGCTACAAGGGCCGGCACCTGTGGTGCGTGCTCCCCGAGCCTGCGTTGGCTGGCCGGGTGCGCGCCCTGGGCGAGGGCTGGGCCCGAGCCCTGGCGCCCGCGGACCCAGAGCTGGCTGTGGAGGTCTTCCCGCGCCAGGACCGGGTGCCGCCGGGCCGGCTGGGCAACCTGATCAAGCTGCCCCTGGGTATCCACTTGAAGACCGGCCGTCGCTGCGTGCTGCTGGACGACGCGGGCCAGCCCCTGCCCGATCCCTGGGAGCGCCTGCGCACGCTCCGACGGGTCGAACTCGGGGACCTGCACCGGCCCCCCCCGTCGCTGGTGCGGCCGGGTTCGTCGCGGACCGCCACGGCGGAGGCCTCGCCGGAGGCGGGCACGGCTGGCGACGCCGAGCCTCCCGCTCGAGATCCCCGCAGCCAGGCCCTACCCCAAGCAGCCGCGCCCGCGCCCTTCGCCGAGGCGGACTTCGACGCCCGCCCCAGGCTGGCCGCGGTGCTGGGGGGCTGTGCCGTGCTCCGCGCCCTGGTGGACACGGCCCTGCGGGAGAACCGCGTGGACCGCCAGGAGACCATCGCGCTGCGCAACACCCTGGGGCACCTGCCCGAGGGCGTGGAGGCGGTCAACTACCTGCTGGCCCGCTCGGGGGCGCCCAAGGACAGCTTCCTGGGCAAGCGGCTGGCGGGAAACCCTATCTCCTGCAAGGGGGTCCGGCGGCGGCTGGGGCGGCTGGTGGCTGGGGCGGCCTGCCGCTGCGCCTTCGAGGTCCCCGACAGCTACCCCCACCCCCTGCTGCACGCCCAGGGCGTCTCGCTCCAGGCCCCTCCCGCCGCCGCCCCACCCGTCGAGGATCTGATCGACGCCCTGCTGCGCACCGAGGCGCGCCTCGCGGCCCTCGAGGGCGAGCGGGACGAGCTCCGCGGGAGGGTCCTGGCGCGGGTCGCGGCCCTGCCTGGCGGCCGGCTGGTGCTGGGCGACGCCACCTGGCGCGCGGACGCCGTGGAGGGCATCCCGGTGCTGCAGCGCGAGCTGGCCGTGGGTGAGTAGCCGTGGGCTCCTGGCTGGTGCTCCAGGGAGGCCGGCGCCGCCTGTCGGTGCGGGGGGGTGCGTTCCTGGTGGAGCACCGGGGCGAGCCCGTGCGCACCCTGCGCCCCGAGGACGTCGAGGAGGTGCACAGCTTCGGCGACGTGGAGATCACCCCCGCCGCCAGGCGGCGCCTGCTGCACCAGGGCATCGACGTGGTCTTCCACACCCGCGACGGGCGGGTGCAGGGCCGGTTGAGCGGCCGACAGAGCCGGGCCGGCGAGCGGCGGCTGGCCCAGCTACGGCTGGTGCTGGACGAGCCGCGGCGGCTGGCCGTGGCCCGGGCCGTGGTGGCGGGCAAGATCCGCAACCAGCACGCTCTGGTGAGGCGTGTGCAGCGCCGGGCGCGCTCCGAGCCCTGCGCCGACGCCCTGGCCGCGCTGCGGGTCTACGCCGCCATGGCCGGGGGCGCCGAGGACCTGCACGTGCTGCGTGGGGTGGAGGGCATCGCCAGCCGGGTGTACTTCGGCATCTTCGGCCAGGGGCTCACCAACCCGCTGTTCGCCTTTCAGGGTCGCAACCGGCGCCCCCCTCGCGATCCGGTCAACGCCGTGCTGTCCTTCCTCTACACCCTGCTGGCCCAGCGGGCCGAGGCGGCGGCGCGGGGGGCGGGGCTCGAACCCTTCGTGGGCTTCCTGCACGACGCCGGCCGGGGGCGCGCGGCCTGCGCCTTCGACCTGGTGGAAGAGTGGCGCCCCCCGGTGGACCGGCTGGTCCTGACCCTGTTCAACCGTCGCCAGCTCGCTCCCGAGGACTTCCGGGACCCCGGGCTCGATCCCGCCAGCCTGGCCGAGCCACCCGAGGACGACGAGCAGAACCCGCCAGGTCCGGACCCCCGCCCGGCGGTGCACCTGGCCCCGGTGGGGCGCAGCGTGGTGCTCACCGCCTGGGCGCGCTGGCTCGGGGAGCGGACCTGGTCCCCCACCCGCGAGGCGCGCTTCCCCCGTGAGGATCTGGTCCGCCACCAGGCTCAGGCCCTGGCCCGCTGCTGTGAGGATCCAGCGCTCCCCTACGTTCCGTTCGCGTGGAGCTGAGCCATGTACGTGCTGCTCTGCTACGACATCTCCGAGAGCCCCCGCCGGGGCCGGCTGCAGCGGCGGCTGAAGCGCTACCTGCTGCCGGTGCAGAAGAGCGTGTTCGAGGGCGAGATCCGCCCCGGTCTGCTCGAACACCTGCTGGGCCTGGTCCGCCGCACCGTGGACATGGAGCACGACACCGTGCGGATCTACGTGCTCTGCGGTGGCTGTCAGCGCAGCACCATCCTGCTGGGCACGGCCGAGCCGGTGCCCGACGATCGCGACCCGCTCTTCGTGTAGGAGTGTCCGCCTGCGTGTCCTGGGGGCGTCCCATGGGTGAATCCCGCCTGGAGGGTGCCATGATCCGCCGCGACAGCACCGATCACGCCATCATCCATGGCTTCTCCACCGTGGCCGCGGGTGTGGGGGCCGGGCTCGCCCAGCTCCCTGGCTCCGACGCGCCCGTGCTGGTCTCGCTGCAGTCCGCCATGATCCTGGCCCTGGCGCGTCGGCGCGACGTTCCCATGGACGACGCCACCGCGACCCAGCTGGTGCTGACCTTCGGCGCCACCATGGCGGGCCGCACCGCCAGCCAGGCGCTGATCGGTTGGATCCCCGGCTGGGGCAACGCCGTCAACGCCGCCACGGCTGCGGGCTTCACCGAGGCGGTCGGCTGGGCGTCGGTGTCCTGGTTTGAGCACCATCGGCGCCAGATCCCGGTCAGAGAGCTGTGAGCCAGCTTCTCTGGAGCGCGGACGACCTGAGCCGGGCGCTGGGGCTGTGGCGCGCAGCCCCTCGGCCGAGCAGCGGGGGTTCACTGCCCTGGGAGCAGGTGGCGGGCGCTGAGCCCTGCGGTGGTCTGGCGGGCTGCCGCGGCGCCCCGGTGGGCGCCCTGGACCTGCGCCGTGAGCTCAGCCTGGCGGTGCTCGAGGCTGCCTGGCGGCGGGCACGATCGCCTGGGGGCGCCGGCATCGATGGCGTAGACCGAGCCCGCTTCGAGCGAGGCCTGCCGCAGCGGATCGTGACAATCCGCAGCCGTGTGCTCGCCGGCGAGTGGCAGCCGGCACCCTTGCTGCGGCGTGAGGTGGCGAAGTCTGGTGGAGGGACGCGCCGCCTGGGCATCCCGACCCTGGACGACCGGGTGGTCCAGGGCGCGGTGCTCAGCCTGGTGGGCCCTCGCGTCGACCGCCTGCTGCTCCCCTGGGTCCACGGCTATCGGCCCGGCCACGGCACCGCGGGGGCGGTGGCCCAGCTCATCCGACAGACTGGGCGGCGCCCGTGGATCGAGCTGCTGAAGGTCGATGTCGAGGCGCTGTTCGACAGCCTCGAACACGGCTTCCTGGCGCGCTGCGCCCGCGCCCTGTCTCCCGATCCCGTCTGGCTCGGGCTCGAGTGTCGCTGGCGCGAGCGCTGGGCCAGCGAGCCGGGGCGCGGCATCCCCCAGGGGGCGCCCCTCTCTCCCATGCTGGCCAACCTGTTCCTGCATCGCGCGCTGGACGCTCCCCTCGAGGCGGCCAGGTGCGGCCTCGAGGGTGACGCCCTCGGCCTGGTGGGCTGCGTGCGCTACGCTGACGACCTGGTGCTGGCCAGCAGGGCTCGGGGCGGTGCCCTGGTGGTCCTGCGTTGGCTCGACGGCGTGCTCGGCCGGGCAGGGCTGCGCCTCGCACGCCGCAAGACCCGGCTCCTCGCGCCCACCGCGTGCCACGAGCACCTGACGGTGTTGGGCGTCCCCCTGCGGCTCACGAGGGCCCGGGGTGGGGGCTGGGAGCTCGGACGAGGGTTCCGGGTCATGCACCGTTGAGGTGCCTCGTGCGGAGCTGGTACACTGCGCGGGACAGCCGCTCCTTGACAACTTGAAGGCACTCACAGCGCGTTCCTGCCGTCGAGATTTGCAGACCTCAGCGCGATCATGAAAACCGACGTTCGACCGTTGAGGTGTGCATGCTCCGAAAAGCAAGGAGGTACCGTGGATACCAAGAGCCTGCCTCGAAATATGAATGACGCCTCAGTTCGGGTGGTGGGGGGTGTGCAGATCCGCCCCCTGTTCCCACCGCGCAGACTGCGTTATCAGAGGGTACCCCTGCAGGGGGCTCCCCGCTCAAGAGGGGATTGAAACGTGTCCAAGACCGAGAGGGTGACTTCGGGCGAGCCGCGCCTGCAGGGGGCTCCCCGCTCAAGAGGGGATTGAAACCTGCTCATTG
>CAZEJJ010000042.1:0-44683 GCA_964512185.1 uncultured Enterobacterales bacterium | reverse complement strand
CGCTACGACATGAACCGGCGGCAGGCTTGCCGCCTCTTTCCCGAGCGCTCCTAGCCCCCCCCCCCACGGTCGCCGAGCCCCCGGAGGACTCATGTTGCCGCTCCTGCTGCTCCTGGTGGGCTGCGATCCCGACGAGCCCAAGCCGGATGACAGCGCGGTGCCCTACGCCCCACCCGGCTGGGACACCGAGGCTGAGGCCATCAGCTGCCCCTGGGGGCAGGTGGAGGCGCCGCTGCTGGATGCCGCCCTGGCCGACGCGGATCTCACCCTCGGCGAGCTGGGTTACAGCGAAGATGACTGGGCCAACGCCAGCTACGCCGCGTACCTCGACGATCCCTTCCTGCTGTCCTGGTTCTACAGCTACCAGTGGCAGCCGGGCAGCTTCCCTTGCCTCGGCGGCCAGCTGGGGGTGGATCTCGACCACGCCGGCGCGAGCGCGCACCCGGTGGCCACCGCCCTGGGGGGCGCCATGGCCCTGGTGGACAACCCCACCGTGGGGGAGCCCATCGATCCCATGCAAGCCGCCAGCTCCCTGGCGGATCTGTCTGCGTTGCCCGGGGACCTGGCCACGGCCCTGGTGCCCGTGCTGCAGGCCATGGAAGAGGTGGCCGCCGCCCGGCAGGTCATGGCCGCAGCGTTCAGCGCGCTGGGTGAGAGCACCGAGCTGGAGTGGCTGGTGGACTACGGCCACGGCGGCGTGATCATCGACTACTACTCCGATCCCGACATGGCCTCCGGCGCCGTGCAGGACTGGGTGCTGGCGGCGGACGGCCCGCGGGCGCTGCACGAGCCGGCGCGCCGGCTGGCCTTCGCCATCGAGGAGGCCCAGCTGGAGCGTTTCGCCGGCGTCGAGGCCACCCTCGACCAGGACACCAGCCTGGGCCGCTTCGTGGTGGCCGGCCCGGGCGCGGACAGCCCCGGCGAGCTGGGCGAGGTGGCGTTCTACCTGGACCTGGGGGGCAGCGACGTCTACCAGCATCCGGTGGCGGCGTCGTCCATCGACGTGCCCGTCTCCGTGCACATCGACCTGGGCGGCGACGACAGCTACGGCTACGCGGCCGTGGACGAGGGCAGCGACGCCCTGCTGCCCGCCGACGAGCACGGGCGCTACGGGGGCGACAGCTACTACGGGGCCTTCTCGCTCTCCACCACCGGCCGGCAGGGGTCCGGCCGGCTGGGTGTGGGGCTGCTCTTCGATCTGGGCGCGGGCTCCGACTCCTACCAGTCCCTGCGGGTGAGCCAGGGCTGGGGCCACCTTGGCGTGGGCGTGCTCTACGACGATGGTGGCGACGACATCTACCTGGGGGAGGAGGGCATGCAGGGCGCGGCCTCCATGGGCATCGGCCTGTTCATGGACCAGGACGGGGACGACACGCACCGCAGCTTCGCCAACAGCCAGGGCTTCGCCTACGTGCAGGCGGCGGGACTGGCCTGGGATGGCGGCGGTGACGACAGCTGGTTCGTCAACCCGGGCAAGGAGGAAGACGGCGGCACCACCGTCTACTACTCGCCCCAGCTACCCGGCGACGGCAACAGCTCCTTCAGCCAGGGTGCCGGCTTCGGGCGGCGCGGTGACAGCGACGGGGCCTTCCTCTCGGGCGGTGTGGGCGCGCTGCGCGACCGGGCGGGAGACGACGCCTACTCCGCCGGCACCTTCGCCCAGGGCTCGGGCTACTGGCAGGGCGTGGGCCTGCTGCTCGACGGCGAAGGCCACGACAGCTACGACGCCTACTACTACGTGCAGGGCGGCGCCGCGCACTATGCCGCGGGGGTGCTGCTGGACGACGGCGAGGGCGACGACGCCTTCAACACCCTGCTGAGCCACAACTACATGCAGGTGGGAGCCGGCCACGACTTCTCGGTGGGCGTGCTGGTGAACGAGGCGGGCGACGACAGCTACGTCTACTCGGGGCTGGCGGGCGGAGCCTCCAACTGCCAGGGCATCGGCCTGTTCGTTGACAACGACGGCGCCGACACCTACCTGGTGGGCTCCGACTACTCCACGGGCCTGGGCAACCACTCCGGCGAGTGCGAGGACTGGCCGCGCACCAATGTCGCCAGCATCGGCCTGTTCATGGACTCCGGCGGCGACGGAGACAGCTGGGACTGGCCCGGCGGAGAGCATCCCGAGCCGGCCGACGACAGCAGCTTCGGTCACCAGGAGCACTCCACCGACGACGAGCACGGCGGCGCCGTGGACGGTGACGGCGAGACGGCCCTGCATGCCGGCGGCGAGGTCCCCGATGTCTAGCCCGTTGTTCGCCTTGCCACTCATGTTTCTGGGCTGCGAGCAGCCGCCCCCTCCCGCCATCGACGAGGTGGACTGGGCGGCGGCCAGCGGCCAGGCCGTGGTTCGCCTCGAGGCGGGCGCGCTGTCCCTCGACGGCCAGCTCATCGGCGATCTGCGCCAGCCCGGGGTGCTGCGGGCCTCGCGGCATCGCAGGCTGCTCAAGGCCCTGAAGATCCGCTCCGGACAGGACCCGGACTCCTCCGATCCTCCCGAGCATGCGCTGCTCTCCGAGGGCCGCACCGCCACGGTGCGGGTCTCCGCCGACACCCCCTGGGAGGATCTCTACCCGGTGCTGGCCACCGCGGCCTGGGCGGGCTTCGGCCCCTTCAGCCTGGCGATTCTGGACCAGGGTGCTTCGGCGCCCGTCGGTCCCCTGTCGGTGGATGCGCGGCAACCCGCTGCCTGGGGAGGTGAGCCGATCCTGGGCCCCGCTCCCTGGCTCGACGTGCACCTGGAGCCGGATCGCGCCTGGGGTCTGCTGGGTTTCCACGCCTGGATCGCACCAGAACAGGGGGAGCGCGAGCGGCGACAGCTCCCGCAACATCTCCGCAGCATGGGCAGTGAGCCCCTGGTGGACTGCCAGCAGCTGTTCGGTGATGCCCCGGCCCTCGCCGCCATCTGCCACGAGGGCGCCCGGCCCGTCGCCGAGCGCTACCTGGAGCCCTCGGAGCCGCCCTGGCCAGCCGGGCTGCCCGCGGGGCAGCGGGCGCTGCAGGCGGGAGGTCCCTCCGGCTGCCTGGTGGCGCCCCCTGACTCGCCCGACGCCCAGCCGGCCTGGGGAAGCGAGCTGGCCGGCTCGCTGCGCGCGCTGGAGCTGGACCGCGACGTGCACCTGGGCCTGGTGCCGGGACAAGCGGTCCCTGCCCGAACCCTGCTGCAGGTCCTGGCGGCGTTTGGGGAAGCAGGACTGGAGCTGCCGGTGCTCTCTCTCACCAAGCCCCGGGAGCGCGCTGCCGCCAGCTGCGATGGGGCGAAGATCGTCGCTGCGGTGGGTGTTCAGACAGCGGGTGCTCGCTGGCTCGGTGAACATCGCCTCCCCCCTCGCTGAAGCACCGCCCTGGAGCTGCTCGTATGATGGATGACAACGCCCTGTTCGATGAGATCGGAGCTACGCGGGAGCGCTTCCAGGCAGAGGTGGCCAAGGTCATCGTGGGCCAGGAGCAGGCGGTGGAGCTGCTGCTGGTCACGCTGCTCGCGGGGGGCCACTGCCTGTTCGTAGGCGTGCCCGGGCTGGCCAAGACCCTGCTCGTGAGCACGGCCGCGCAGGTGCTGGGCCTGCAGTCCGGGCGGGTGCAGTTCACCCCCGATCTGATGCCCGCCGACATCCTGGGCACCGAGGTGCTGGAAGAGGACCGCGCCAGCGGCCGGCGCAACCTGCGCTTCCTGCCGGGGCCGGTGTTCACCAACCTGCTGCTGGCCGACGAGATCAACCGCACCCCCCCCAAGACCCAGGCGGCGCTGCTGCAGGCCATGCAGGAGCGGGCCGTCACGGTGGCCGGGCAGACCCGGGTGTTGCAGCCGCCCTTCGTGGTGATGGCCACCCAGAACCCCATCGAGCAGGAGGGCACCTACCCCCTGCCCGAGGCCCAGCTGGACCGCTTCATGTTCTCTGTGGACGTGGACTACCCCAGCGAGGACGAGGAGCTGGAGGTGGTGCGGCGCACCACCACGGGGGAGCTGGCCCAGGTGCAGCCGGTGGTGGATCGCGACACCCTGCTGCGGCAGCGGACGCTGGTGCGGCGCCTGCCCACCAGCGACGCGGTGCTGCGCTACGCCGTGCGCCTGGCGCGGGCCACCAGGCCCAACGAGGGCGGCGCCGCGGTGGCGCGCCGCTGGATCCAGTGGGGCGCCGGGCCGCGCGCCAGCCAGTACCTGGCGCTGGGAGCCCGCGTCCGCGCCGCCCTGCGCGGGCACGAGGTGCCCGACCTGGAGGACGTGCGCGCGCTCGCGCCCGCCGTGCTGGGCCACCGCGTGGTGCTCAACTTCGAGGCGGAGGCCTCTGCGGTGAGCGGCGGCCAGGTCATCTCCCGGCTGCTCGAAGAGGTCCAACCCCGGTGATCACCTGGGATCCCGAGGTCCTGGCCCGCATCCGGCGCCTGGCGCTCGTGGCGCGCCACGAGGTGGAGGGTGTGCTGGTGGGGCTGCACCGCAGCCGCTCGCTGGGACCCGCCGTCGACTTCGTGGACTACAAGGAGTACTGCCCGGGTGATCCTCTGCGGGACGTGGACTGGCGCGTGGCGGCGCGCAGCGACCGGCTCGTGGTCCGGCGCTACCGGGCAGAGTCCGTGCTGCCCTGCTGGCTTGCCCTGGACGCCTCGGGCGACATGTCCACCGGCGTGAGCAGCCCGGGTCCCGAGGGGGAGCGCCCCCCCCTGGATGGCAGCAAGATGGGCTACAGCCTGTGCCTGACCGCCACGCTGGCCTGGTACCTCTCGCTGCAGGGCGAGCCCGTGGGCCTGTTCCTCATGGGCGGCGAGGGAGCCCCCTGGCGGGTGCTGCCTCCGCGCTCGGGGCGCCGGCACCTGTCCCGCATCCTGGCCACGCTGGCCTCGGTCAAGGCGGGCGGGCGGGCGGAGCTGGGGTCCTCCCTCAGCTCGCTGGCAAGCCGCCTGCGCCGTCGCTCCATGGTGGCCCTGGTGAGCGACCTGATGGAGGAGCCCGACAGCTGGGCTCCGGCCCTGGAGCGCCTGGGCCGGCAGCGCGGCGACCTGCGGGTGCTGCACGTGCTGGACACCGGCGAGCTGGATCTGAGCTTCCCGCGGGTGGCTCGCTTCGTCTCCCCCGAGGGCGGCCCGGCGGTTCCCCTCGACCCTGCCGCGCTGCGCGAGGACTTCCGCGACGTGGTGCGCGCCTGGCGCGCCGAGCTGCAGCAGCTGGTGCGTTCCTGGCGCGGACTCTACCTGCCGGCCCCCACCGACGCGCCGCTGGCGGCGCCGCTGCTGCGGCTGGTCAGCGCGCGCCACCTCTCCGCGCGGGCGGGCTGAGCCGTGGGCGGCTCGGTGGGCTTCGGCTTCCTCGCCGGCGGGGCGCTGGTGCTCGGGGTGCTTGTGCTGGGCCCCATCCTGGCCCACCTGGCCCGCCGCACGCCCACCGAGCGCCAGCCCTTCGGCGCCATGCTGCTGGTGCAGCGCCTGCTGCGGCGCACGCGCCGTCGCCGCCGCCTGCGGGATCAGCTGATCCTGCTCCTGCGAGCCGGCGCGGTGCTGCTGGTGGTGCTGGCCGTGGCCCGCCCCGAGCTGCGCCTGCCCGACGCCTCGCTGCGCGTGGGCAGCTCGGGTCGGCTGGTGGTGGTGCTGGACAACAGCCTGTCCATGTCCCTTCGGCAGGGCTCGCCGGGCGCTCCGGTGGGCGCCAGCCTGCTCTCCCGCGCTCGGGAGCAGGCGCTGGCGCTGGTGGACGAGCTGCCCGAAGGCGTGGCGCTGGGCGCGGTGGTCACGGCGGGCAGCGGCGGTCAGGTGGTGGCGCTCTCTCCGGTGTTGACCGAGGACCACGAGCTGGTGTCCGCCGGCATCCAGGCGGTGGAGCCCAGCTTCCAGGCCACAGACCTGGCGGGAGCCTTGCGGGCGGCGCGCGCCCTGCTGGCCGGCGGACCCGGCGAGGTGGTGGTGTTCTCCGACGAAGCGGGGGAGGGCCCTGTGCGCGCGGCCGCCACTGAGCTGGAGCGCCTGGTGGCGGCTGGCTGCCGCGTGGTGCCGCGCACCCTGCGCAGCGAGCAGCCCAGCAACCTGGTGGTGCGCGCCGCCGAGTACGGTGACGGCGTCGAAGGGGGCAGCATCCGCGTGCGCCTCGCCGGCTTCGGGCCCGATCCCGTGGAGGCCGCCGTGACGGTCACGCTGCCCGACGACGGCCACATGACCGCCTTCGTCATGGTGCCGCCGTGTATCGACGCGCTGGCCGAGCAGCCCGGTGATGTGCTGCCCGCGGACTGCAGCGAAGCCGAGGTGCTGTTCACCGTTCCCCCCGAGGTGCCCGGCGGCGTGGCCAGCGTCGAGGTGGACGATGGCGTGCTCGCCGCCGACGACGTCTTCTGGTTCCACCTGCCCCGGGTGGGGGCGAGCCGGGTGCTGGTGGTGGATGGTGATCCCGGGCCCACGCCCATCCGCAGCGAGATCTACTTCCTGGAGCGGGCGCTGGCGCCCTGGGGCAGCCTGGGCTCCGGCATCAAGCCCGACATCACCGCGCCGGCGGGCATCCACGAGCTGGATCCCGAGCGGCATCGCGTGGTCTTCCTGGCCAACGTGGCCGATCCGCGGCCCCTGGCCGACGCGCTGTCTGCCTTCGTGCGCGGCGGCGGTGGGCTGGTCATCACCGCCGGCGAGAACCTCACGCCGGAGCGCTACAACGCGGCCTTGTCGCAGCTGCTGCCCGCTCCCCTGCGCCGGGTGCGAAACCTGGTGGATCTGGACGCTGAGGGCGGCGTCCCGGTGGTCATGCCCAGGGTGGACGATCCCAGCGGGCTGTACGCGCCCTTCGTGCGTCGCGGCATGCCGGCCTTCTCGGAGGTGCACGCGCGACGTCTGCTGACCTTCGAGCCCTTCGAAGACAGCGACGAGGTGCACACGCTGCTGGCGCTGCAGAACGGCCTGCCCTTCCTGGTGGACCGCCAGGTGGGCCCCGGCCGCGTGGTGGTGCTGGCGGGCACCGCCGACCTGGCCTGGGGCAACCTGCCGCTGCAGTCGGCCTTCCTGCCGCTGGTCCAGCGGCTCGTCACCTGGCTCGGGGCCGGCAGCGGCGGCAGCGTCGCGCGCTTCAGCGGCGTGGTGGGTCAGGCCCTCGACATCCCCCTGCCCGCCGTGGGCATCGAGCCCCTGGTGGCCGATCCCGAGGGGCGGGAGCTGCTGGCCGAGTACAAGCCGGGCCGGGTGAGCTTCACCCCGCGGCTGCCCGGGCCCTACACCCTGGCGCTGCCGGGCGCCCCGCCGCTGGCCTGGGTGGCGGTGAACACGCCGCCGGAGGAGTCCGATGTGAACCGCTATGCCGACCTGGCCGCTGTGGAGGCCGAGCTGGATCCGCAGCTGCTGCAGCGTCGAGTGGGGCTGGGCGCGGGCGCCCTGGCGTTGGCGCTGCTGCTGCTGCTGGGCCAGGCCCTGATCGCCCGCACCCAGGCGGCGTCATGAGCGCATCCCGAGACCAGCTGTCTCGCCGGAGCCTGCTGGGCCTTGGGCTGGGGACCGCCGCCAGCCTGGGGCTGCCGAGCACCCTGCTGGGAGCCCTGCTGCCCCGCGCTGCGTTCGCCCTTGGGGACGCCAACAGGGTGGATCTGGCGGAGCTCACGCTGAGCTCCGGCACGCTGAGCCGCAGCGCTGCCTGGGTGCGGCTGCTGTACGAGGTGATCCAGACCACCAGCGTGGAGGCCTTTCCGCGTACGGTGATCCTGGAGCCCGGTGATCCCCGGCTCTTCGAGCATCCCCTGGCGGTGATGGTGGGCAACGACGCGCTGCCCCCCCTGGCCGACGAGGCCATCGCCCAGCTCGCCCGCTACGTGCAGTACGGGGGCTTTCTACTGCTGGACGACGCCTCGGGCGTCGCCGACAGCGCCTTCGACACCAGCGTGCGGCGGCTCTGCTCGCGGCTGTTCCCCACCCGGCCGCTGGCGCCGCTGCCCTCGGATCACAGCCTCTACAGGGCCTTCTTCCTGATCGAGCGACCTCTGGGCCGGCTCGATCTGCTGCCCTACCTGGAGGGCATCACCGTGGGCGAGGTCACGCCCATCGTCTACTGTCGCAACGATCTGTCGGGCGCCCTGGACCGCGGGCCCGATGGGCGCAACGCCCACCACGTCAGCCCGGGCGGCGAGCGCCAGCGGCGAGAGGCGGTCAAGCTGGGCATCAACCTCGTCCTGTACGCGCTGACCTCCAACTACAAGCACGACATGACCCACGTGCGCCAGCTGATGCAGGACGGGAGGATCGAGTGAGCCTGCTGCGCTGGCTGCTGGGTGGTTGGGCCCCTGGGCCCGGCGAGCTGGAGTGGGGCGCCAGCGGTCCGGAGCTCGCGCTGGTGCTGGGCTGTGCTCTGCTGGTGCTCGCGGCCAGCTGGTTCACCGCGGGGCCGGTGCGCGGTCGCGGTCTGCAGGCGGCCTTGCTGGCGGTGGCCCTGGCCGCGCTGACCTGGGCACTGGCCCGGCCGTCCTGGGTCGAGCGGGGGCTGCGCTGGGAGGAAGGGCGCTTCGTGGTGCTGGTGGATGACAGCCGCTCCATGGCCGTGGGCGAGGCCTCCATCGGCTCCGAGCTGGAGCGGGTGATGGCGGCCATCGACCAGCCCGACGCCGAGCTCTTCCGCTTCGGAGCGGAGCTGTCCCCGGGCATGGCCGCCCGCTTCCAGGAGCCCGGCACCGACCTGGGGGCAGCCCTGCACGCCGTGGCGCAGCGCTACGCGGGGGAGCGGCTGGCGGGCGTGGCGGTGATCAGCGACGGCCTGGACCGCGGGGCGCTGCGCCGGGGTTGGCAGGCGGACGGCACCCTGCGGCTGCCCGAGCTGCCTGGTCCCCTGAGCCTGTACGGGGCCGGGAGCGGGGCCGCGCAGGTGGATCTGTCGGTGGTCTCCGTAGCCACCGGTGGCTTCGCGTTCATCCGGGCACCCTTCGAGCTGCGGGTGGTGCTGGCGGGCACCGGCTACAGCGGACGCCGCGTCCCGGTCACCCTCACCAGGGACGGCGCCCTGGTGGAGCGGCGCACGGTGCAGCTCGATGAACAGGGCGAGGCCGAGCTGGTGTTCCGGGCCACCCCCAGCGAGGTGGGGCGGCATGCCTACCGGGTGGAGCTGCCGGTGGACGCCGAGGACGCGGTGCCCGGCAACAACGGCCGCACGGTGGTGGTGCGCGTGGTGCGCGATCGCATGCGCGTGCTCCAGGTCTGCGGCAGCCCGTCCCTGGACCAGAAGTTCCTGCGGCGCTTCCTGAAGCAGGATCCCTCGGTGGACCTCGTGAGCTTCTTCATCTTGCGGACCCACGAGGACATGTCCGCGGGCTACGGCGACGGCGAGCTGGCCCTGATCCCCTTCCCCACGGAGCGGCTGTTCACCCAGGACCTGTGGACCTTCGATCTCGTGGTGTTCCAGAACTTCGACTACGACCCCTACTTCGGCTTCCAGGGTGAGACGCTGCTGGAGAACATCGCGGACTATGTGCGCCAGGGGGGCGCCCTGGTGATGGTGGGAGGTGACCGCAGCTTCGACCTGGGAGGGTACGCCAGCACGGCGCTGGCCGCTGTGCTGCCGGTGCGGCTGGGGGGCAGCGGCGACCTGGTGGACGTGGAGGCCTTCCAGCCCGTGCTCACCGCGGCGGGCCGGCGCCATCCGGTCACGGCGCTGGCTTCGGATCCGGCAGAGAGCGAGGCGGCCTGGGCCAAGCTGGCGCCGCTGGATGGTCTCAACACCAGCCAGGGCACCCACCCCCAGGCCGCGGTGCTGCTGGCCCACCCGGAGCTCGAGGGTCCCGATGGGGCGCCGCTGCCGGTGGTGGCGCTGCGGCACGTGGGCCAGGGGCGCAGCCTGGCCTTCATGGGCGACTCCTCCTGGCGCTGGGCCTTCGCCGAGGCCGCCAAGGGGCGCGGCAACCAGGCCTACCTGCGCTTCTGGAAGAGCGCGATGCGCTGGCTGGTGGGCGACCCGGAGGCCCAGCGGGTCACGGTGGAGAGCGCTCGCGCCAACTACGGCCTCGACGAGGAGGTCCGCGTGCTGGTGCGCGTGCGCGATCCCGGCTTCGAGCCCCTGGCCGGCGTGACGGTGCAGGGCAGCCTGCAGGCGCCCGAGGTGGCCCCCCAGTGGGCGGAGCTGTCGCCCCAGCTGGGCGAAGACGGGCGCTTCGAGCTGGAGACCGACGCCTCCGGAGAGGCCGTGCTCAGCTTCACGCCGCGCACCCCTGGAGCCTGGCGGGTGCAGGCGGAGGCCCTGGACAACAAGGGGCGCGTGATCCACCGCGCCGGGACCGTGCTGGCGGTCACCGAGCGCGATCCTGAGCTGGACGAGATCGTCCCGGACCTGGAGTTTCTGCAGGCGGTGGCCGAGGCCGCGGGGGGAGCGTTCCACCCTCCTGGCCAGGCGGGCCCTCCCGAGCAGGATCCGGGCAACCGGCGCAGCATCGAACAGCTGGAGCAGACCCCCCTGTGGGACGTTCCCCTGGTGGCGCTGCTGGTAGGGCTGTTCGGCAGCGCCTCGTGGTGGCTGCGGCGCCGGGCCGGGGGCAGGTAGTGGTTCGCCATGGCACGCTGGGGGGCTGGCATCGAAGGCGTGGCGGGAGGGCTGCTGCAGGCGCTGGGGTACGGTCGCCCTCACCCCCCCTGGCGGACACGATCCCCAGCTCAAGAATGTGAACGCCGGATCACGTCCGGTATTCCGGTCATGATCGCTGACTCAACCGGGTGAACGCCGGATCACGTCCGGTATTCCGGTCATGATCGGCCGCTCACATTTTTGAAGCGCGGATCGTGTCCGGTGCCTCCAGCTGCGCTGGCGAGCCGCGGCGGGGAGCTCGAGGGCGTAGTGTCTGCGCGGTGACGTGCGTGTCTCGGGTTCGGGAGCAGATGAACTGCTCCCCTACATTTCTGGTGTCGGGTTGGGTTGGATTGGGAAACAGGGGAGGGTGGCGACCCCGCGTCACCGCCCGGATCCGCTGATCACGCCTTCCGCCGCTGCTCCTGGCGCTGAGCCATCAGGGCGCGCATGGCGGCGCGGTCCTCTTCGCTGGTGGAATGGTCGAACAGCTCCACCTGCTCCCCCGGCTCGCCGGGCCCCGCCACCAGGCCGTGGCGTCGCAGGGACTCGCTGGCCACGGTGAGCGCGCGCCCCTGCTCCTTGGCGTGGTACATGGCGCGGTCGGCGCGATCGAGCCAAGCGCTGCCCTCTTCGCCCGGCAGCCGCACGGCGAGCCCGATGGAGCAACCCAGGCCCACGCCCGGGGCCATGGGCAGGATGCGCTCCACGAAGAGATCGTGCACTCGACGGGCCACCACCCGTCCCTGGCGATCACCGGTGGCGGGGAGGAGCGCCACGAACTCGTCACCGCCGATGCGCAGCAGCAGGTCACCACCTTCGCGCGTGCCGTCGCGCAGCACGTCGCCGAAGGCCTGCAGCACGGCATCGCCCACGTTGTGCCCCAGGCGATCGTTGACGCTCTTGAAGCGGTCCAGATCCATCATGAGCAGCGCGACGGGAGAGGCGGAGCGCTCGGAGCGCTCGCCCTCCATGGCCAGCGCGGGGGCCAGGGCTCGGCGGTTACCGAGGCGGGTGAGGGGGTCGGTGACCACCATGTGCTCCAGCTCGTCCTGCTTGGCCTGGAGGGTGAGGGAACGCCGATAGATGGCGTAGATCGTGGCCAGCAGCAGGAGACAGGAGATGCCCGCGGTGACCAGCGCCAGCTGGTTGCGGGCCGCGGACAATGAAAACTCGCCCAGGATGGCCAGCAGCAGCATGGGCAGCAGGGCGAGGGGGCCGTAGATGGCCATGAACTGCAGGTCGTGACGCCGACGCTGGGAGCGCTTGGCCTGCTCCGAGAGGGGCTCGTCGATGCGCGGGGCGGCCTCGTGGATGGGTGACCAGCGGTCGTCGAACTGGGCAGCGGAGGAGGCGTCGGGTGCCCGGATGCCGCCCCGTCCGGTGGCACCACCGGCCTGGACCTGGGGATCAGGGCTGGGGGGCTGGCGGCTCATCCGCCATCCTCCTGGACGCTGGTTTCCTCTGCATACACGACACCGCCACGCCCCCCTTCGGTCGTTTCTCTCCGAGCTTGAGCAAAAAATGACATGAATTCTAGAAGAGCTTGCCCTGGGCCCCCGCGCTGGCCGGGGCCTGGCAGGCCGGGCCTTCGTGGCGGACGGCGTTCACGTGGCCGTCCAGGGCCGTCGCCACGAGCAGCGCATCGGGAGCGGGTGTGAGCAGGGGCTGCAGCCGCTGGGGCTGTGTGACGGCGGGATCGAGCCAGGTGGAGAAGTCCCGGGGGTGCAGGATCACCGGCATTCGATGGTGCACCCGGCCCACCACCGCGTTGGCGGCGGTGGTCACGATGGCGGCGCTGGCGGTGCCGGATCCATCCTGGGGCCCCGGTTCCCAGATGCCGGCGAAGGCCATGGGCCCCCCATCGGGGCGCTGGAACAGCCAGGGCAGGCGCTCGGAGCCTCGCCGGGCCCACTCGTAGAAGCCGCTGGCCGGCACCAGGCAGCGCGCAGTCCTCGCGGCGTGGCGGAAGGACGGCTTGGTGAAGAGCGTCTCGCAGCGCGCGTTGATCAGCGGTGCCCCCCGTGGGCGCTCTGGCATGAAGGAGGGCAGCAGGGCCCACCTGGCCTGGCTGGCGATGCGCCGGCCCTCGGACGCTCGGACCACCAGGATGGGCTGGGTGGGGGCGATGTTGAAGCGCGGAGGAGAGGACGGCGGCTCCAGCAGGCCGATGAAGGTCATCAGGGCTTCGGCGCTGACGCTCAGGGCGAAGCGTCCACACATCAGGATCTTCCCAACAGGCGCAGCAGCAGCCCGTGCAGGCTGGAGAGGAGCCGCCAGGTGGGCGTGCCGTAGACCCGGGACAGCTCGGCCCTGGTGGCGGCGAGCTCCGCCGCCAGCTGCTGCGCGCCCCGCTCGCCTGCGGGCGCCCGGTCTGGTGCATCCACCCAGCGCAGCAGGGGCTCGGCGAGGGCGATGGGGTGGTGGTGCTCGGCGCAGAATTGCTGGGCCTGGGCCACCCTGGAGCCGTCGCAGCCATCGGCCACCAGCCGAGCCAGCAGCTGGGCCACCGCCTGTGGGGTGGCCTCTGGCAGGGGATCCAGGAAGCCGCCCTCGGCGAGCCCGCGGGAGAGCTCGCTGTGGGTGGTGGAGGCCACCCTCAGGCCCTGGTGCAGCCCGAACAGCAGGCGGGTGCGGCTACCCAGCAGCGGCTCGGCGCCGGGGCGGTCTGCGGACAGCAGCAGGTGGGCCCGGGTCAGCAGGACAGGCAGCTCGGCCTGCCGGACCCAGCCCGCCAGCTCGAAGCGGCTCGCGTGGTCACTGGCAGCCACCGCTCGGCTGAAGGACCGCCAGCCCGCCTCGTGGTGGCCGGCGACCGCGCCGCCAGTGACCAGCACGCGCAGGGGCAGGCCCTGGTCCATGGCCTGCAGCAGGCCCTGCAGCAGGCAGCTGTCGTGGAACCAGGTGTTGAAGCTGCCGCTCAGGAGCACGGTGAGGGGGCTGCCTGGAGCGCGCTCCCTCGGCGCCATCGGGGGCAGGGCGAAGTCCCAGGCGGGCGGGACGACATGGGCCCAGCTGCGTTCCGGGCTGGAGATCCCCAGCCGGCCCAGCACGCCCAGCTGCCCCAGCAGCGCGCAGCGCTGGGGGCCGGAGCAGACCGAGAACGCGTCGGCGCGCTGCAGGGCCGCCATGGTGGCGGCGGCCTGCGCGGCCTGTGGTTCGCCCGGCAGGGGCTCTGCGTGCTCCGCAGTGGCCAGGCAGGCGGCGCGGGCCTGGGCCTCGGCGAAGGGATCGCCGGGGACATCGGCCCACAGCGGCTCGTCGCCCACGGCTGCCGCCGCCAGCAGGGGCGCGTGGGGACCCGCGGTGACCCACAGCTCCGGCCGCCACTCCCTGGCGATGGCTCCCAGGTCGTCGAGCCAGCCTGCGTCGGCCAGGGACAGATCCCAGGCGCGCGCGGAGGATCCGTCCAGCTGTGTGGCTGGGCCGTCGAGCTCGCGGTGCAGGCAGGCGAGGCCCAGCTCGTGGCCCGCTGAGGCCAGGGCCTGCGCGAAGTGGCGGGTGCGCAGCTGGGGGAAGCCGATGTGCTGCGCCTGCGGCTCGGGCCACGGACCTGCGCCCACCAGCAGGACTCGGCTCACGGCCCGGCTCCCGAGGGGCTCACTCTTCGTCCTCCACCGGCTCGTGGTGCGTGATGAGCCCCCAGCCGTGCTCCAGGCGCACCAGCCCGTGGTCCTCCACGTCCTGGATCACCTCCAGGTCGTACAGCTGGTTGTGCCACACATGGGGCTTGAGGTGGTTCTTGTCGAAGACCGCCACCGAGATGCGGTAGTTGCCCGCCAGCAGGGACAGCTCCGGGTAGACGATGAAGAAGGTGTAGATGCCGTTGTAGGTGGCGTCGAGCACGCCGTCGAAGCGGGTGTTGGGGCCGAAGACGTACACCCCGTCGTCGCGGAAGACCGCCACGCCGAAGATGGGCTTTTCTACCGGCTCGGTGGTGCGGAAGGTGATGGCCACCGCCAGCTTCTCGCCGGTGCGCACGCGGGTGCGGGGCCGGCCGAGGCCGTCGAGCACGCGCACCTGCATGACGCGGATCTCGCCCGAGCCGATGACGATGGGCTTGTCGCCATCGTAGTGCTCGTAGGGCTCGGTGGCCGCCCCGTCGCGCCAGACCCGCTCGGCGTCGGGCAGCTCGCAGGACTCCATCAGGATGCGCTGCAGCGCGGGATCGTCCACCGTGGACTGGTAGCTCTGCGGACCCAGCTGCGGGGCGGGCACGGTGTCGCTGGGCACCGGGGCGATGGCGGGCCGATCGGTGCCCTCGTAGCGGGCCATGCGCACCCGCTCCATGCCCATGTAGCGATCCACCACCTCGCGCGCCGGGCCGATGGCCTGGACCCGCCCGGCGTCGAGCCAGAGGGCATGGTGGCAGAGGCTGCGCACCGCGTGCAGGTCGTGGGTGACCAGCACGATGGTGCGGCCGCGCTCCACGAATTCTTCGATCTTGCGGATGCACTTGCGCTGGAAGTACTGGTCGCCCACCGCCAGCACCTCGTCCACCAGGAAGACCTCCGCGTCGGTGTGCGCGGCGATGGCGAAGCCCAGCCGCAGCATCATGCCGTTGGAGTAGGTGCGCACCGGGTACTCGATGAAGCTCTGCAGCTCCGCGAAGGCGATGATCTGCGGGATGCGCTCGTCGGCCTCTTCGCGGCTCAGGCCCAGCAGGGAGCAGTTGAGCGCGATGTTCTCGCGTCCGGTGAAGTTGGGATGGAAGCCCAGGCCCAGATCCAGCAGGGTGGACATGCGGGCGTGGATGCGCAGCTCGCCCTGGGTGGGGCGTGAGATCCCCGCGATGAGCTTGAGCAGCGTGGACTTGCCCGCACCGTTGGGACCCACGACTCCGAAGCTGCGCCCGCGCTCCACCTGGAAGTTGACCTCTTTGAGAGCCCAGTGCTCCTCGTGGTGCCTGCGCTGCCCGAAGAACTCGAAGAAGCGGCTGCGGTCGTTCAGGTAGATCTCGAATTTCTTCGAGACGTCGACCGCTTCGATCACCGCTCTGGGGTGCTCGGAGATGCTGGGGGTCGGGGCCATGGGATCCGGGGTGCTCACGCGCGAACCCAGCGCCTCCTGGGCTGGCGACGCTGGGAAGATAGCATCCCGCGCAGGGTGGTGGGAGCTTGCGTCCCCGGGGCATTCGTGTACTGGCGCCGGAGATCCCCGCTGGTGGGCTACCCATTCGCCGCCAAAGCCGCTACGATGAATCCCTCGCTCTCTCGCGGCCGGGACCCAGGTCGCGGGTGGACCCACGCTGAAACGGAGAACCCTGGCGGACCGCGCGGTCGGTCCCTGGGAGGGCAGATGACCGATACCCTCGCCAAGCCCCGGCTCGCTCTAGAGCTGGACTCCATCGCCCAGTGGCGCAAGGAGCAGGCAGGCGCCTTTGACGAACAGCTGGTGGAGCTCGCCGGCAAGGAGCAGGCACTGCGCGAGCAGATCGCCGAGCTGCAGCGCGAGCTCCAGGAGAATTCCGAGCAGCAAGGCTCGGTCAAGACCGAGCTCGAGGCGCTCCCTGCGCAAGAAACCGCCAAGGCTCACGCCGCGCTGCTCGAGCTGCTCGCGCAGGATCGCGCGCTGGTGGAGGCCCGCGCGGCGGCGCTGCAGGAGCTGCGCGATCTCGCGGTCGTCAAGCTGCAGGAGCGGCTGGACGAGCCCGAGATAGCCGCCTCCATCGAGGAATATGAGAAATTCCGCGACGTGGAGCCGGTGCTGGGTTCCCTGCCGCCCTCCTACCGGCAGGTGGTCATGGACCACCACGAGGCCCTCAAGGAAAAGCTTGAGCCCCTCTTCGAGCTGGCCAAGGGCCCCACCGAGCCGCTGGATCTCGACCCCGCGGCGGTGTCGCTGGTGGCCTCGGTAGACGTCGAAGCCGACAAGCCCACCGCCTTCGCCCTCTTCCTGCCCGTCGGCTTCCAGGTGTACCGCTCCTGGGCCGATCGTCCGGAAGACCTCTCGGCGCAGCTGGCCTACCGGGTGATCGCGGCCCTCAGCCAGGCCCTCGATCGGCTGGGAGCACCCGACGCGCCGGTGGTCTACCAGGACTTCCACGGCAGCCTCTCCATCCAGGTCTGGCTCGATGACCACGATCTCGACGCCGACGTGCGCGAGACCATGGACGCCCTGCTCGGCAAACAGCTGGCCGGCGCGGTCGAGAGCCGCATGGTGCGGCTGGGCTTCGAGGTCTCCTGGGTCGATCCCGCCGTGATCGGACCCGAAGAAGAAGACACCGCCGAAGGCGAGCCCGGAGAAGAAGCCCCGGAAGGCGCCCCCTCCGCCGACGACAGCAAGAAGTTCAAGCCTGTGCAGATCGTGCTGCGGCGCGGCGGCTCGGATCACTGGTAGGCAGGAGAGCTCATGGCTACCGTCGAAAATTTCCAGAAGCTGGGAGTCAAGGATGTCGCCGCGCGGCTGGGCATCCATCCCTTCAACGTCGTGCGCATCCTCACCGCCAAGAACCAGCTCGACCCCCGCCTGCGCTTCGAAGAAGACGACGTGGACAAGGTCCGCGGCTTCGGGGGCATCGAGTACTGGTGGACCGGTGACTGCACCCTCGAAGACGACGCCATCCCGGCCCGCGCGGTGCTGCGCTCCCTGGCGCGCGAGCTCGTCAAGCGGGGTGTGCAGGGCGACCAGACCACCCGCGCCGACAACGTCTACCGGGGCTTGAACCCCGACGACGAGCGCCATGCCCGTCGAGCCCTCAACGTCCTCATCCAAGAACAGTACGTCTGCACCGTGCCTACCCCACTGGGCATCCACGTCAGTGTCGTTCCCGACCAGGTCGCCGCGCTCGAGCGGCTCGCGTCGGGTTCGGAGGTGCCCCCAGCCCTGGCCGTTCTCTGGCTCGGCTAGGCCCACGCCACGCGCCGTCCCCCCGGAGCGCTCGCGAGACAGCAGGATGAACAACCTGGAGACATCGCGGTGAGCAGCAAGCCCAGGAAGAGGTCGCGCCTGTTCCAGGCGAAGCCCGGCGCCTTGCTCGTCGAAGAGTGGGTGCCCAACATCACGCTGCCTCCTCCTCCCCAGACCCCGCTGGAGGATGACGGCCAGGAGGCCCTGCTCGACGAGCACGGTCTCCCGGAACCCCTCGACGAAGAACCCGAAGAGGAGCGCCGCGGGCCCGCCCGCATCTACGTGGGCGAAGGCACGCGCAGCCCGGCACCGGCCCCCGCGCCCGTCGCCGACGTGGCCATGCCCGACCTGGCGCTCCCCAAGGGTGATCTCGACGACGACGAAGAAGAAGACAGTCTGGGTGAGCTCCCCGATCTGTCCATCGACGGCTCGGGCCAGTCCTGGCAAGAAGGCGCCCCTCTGGCCGAGGAGCTCGACCACGAGCGCCCCACCGATCCCGGGCTGCACTCCCCCGGCTCCGATCCGGGCCTCGAACAGGAGCAGCCCGAGGCTCCCACCGACGACGCACCGCCGCTGTTGAGCACCACGCCCTCCTGGACCCCGCCAGCGCCCGAGCCGCCGGCGAGGCGCGATACCGGCAAGCCCCTCGGCTCCGAGACGCCCCCGCGGGTGCGGCCCTTCAAGCCCCCACCTCCCGGGCCTCGCACCGACGAGCCGCTGCAGACCTTCCTGCCTCGCAGCTTGATCATCGCCCTGGTGGTGCTGCTGCTGCTGGTGATCCTGGTGTGGTTCCTGCGCAAGCAGCAGGATCCCGACCTCGACCTGGGCGCCGGCGCACGCCCCGGCACCACCGAAGCCGCCGCCCCCGCCCCGGCTGGCCCTCCGGGCCCTCCGCCCGAGCATCCCCCCAGCGAGCCTGAGGTGGAAGAGGCCTTCAGCATCCAGCCAACCTCGCCCGAGCCCGCCGCCGAGCCTGAGCCGGCCGCCGCCGAGCCTGAGCCGGCCGCCGTCGAGCCCGCGCCCGCGGTGCTGCCGCCACCCACCGAACCGAGCTCGGGCTCCGGCATCACCGGTCGGCGTGAGCGCTCCGCCAGCCCCCCCACTCCCGCCGCCAGCACGGCGCGCAGCCCGAGCGCCAGCAGCGCCCGGGCGCCCGCCCCCGCGCCCAGCCCGCCGCCGGCGGTCGAAGAACCGCTCGTATCCGATGGTGACGGCTTCCTGGTGGTGGAGAGCGACCGCTACGCCATGGTCTACATGGGCGGGCGCCGGCTGGGAGGCACACCCATCGCCAGCATGGAGCTGGAGCCGGGCAGCTACGCTGTGCGCGCCGTCTGTCGAGACACCGGCGCCACCCAGACAAAGCAGGTGGAGATCAAGGCGGGCGATACCGCCACCGCCAGCTTCCGCTTCTCGCCCTAGCCGCGCGCCCCGAAGATCGCGGCGCCCACCCGCACATGGGTGGCGCCGTGGGCGATGGCCAGGGGATAGTCGTGGCTCATGCCCATGGAAAGCAGCTCCAGGGGCATGCCCAGGGAGCGGCCTTCGGCGGCCAGCTCACCCATCTGCCTGAACCAGCCGGCGGTGCGCTGGCTGTCGGCCATGGGCGGGATGCACATGAGCCCGCGCAGCCGCAGCCCCGGGATCCGTCGCAGCACCGTGCACAGGGGCAGGCACTGGACGGGCGCGACCCCGTGCTTGCTGTCTTCGAGGCCGATGTTCACCTGCACCAGGATGGAGGTGGGGTGGTCCTGGGAGCGCCGGCCGATGGCCTGGCCCAGCTTCTCCGAATCGACGGCGTGCACCAGGCTGGCCGAGCCCACCACGTACTTGACCTTGTTTCGCTGCAGCGGGCCGATGAAGTGCCACACGGGCATGGGTGGGCCCGGGGTCTGCCCGGCCGAGGTGGTGACGGCGGGGCCGACGCCAAGCTCTCGAGCCTTGTCGCGCAGGTGCTGGGCGTAGTTCTCGCCGAAGTGCAGCTGGCCCGCGGCCATGGCGGCCTGGATGTCCGCGGCGGGCTTGAGCTTGCTGACGGCCACCAGGGTGACCTCGTCGGGCTCGCGCCCCGAGTCCAGGCAGGCGCGATGGACCTGGCCGCGTACCTGGGCCAGCCGCTGGGCGATGGTGGTGGCTGCGGTCATCCGGGGGCCTCCTGGGGGGCCGGGCAACCTATTGGACTGGGTCGGGGATGCCCAGCTGACGTAGCGCCTGAGCCACGGCTTCTACCGGTAGACCCACCACGTTGGTGTAGGAGCCGTCCACCCGCTCCACCAGGACCGCCCCCAGCCCCTGGATGCCGTAGGCGCCCGCCTTGTCCAGCGGCTCACCGGTGGCCACGTAGCGCCGGATGAGCCGCTCGCTCAGCTCGCGGAAGCGCACCCGGGTGGTGACGTGGGAGAGCAGGCGGCGCTCGCCGGACAGGATGCAGAAACCCGTGGTGACCCTGTGCCAGCGGTGAGAGAGGCTCCGCAGGATGCACCGGGCGTCCTGCGGATCGGAGGGCTTGTCGAAGATGGACTGTCGGGAGGACTCGCCCGGACCGGCGCGGCGATGCACGACGGTGTCGGCACCCAGGATCGCCAGCTCCGCCAGCTCGCTGCCGGCACCCACGAGCGCTCGCTGCGTGGCCGTGGCCTTGCCCAGCGCCAGGCGGCGGGCGAGGTGTACAGGGTGCTCGTCGTGCAGGCGGGCTTCGTCGATGCCCACCGGGTGCACATGGACCTGCAGCCCGGCGGCGACGAGCAGATCCCGGCGTCGCGGAGAGGCGCTGGCGAGCACGATGGCGGGTGGGTCGGAGATGGCCAGGCTCTCAGTCCTGGTCCTGGCCCAGCACCTCGGTGGACACCAGGCCCAGGGCGGTGGCCTGCACGGCGGTGCGGCGGGTGTGCTGGACGGTGGTGGGCTCCAGGCCCACCACGCAGTCGCCGCCGGACTCCGTGATGATCACCGTGTAGTCCGCCAGGAGCAGGTCCCACTCGGCGGAGAGATCCCGCAGCGTTGGACAGCTGCCGGTCTCCTCGCGCCGCTCCAGGGCCGCGGCTGAGAGCTGGGGGCCGAGGCGCGCGAGCATGGCCTGCTCGCGCTGCAGGGCCACCCGGCGGGCCTCGCTGCGGCGTTCTTCGCGCAGCCCGTCGCTCACCGGGCCTGGCTCCACCCGTAGCCAGCGGTCCTCGGGGTGGGGTCGCGCGTCCACCGGCAGCACCGCGCGCAGGGTGGGCACGTTCATGCGCAGCAGCCCCCCCTCGTCGGCGAAGCTCGGCTCCACGGGGAAGATGATGATGACGTCGGGTCCTTCGGTGTGGCGCCTGGCGGGCACGCGGTTGTCGGTGAGCATGGACGCGTCGAAGAGGTCCACGCGGGCCTCGTGCCCTGGCAGCAGCTCCAGCGCCCCCAGCAGCCCGCCCTCGGCGTCCTTGAGCTGGAAGCGCCCGTCCTGCCAGGCCTGACGAAGAGTGGGGATGCGCTGCTGGTGGGCGTCGACGGCCCCGCGCAACCGGTCGGGAGGCAGGGGGCCTTCGTGCAGCACCAGCGTGAACTCGAGCTCTCCCGCCCGGAACCCGAGGGGCAAGCGGGCGCTGCGCTGCTCCAGGTGGAGTTCGATGGCCGCCTCCGCGCCGCCCGCGGCGGTCTCCACCGAGGTGTTCAGCCAGAGGGTGCCCAGGCTGTCCTGGAAGATCTCCACGGGGGTGGAAGCCGAGGCCGTTCCCCAGGACTCGCTCCACAGGCCCAGCACGGTGCGGTCGTTCAGCACCTGGAGCTGCCCCAGCACGCCCTGGCCTTCGATCCACCAGCTGCCGGAGGGCAGCAGCCCCGCCTGGTGCTGGCAGCCGCAGAGCAGGGCCGCGGCCAGCAGCGGCCTACTCCACTTCACAGTCGACCGAGACGGTGAAGTTCTCTTCGAGGTTTTCCTTGCCATCTACGATCACCAGGTAGCGGGAGTCGCGATCGGAGTACAGGTCGGTGATGGTGCCCCCTGCGCTGGTGGTCTCGGCCTCGCACTGGGCCACGGCGGTGCTGGTGGTGGGGCAGCTGTCCTCGTCTTCCCAGCGCAGCACGACCAGGTCCAGGTCTCCGCAGGGGCTGAACAGGCTGATCTCCGCGACGCTCTCGGCAGGGAGGTCCATAGCGTAGACGCGCTCGGTGCCGTTGTAGGTGGCGTCGGGGATCAGGCAGAAGAAGTTCTCGTAGTGCGCCGCGCCGAAGTGATCGCTGCCCCCCACGGTGGTGGCGGTGATGGACTGACCGCAGCTGATGCTGCCGGACAGGCAGGCGGGCCCCTCCAGCGGGTCGGGGCTGTCAGGATCGCAGAAGTCGGAGTCTGTGTCGGTGTCGGCGTCCACGTCGGAGTCCGTGTCGGCGTCCACGTCGGAGTCCGTGTCGGTGTCCGCGTCTACGTCGGAGTCGGAGTCTGTGTCGGTGTCGGCGTCGGTGTCGCCGTCCGCGTCGGTGTCGGCGTCGGTGTCCCCGGGATCGGGCTGCTCGGTGTCGTCCTTGGTCCGGAAGTCGAACAGGTCGCAGGAAGCCAGGGGAGCGAGCACAAAGAGCAGTGCGATGGATGTACGCATGGGTGGTCCGTGGCGCGGTGGGGTCGGTGGTCCGGCGGGTCGCCTCGCATCCCGATGCCGGGAAGATTACCATGCCGCTCCCTCCACGTCTCAGGGAGATGGCGCGATGGTTGCCAAGAAGGGATTCCCCGACCTGTCCACCGTGCGCGACATCGGCATCGCCGCCCACATCGACGCGGGCAAGACCACGCTCACCGAGCGCATCCTGTTCTACACCGGCTCAAAGCACAAGGTCGGCGAGGTCCACGACGGCGAAGCGCACATGGACTGGATGGAGGAAGAGCGGGCCCACGGGATCACCATCACCACCGCGGTCACCCAGTCGCCCTGGAAGGGCCACCTGGTGCAGGTGGTGGACACCCCCGGGCACGTGGACTTCACCATCGAGGTGGAGCGCGCCATGCGCGTGCTGGATGGCGCGGTCATCGTCCTGGACGGGGTGCGCGGTGTGGAGCCGCAGACCGAGACCGTGTGGCGCCAGGCCAGCCGCTTCGAGATCCCCAGCATGTTCTTCGTGAACAAGATGGATCGGCCCGGGGCCGACTTCGAGCGCGCCATGGAGACCATCCGCGGTCGGCTGGGGGTGGAGCCCGCCCCGGTCACGGTCCCGGTGGAGGAGGGCGTGCTGCACCTGCTGGACGAGTGCCTGCTGCGCTTCGGCGGCGAGCTGGGCGAAGAGGTGCTGCAGGAGCCCGTGCCCGCCCACCACCAGGCCCTGCTGGATGAGCAGCGCGAGAACCTGCTGCTGCTGCTGGGCGAGCACGACGAGGCCATCGCCGACGCCGCCCTCGAGGGCCAACCCGTGGCCCGGGATCGGGTGGTGGCGGTGCTGCGACGCTGCACCCTGGAGCGCAGCCTGTTCCCCACCTACGGCGGCTCGGCCCTGCGCAACATGGGTGTGCAGCCGGTGCTGGACGGCGTGCTGGACTTCCTGCCCTCTCCCCTGGATCGGGGCGCCGTGAGGGGCCAGGATCTGCAGGGTGAGCCGGTGGATGTGGCCATGGACCCGGCCGGCTCGCTGGTGGCCCTGGCCTTCAAGGTGCAGCTCTGGGACGGGCGTCGCCACGTCTTCGCGCGCCTGTACCGGGGTCAGCTCGCTCCGGGCGACAAGGTGCTGCTGGCGGGCAAGGAGACCGTGGAGCGGGTAGCTCGCGTCTTCGACGTGGACTCCCACAAGAAGAAGCGGCTCCAGGGGGCCGTGGCCGGGCAGATCGTGCTGCTGGCGGGGCTGCGCTATGCCGCCACGGGCGACACCCTCTGTGCGGTGGACGAGCCGGTGCTGCTGGAGCGCATCCCCACCCGTGACCCGGTCCTGGGGCTGGCGGTGGAGCCCCAGTCATCCCGTGACGAGGAGAAGCTGCAGGAGATCATGGGCAAGATCCTCGAGGAGGATCCCACGCTGCAGTTCACCGAAGACGAGGACACAGGCCAGCGCATCCTGCGGGGCATGGGCGAGCTGCACCTGCAGATCGTGCGCGAGCGCATCGAGCGGGAGTTCAAGCTGCAGCTGCGCTTCGGCCGCCCCTACGTGGTCTCGCGGGAGTCCGTGTCGGGCTCGGCCTCGGCCACTGGCGAGGTGGACCGCACCTTCGAGGTGGACGACCGCACCATCATGCTCAAGGCCCGGGCCTGGGCCTCGGCGCGGGCGCTGGACCGCGATGCCGGCGTCGAAGCCCGGGTGGAGCCCGAGGTGAAGGGGGGCAGCCTGTCGGCCAGCCAGCGGGAGGCCGTGGAGCACGGCGCCCACGACGCGTTGGTGGGCGGCCCGCTTGAAGGCGCCGCCCTGCAGGACGTGGCTGTGAGCGTCGACCGGGTGGAGATCTTCGGTGAGGCCTCCTCGGCGCAGGCCATCCGCATCGCCGTGGCGGCGGCCGTGCGGGCTGCCATCAAGGCGGCCGGCGGCGTGCTGCTGGGGCCCATCATGCGGGTCGAGGTGGTGGCGCCCGACGAGTGTCTGGGCGCGGTGCTGGGCGATCTGCAGGCCCGCCAGTCCGCGATCCTCGACAGCGGCACCGAGCACGGCACGGCCTCGCTGCTGGCCGAGGTCGCCCTGGATCGCCTCATCGGCTACGCCACCGATCTGCGCAGCCTCACCAGGGGTCGCGGACAATTCACCAGCGAATTCGATCGCTTCGACATCTCCTGCTGACGGGTGGGGCGCAAAGTGGCGGCGAGCATGGGTGGCGGCAGGGCGCCCAGGCTGTGGCTGCCCGCGCTGGCATGGCTCGGCCTGATCCTGTCCAGCGTGCCCCTGTCGCGCAGCGTGCAGGAGCTGGTGCGCGACAGCGTGGGGCGGCAGGCCTGGCTGGTGGTGGTGCTGGTCATCCTGGCGCTGGCCCTGGTGGCCACGGCGGTGCTGGGGCTGCGGCGGCTGGGGAGGGTCGCCTGGTGGCGCCTGCCCTGGCTGCTGCTCACGGCGGGGGCCTACGGCGGCTACAGCTGGCACCTGCGGCAGGCCCCTGAAGAGGCGCTGCACTTCGTGGAGTACGGCGTGCTGGGGCTGCTGATCTTCCGGGCCCTGCGGCCTTCGCTGCCTGACCGGCTGCTGTTCCCGGCGGTGCTGCTGACGGGCTGCCTGGTGGGCTGCTGCGACGAGCTGCTGCAGTGGCTCATGCCGGGGCGGTTCTGGGACCTGCGCGACCTGTGGGTGAATGGCCTGGCCATCGCGCTGGCCCTGCTGGCGCTGGCCCTGGTCTTCCGTCCGGCTGAGCTTCGGATCGCGCCCTCAGCGCGCTCGGTGCGCCGCTGCTGCGGGCTGGCGGCCGCGCTGGTGATCTGCCTGGTGGCGGCGGTGAGCAATACACCCCCGCGCATCCAGGCCATGGCGCGCTCGCTGCCCGCCATGAGCTACCTGGTGGAGCGGGGCTCGGTGATGACCGAGTACGGCTACCTGCACGAGCTGCCCGGGGGGGCACGGCAGTACTCCCGGCTCACCTGGGACGAGCTGGTGCAGAGCGACCGCCAGCGGGCCACCGAGGTGGCCGGCGTCCTGGACGAGTACCGCAGCGACGAGCAGTACCGGGCCTTCCTGTGGGACTATCCACCCTTCGGCGATCCCTTCGTGCACGAGATCCGCGTGCACCTGTTCCGCCGCGACCGCTACCTGATGCGCCTGGCCAGCGAGCAGCCTTCCCGAGCCGAGAAGCGCCGCATGGCCACCACCGCCTGGCGCGAGGACCAGCTGCTGCAGGCCTGCTGCGGGGCCACCCTGGCGGCGTCCAGCTATCGACTGGAGCCCGCCCCCTGGCAGGCCCTGTCCGAGTGGATCCAGCGCGACGAGCCCTACACCAGCGCCGTGAGCAGCCACCTGCTGGTGCGCTTCCGCCAGGGGCACGCCTGGGCGCTGGCGGGTGCCCTGCTGCTGCTGCTGGCGGGGGCCGCGCGGCGCTGGGGGCGTTGAGGGCCCGCGCGACCGCCGGCGGAGCCCGCGCAGAGCCATGCCCCTGGCTGTGTACGCCTCTACAAGCCTCGCCCTTGAAGCTGTACCCAGAGAGCTCTCTACGGGCAGGACAGGCGCCGCGCCGAGCTGCCTGTCTCGCAAGATCGGCGTTCTATGGTTGTTGGAGGGCCGGTCACCCGCCGCTGCGTACCCATATGTGGGCTCGGCTCGGGAGCGCGAGCAGATGGGGAGCATGGCGCCGAAGCCCGCGGCTGTTTTGGAGCAGGCGACAGAACCCCGAATCTACTGCGGCCCAGCAGTCGCGACTGCGGCCGTCCCTGCTTGCAGCGCTCTCGGTCAACGTGCTGAAAGCACGCCTCCCTCGCCCACTACTGCGCAGAACCGGCCTCGCTGAGCGCCTGCTGGCCCTCGCTACGATTCGGGGCGGCCGCCTGACGGCGACCTGTTCTGTCGCCTGCTCTTGGACATTTTTATCCAGAAGGGGCCGATATCCGGCTTTGCATGGTTGGCGGAGCTGCTCCTGCCCCCGGGTAGTCGAGTACCCACTCCCCCTCCGGCCAATCGATCAACCGGCCGCTACCTGGCCAGCGGCATGGGGATGAGCTGGACGCAGCCGGGCTGGGCTGGCGAGACGGGAGGTCCGCGGTCTCGAGCCCGTCACGCCGCCTGAGATCCCGATGCCCGGGAGCAGCAGCAGCTGGCGGACATGATCGGCCGCTCACCCAGGTGAAGCGGGACCTGGGGCACCATACGCGCCTCAGCTCGCCGCTCACCCAGGTGAAGCGGGACCTGGGGCACCATACGCGCCTCAGCTCGCCGCTCACCCAGGTGAAGCGGGACCTGGGGCACCAGGGCACTGCAGCCGGGTCGAGGCTACCCCTCCAGGCCCTCGTAGCGGCCTGTGAATATTCGCATCTGCGCGGGCTCGCTGACGACGCGCAGGCCCTGGATCTCCTCGCGGCGCAGGTACAGAGCGGCGATGCCGGCGGCCAGACTGCGCATGTGGTCGTCGGAGTAGACCCGCCGGGGGATGGCGATGCGCACCAGCTCGCGCTGCGGTCGCAGGTTCTCACCGGTGTCGGGATCGCGGCCCGCCGAGGCGTTGCCCGCTTCGGTGACCCGCGCACCCGTCTGCACGTAGATCTCCGCCGCCAGGCGCTGGGCGGGGAAGTCGTCCTGGTCCACATGGGGCAGGAAGCGCCGGGCGTCCAGGTAGATGGCGTGGGATCCCGGCGGCTCCAGGATGGGGACCCCGGCCTCCAACAGCAGCCGCCCCAGCAGCTCCACCTGGGCGATGCGCGCGGCGACACCGCGGTCGTCGAGCATCTCCTCGACGCCCTGGGCCATGGCGGCCATGTCTGCCGCGGAGAGCCCGCCGCCGCAGACAGCCCCCTGCACGGCGCGGAGCAGCTCCTGGGCCTGCTCCTTCCAGCGGTTGTTGTCGCGGTAGGCCAGGAAACCGCCCATGGGGGCCAGCAGGTCCTTCTTGCCCGAGGCGGTGCAGCCGTCGGCGTAGCCGAACATCTCGTGCAGGATGTCGCGCACGGGCACCTGCTGGTAGAGCGGATCGCGCTGCTGGATCAGGCAGGCGGCCTCGGCGCAGCGGGTGGCGTCGAAGAACACGGGGATGCCCCGCTCGCTGCAGAAGGCGTAGACCTGCTTGAGGTTGTCCATGCGGGCGGGCTGCCCACCCCCAGCGCTGCTGGCCAGCTCGAAGGACAGGTAGGCCACCCGGTCGGCTCCGTGCTCCCGCACCACCTGCTGGAGTCGGGCCAGGTCCACCTCGCCGCGCCAGGGCTGGCTGCCCACCTGTTCGTGTGCCTGGCCCACAGCCACGTCCACCGGCACACCGCCCGCCAGCTGCTGGTGCAGGCGGGTGGTGATGAAGACCGCGTTGCCCGGCACCTGCTGGCCTGGCAGCACGTGGCAGCGGCTGAGGATGTGCTCCGCCGCCCGGCCCTGGTGCACTGGGATGATGTGCTCGTAGCCCAGGGCCTCCTGCAGCTGCTCCACCAGCTCGTGCCAGGCCTCCGAGGCGCTGCCTCCCAGGGCGCGGTCTCGCTCGCTGTGCTGGGCGCAGCTGGCGGCTGAGGTGCCCGAGTCGGTGAGCAGGTCCATGGCCACCGCGGCAGCGGGCAGCAGGAAGCTGTTGTAGCCAGCCTCGACGATGGCCGCGCGGCGCTGCTCGCGGCTGAGCTCGCCGCTGCGCTCGATGGTGTGCACCGCCCAGGGCTCCACGGGGTTCTCCCAGGGCTCCAGGTCGGGCAGCACCCAGCGGTAGCGCATCTCGTCCTGCCAGGCGCCGGCGTTGAGCACCGACAGGGCCTGGATGCGCTCGCGCTGCTCGTACAGCTCGCCGATGGCCTCCGCCACCTGGCTCAGCTGCTCGCGGCTGTAGACCAGCCGGGGGATCTGCACGGGCAGCAGCAGGTCGCGGCCCACCCTGCCGCTCGCCACGGCCCGCAGCCCCGCAGACAGGTACAGCGCCGCGCTCAGGGTGTCCTGCTGTTGCTCTGCCAGGTGGGCCAGGAAGCGATCGGCGCGCAGGTAGGCCCCGTCGCAGCCGGGCTGTGCGGGCACGCCGGACTCTGCCAGCTGGTCACAGAAGCGCAGCGCCTGGTGCATGCTCCAGGCTACCTGCTCGGGGTGGCACAGCTCCTGGAGGCCCACGGCCAGGCACTCCATGGCCCGGCCGCTCATGCCGCCGTAGCTGTGCAGGCCCTCGTAGAGCACGGCCTGCTCGCAGATCTGCTCGTACAGCCGGGGATCGGAGGTGCACAGCAGGCCACCCGACTCGCAGCGGGCGCCCTGGCTGGCGTCCAGCACCAGCAGCCGGCAGTGGCTGGCGAGCTCGCGCGCGATCTCCGCCAGGCTGCGGCTGGCTTGCCGCCTCTCGCACTGCTGGATGAGCCAGGCGTTCTCGGCGATGCGGGAGGCATCCAGCACCAGCGGGATGTGGTGGCGATCCAGCAGCCGGGCCAGCGCCTGGAGCCCGGCCAGGCTGATGGGCGCGGTGCCGTCGGCGAAGCAAGCGATCCAGGCTGCGCTCAGATCTCCGCTCTGGATGGCCGCCTCGGCGGCCCGCAGGTCCAGATCGCCGCTGAAGCTGCGCGCCTGCCGGTGGCGCAGATCGAGGCCCTGCAGCTCGCGAGCTGCCAGCCGATCCTGGATGGCCAGGCCGTTCACCAGCACCTTCGAGCCCGGGGGCGTCAGCGCGGCGGCGGCCAGCTGGATGCCGCCCAGCAGGTTGTGGGCAGGGCAGCAGTGGGCCAGCCCGAAGCGATCTGTGGCCGCGGCCGCCAGACGCGCGAAGCTGCGGGAGCCGGCGTAGGACTCGTCGGCCAGCTGCATGGCGGCCCGCTGCTGTTGGCTCATGGCCCCCAGGCCCGCGGCGCGCATGTCGAAGCACACCTGGGAGGAGACCAGGTGGAAGCAGTTGTACCGCACGGTGGCCAGCATGCGCTTGCGGTCTTCCAGGCAGGGAAAGGCCAGCCAGCGGACGGTGGCGGAGCGGTGGGGCTCGCGGGAGGGAGCGCTCATGGAGGGTGCCTTGTTCGATGCAGGATGAAACCGGGTTCTCGGCTGCTCTGCGCCGCGTTCGGGGCCCCAGGATAACCCGCTCTCCTGCTGGGCGTGCCGTCCCGAGCGGGGTAACCAGACTGCTGCAGGTGAGGTGTAGAGTCATGTCACGCGCGATGGACCGCTGGGTAGGCGTGCTGCTCCATGCCCGCGCAGGCGGAGGCGAGCAGGCTCCCGAGGCCCGTCCGGTGGGGCGGGCGGCGCTGGCCCTGGCGGCAGAGGGCATCGGTGTCGTCTTCGGCGACGAGCTCCACCAGGGACGCATCTCTGGCTGGGTGGCCACCCCAGGCGCGTGGGAGCAGGTCGAAGATGTGGCGGTGCTCGCCCTGCACGATCGCTTCCCCTCGCAGACCCGTCCCGCTCGCTACCGCGAGCTCATGGCCCAGCGCGCCGCTGTGCCCATGGGCAACTCCGAAGACATCACCCTGCTGTGTCGCGACAAGCTGCGCAGCCAGCGCTTCCTCGAGGGGCGCGGCCTGGACATGCCCGAGCTGGTGGCCATCCCCGAGCGCTTCGAGCGCGCGCTGCAGAGCTGGGGAGCGGGCTTCCGCAAGCCGCGCTTCGGAGCGCTGGGCAGGGGCGTGCAGCGCGTGGTCCCCGGCGACCCGCTCCCCGCCACCTGCGAGGGAGCCGTGTTCGGTGTCCAGGAGCCCATGCTGCTGCAGCGAGCGGTCCCGCCTCCCGCAGGTTGGTCCGGCTGGTCTCTGCGCGTGCTGGTGCAGCGCCTGCCCGGGGGCGGCTGGCAGGTGGCCTCGCGGGTGCTGCGGCGCAGCCGCACCGATCCGGTGGTGAACGTCGCGAGAGGGGCCGAGGTGGGCCCCGCCGCCGAGCTGCTCGACGCCAGCCAGCTCCAGCGGCTCGATGAGCTGGCGGTGCAGGTGGCCCAGGTGCTCGGGGGCCGGCCCCAGGGCGAGCTCACCGTTGAGCTGGGCGTAGATGCCGTGGTGGATGACCAGGGCGAGCCCCACCTGGTGGAGGTGAACTCACGACCCCGAGGTCGCCTCGAGGCCCTGGCCGAGCAGCAGCCCGAGCGCTTCGCCGAAGCCCACGTGCAGGCCTGCGCCCGTCCGCTGCGCTACCTGGCCTGGCTGGCGGGGCAGGGATGAGCCCCAGGCCCGGGCTCGGCAAGCGCCTGATCTTCGCCCTGGGCGCCGCCGTGATGGTGCTGGCAGCCCTGGAGCTGGGCCTGCGTCTCACCGGCTGGCTGGGCAGCGAGAGGCCGGGCTCCGTGCTGGCGTTCCAGCAGCATGGGCCCTTCGACGCGCTGCCAGTGGCCGGTGGGCTCGTGCTGCCTTCGGGATCCCCGCGGGCGGTGGCGAAGCCCAAGACCGCTCGGCGCGTCGCGCTGCTGGGCGGGTCCGCGGCCCTCGGGTCGGGCTACACGCCGCTGGTGGCCATGTCCGGCCAGGTGGAGCGGGCGCTGCGCTCGGTCTCGCCGTCGCAGCCGGTGGAGGTCATCGACATGGGCATCGGGGGGGCCGCTTCCTCCCAGGTGCTGCAGGTGCTCCGCTCCCTCCTGGCCCAGGGGTCGCCCGATCTCGTGCTGGTCTACAGCGGCAACAACGAGATGCTGGAGGCGCTCGCCATCACCGCCATGCCCGAGGCCGGCCAGCGCACCCAGCGGCTGCGCCGCGGACTCTGGAGCCTGCACCTCTTCCGGCTGCTGAGCCGCGCGGTCCCCGACCAGGACCCCGAGCAGGGCGGCCACGCCCCCGGTGGCGCCCTGCACGAGGCGGAGCTGGTTCTGGACGAGGCCGATCGCGCCGCGGCCCGCGCGCTGTACCGGCGCAACCTGCAGGCGATGGCGCGCGAGGCGCGCGAGGTGGGGGTCCCCCTGGTGCTCTCCACCGTGGCCGTCAACCTGCGCGACTATCGCGACCCCGGGGGCTCCCACGAGGAGCAGGCCCTGTTCGGGGAAGCCCACGCCCGGCTGGCCGACGGTCGACTCGACGAAGCCCGCGAGGCCTTCGAGGCCGCGGTGGAACAGGCAGCCCGACCCTCACGCGCGGATCGGCAGCTGCGCCAGATCCTGCGGGAGGTGGCGGCCGAGCAGGGTGTGACCCTCTGCGACGTGGCGGCCGAGCTCGCCGAGCGGGCGCAGTACGGTATCCCGGGGCAGGACCTCTTCTTCGATTCCTGCCACGCCAACCAGCAGGGGCACGAGATCATCGGCCTCAGCATGGCCCGCTGTGCCCTGCTCGCCCTGGGCGAGGACCCATCGGCGCTGCGGGGGGTCGAGCCGGGCTCCCTGACGGGGGGAGATGCCTGGCGGATCGATGACTTCACCGGGCGCTGGGACCTGCAGCTGCCCCCGGACTCCGGCGGGGCCCAGGACGCCGCCACAGCGGGTCACCTGGCCTTCGCGCGCCAGCAGCCCGCCCAGGCCCGCGATGCGTACCTGTTGGCGTTGGAGCGCGGCGCCCCCAGGGGCGCCATGGAGATGAACCTGGGCATCGTGGCGCTCTACCAGGGAGATCTCCAGGCCGCCCGGAGCCACCTGGACCAGGCCGCGCAGCTGCTCGCGGACGACCCGGTCCCCGGGTTGATCCGCGCCACCCTGGGTCGATAGCCTGCCGCTGCGCCTGTCCGAGCCACCCTTTCAGCGAGCAGCCATGGTCAACGGGTCACCGAACGCGCCCACCCCAGCCTCCTCCGGTGCCGGGGGCTGGCCGGGGCGCGGTCTCACGGCGCTGCTCCTGGTGCTGCTCTGCGCGCTGCAAGCGGGGCTGAACCTGTGGTGGATCTCCGCCGACAGCAGCTTCCTCGGGCCCGAGTCGGTGCTGCACATGACCATGGAGATGGGGCACTACCAGCTGGTGGACTCCATCCTGCACGAGAGCAGCTCCCTGTGGGAGGCGGGCACCACGCTGCTGTCCCTGCAGCACAAGCCCCACCACAACTCGCCCTTCTTCTCGCTGTGTTCGGGGCTCTTGTTCCACCACACCGGCGCCGGGCCGCGCCATCCCCTCTACCTCATGAGCCTGCTGCTCATGGCGCTGCTGCTGTCCTCCTACGCCTGCGGCAGGGCCTGCGGCGGGCGGTCCACGGGCCTGCTGGCCGCGGCCCTGGTCTCGCTGCTTCCCGGGGTCTCCGGCTTCGGCCGGAACTTCACCTACGACTTCCCCGTGGCCGTGGCGGTCAGCTGTTTCCTGGCGTTCTCGCTGCACAGCGACCGCTACCGGCGGCCCCTGGCCCTGGTGGGCATGGGGGTGGTGCTGGGGCTCGGCTTCCTGGTGAAGGGCCAGGTCATGCTGTTCCTGGCCCTGCCGCTGGTCTATGCCTTCGCGGAGCTGGGGCTGCGGTGGCGCAGGGACCGGGACTGGACGCTCCTGGGCCGATCCCTGGTGGGCCTGTGCGCCGCTCTGGCCCTGGCCGGGCTCATCTCCTCCATCTGGTGGTGGGGCAACCTGCGGGAGATGGCGGCGCTGCTGGGTCACCACGCCGCGGACTGGAAGAACGTGGCGCCCAGCTTCGGTGGCCCCTTGCAGCTGTTTCACCAGGTCTTCTACCCGCACCTGCTGCTCCGGGACGCCTCCCTGCCGGTCATGCTGGCGGTGCTCGCCACCCTGCTGCTCTGCCTGCGCCCCCTGCTGGGCCTGCGGGTGTCGGACCAGCCAGGGGAGCGGCAGCGCCTGCACGCCCTGCGCCTGCTTGTGCTCACCGTCCTGTCCGGTGTGCTGGTCTTCTCGGTGGTGATGACCAAGAACCTCCGCTACCTCGTGCCCATCTACGCTCCGCTGGGCATCGTCGCGGTGGCGGGCCTGGCGCGCATCCGGGGGCGACTCCTGCGCCGCTCGCTCAGCGCGGCCCTGTTCGGCCTGTGCCTGGTGCAGTACGCCCAGCTCACCTTCCCCATCACCAGCCTGCCCACCGGCTGGTACGCCGTGCGGCTGCTGGACCGCTTCGACATCATCTGGGGCACCGACTCGCGGGTGCCCCTGCTGTTCAGCTTTCCCACGGTGTGGAGCCACCCCCCCACCCGCCGACCCTACGAGCCGGAGGTGGAGCGCATCACCGGCCTCATCGTGCAGCGGGCGCTCCTGGAGCCCCTGGGCCCGCCCCAGCCCGGCGGGCCGGGTGTCGTGGGCCTGCTGGGCCTGCCGCCCTACTCGCTGCACGTGAGCGGCTTCCAGCTCACCTACCTGTTCGAGGCCTGGCTGCATCGCCACGAGCTCAGCCGGCGCACCCCCGAGGCGGGTCTCGGGAACGCAGAGCGGCGCCTGTTCTCCGTCCACCGTGAGGAAGCGGTGGCCCAGCTGGCTCCCATGGTGGACATGTGCGACCAGCTGCTGGCGGTGGTGGTCCTGGCCGAGGCTGCGGATCCACCCGCTGACCTGGGGGCGGCCTTCCTGTACCTGGCAGCCCAGCAGCCCGAGTACGCCATCGAGGAGCCGGCCTACTACGAATCATGGGAGCTGCGGCAGGCCGGCGCCGAGGCCATGGAGAGCTGCGCCGGTGCCTTCGAGCTGGCGTCCAGCGCGCCCTTTCCCTTCGACGAGCCCGCTGTGGTGAGCGAGCGCCTGGTGGGCGCCTGGGGCCGCGGGGACTTCCACACGGCCAACCACCGCGACCGCATCAGGTTCTCACTGCGCCGCGGCGAGCGGGTCTCCATGGACCTCGTCGCCCAGATCTACCTGCGCCGCGGGGATTAGCCTGCGCCGGGGCCGCCGGGGCCGCCGGGGCCGCCGGGGCCGCCGTCGGGGGCGCCATCTTCGGGGGGCCCGGCCTCGCCTTCGGGGGGCTGCTGTTGGAGCTTGAGCTCCAGGCCGCCGATGTCGGCGGTGGTCACGTCGATGGGTTCACCCACGGCCACCGGCTCGCCTTCGCTGGGGCCGTTCAGGCTGTCGTCGATGTAGGCGATGAGCAGGATGGGACCCAGGTCGGCGGGGACGTTGAGCTTCCAGGCGCCGATGCCCTCGAGGTCTTCGGCGTGGATGAGCACGTTGTCGATCAGGCCGTCGGCGTTCTCTACCTGTGCGAGCACGTCGAGCCGGGGGGTGCCCTCGGGCAGCTCCGCGTCGTAGGTGATGGTGCCCGACAGCTGCACGCCCTGGCCAGCCCGGAGGGAGAATCCCGGCGGCTCGATGCGCCCGAAGGCGGGCACCGGGTCGGCGTGGTTCACCAGGTCGGCGCTGTGCTCGGTGCCCAGGCCCGCTTCGTCCTGGTCGCCGGAGAGGCGCGGCCGGTCGGCGAGGTCCATCACCGGGGCGTCGGGATCCACCGGCACCTGGGTGTTCACGGGCTCTTCTGCTGTGGGCTCTTCGGCCACGGACTCTTCGTCCATGGGCGCTTCGGCGACCGCGTCAACTGTGGGCGGCTCCGCCACGGGCTGTTCGGTGGCCGGGTCGTTGGGTGGTTGCGGCGTGGGGGCCTGGTCTCCGGCCTGGCCGACATCGCTGCAGCCGAGGAGGAGGGGGTTCAGCGCGGTGAGGAGGACGAGAGCTCGCATGGCCTGCTGCACCTCTTGGTGGGTGGTTGATCAGAGGGGACGATAGCACGTTGTCCGTGCGAAGGCGTCAACCCGGACCTCTCAGTGTAGCGTCCTCACCGACCTCGCGGAGAGGGAGCACGCGCCCCTTCGAGGACCGTGCGCCGCTGGTGGCGAAGAGCAGGTGGGGGCCGAAGATCTCGGGAGACCCGAACCACAGCTCCAGCTGGGCCCTGAGGTGATCCGCCTCGTCGGCCTGCACCAGCTCGGTGTGCAGGACGATCCACTGGATGCCCCGGGTGCGCAGATCGAGGATCTCCACCTGCTCCAGCTGGCCACCCATGCCTCCCAGCAGGCCGCTGCGGTGGGGCTCCCGCGTGACGCTCGCCGCCGCGAGCACCGAGTAGGCCGGCACGCCCAGCAGGCTGGAGGAGTCGAAGCGCGGGTCGGGTCGGTTGGGGATCGGCCGGTGGCTCGCGGCCTGGTACAGCAGGTAGCGGGACACCGCCATGGTGGCGCCCACCTCCACCGGCAGGTCCAGCACCGTGTTCACCAGGCGATCGTGCTCCGTCTCGGGGGCGCTGGCGGCGATGGCCTCGTGGGCGCGCCAGTCCGGCACTGCGGCTTGTCGTAGTGGCCAGGGTGAGGGGCCGAGCAGGAGCCCGTCCGCCGCCAGGACGAGGGCGACGGTGACCAGCCAGCGCCGCGGCCAGCGGCTCGCCGCCAGGGCCGCCAGCGCTGCCACCAGCGCCACGAGGGGCATGCCCAGGCGCTGGAAGTGGGTGGTGGCCACCGAGGGCAGCGCCAGGCCCAGCAGCTTGGTGGGCAGGGCCAGCCTGGCGCCGGAGCTCAGGGTGAACCAGTCGCCATCCCACCACAGCCAGGGCCCCAGGCTGAGCACACCCAGGACCAGGCCTCCGGCCAGCAGGCGCCAGCGCCGCGCGGACAGGGCCAGCGCCAGGGCCGCCAGCCCCAGGTAGGAGGAGTGGCGGAAGGCCTCTCCCATGGCCGCCAGGTCCACCGACTGGAAGTCTCCGGGCCAGAGGAAGCTGCGGGGATCCACTGCGTTGTGGGCCATGAGCATCTCCCGCCCCACCTGGGGCAGGGCGGTCCGCGCGGCGATGGCCTGGGGGTGCAGCAAGGAGTGCTGGATCAGCGCGCCCGCCGGGAGCAGCAGCAGGCTGGCCACCGCCAGCGCCAGCAGGCCCCCTGCGCCGCGCCGCAGCCAGGGCGGGCCGGGCAACAGCAGGGCCCAGCAGGCCAGCAGCAGGCCGGCCGCCAGCCCGTAGTAGTAGGACGCCACTCCGGTGATGCCCAGCAGCAGCCCCGTGACGGCCCAGTCTCGCAGCCGATCGCTCTTCATGGCCTGGAGGCCCGCGGTCAGAGCCAGCAGGCACCAGCCGATGCCCATGGCCTCCGAGACTCCGTTGTGGACCTCCGACAACAGGTAGGGCGAGCAGGCCAGCGCCACGGAGGCCAGCCAGGACGCGGCGGCGGAGGCCCCCAGGACCAGGGCCAGCCGGCGGACGGCCCAGGAGGCCAGCAGCACATTGCCCAGCACCAGCAGGTTCCAGCTGAGGGCGACGCCCAGCAGGGGGACCAGGGGTGCGGTGAGCAGCGCCCCGACAGGGTCGATGTACCAGAGAGGACCGCCCTGCGGCGCCATCAGCAGGTCGGTGTGGTAGGGCAGGCGCCCCTGGGAGAAGCAGTCCCAGAACCACCACGCGCCCCAGGCGTGGTTCCACAGATCCACGTCGGGATGCCCCACCAGCCGCGACAGAGGGCGGGTGACCAGCGGGAAGGTGGCCACCAGCGCGATGGCCAGGTGCAGCCCCGCAGCGCGCAGCGCCTCTGGCTTGAGCGGGAGCTTCACGCTGCTATGCCCCGTCCAGCGGCGCCGCCGGAGCTGGAGCCCGGTGGGGCTCGGGCAGGGTGGACAGGCAGCCCGCCAGCGCGGCGGCCACGGCCTGGTGACCTGCCGGGGACCAGTGCCCGTCCAGCAGCAGGTAGCTGCGCTCACCGGTGGCCTCCACCGCTTCGAGCGCGGGCGTGAGATCGCAGGCGGGCAGCTGCAGGTTGGTCAGCAGCCGGAGCAGCTCGCGGCGCGGGGCGTGCACGTCGGCGTCCTGCAGGCCCACCAGGGCGAGGGTGGGCTCGGCGCGCGACGGGTCCACCGCGAAGAGGGGGGGAGCCAGCGCCACCAGCAGGCGGTCACCACGGCGGCTGGCCTCGTCCCTGAGCTGGGCCAGGGCGGGCGCGGTCTCCGCCAGCATGGCGCGCAGGCTGGGCTGCCCGCTGGCGGCGAAGATCTCCAGCTCGCCCGCGAGCCGTGAACGCTCCGCCTCGTCGCTGCTCGCCAGGGCGATGCGGCGCAGGGCGATCTGGCCGTAGGTGTAGAGCACGCTGTGGCGGATCAGGGCCAGGCGCAGGGCACCCGGCTGGGGCGGGGCGGGTGGCGGGGGCGGTTCGCGGCCCGGCTGCTTGCGCTGGTCGGCGATGCGCTGGTTGTCGGTGACGTCGTTGCCCAGGAAGAACACCAGCACCACGCCATCCACGTCGTGTCGCTCGTCCAGCAGGCGGTAGCGCTCCGCCGCCTGCCAGGTGGAGTAGCCGTCCACGCCCCCGTTTAGCAGCTGCACTCCCAGCGACTCTCCCAGCAGGTGGGTGAAGGTCTGCTCCTGGTGGACCTGGAGCGCGATGGTGAAGGAGTCCCCCACCGCCAGCCAGGATCTGAGCGACGGGTCCGGCTCCGGCCCCCGGGTCCCCAGGCTGTTGATCTGCACCTCCACCCGCTGGCCCGCCGAGAGCACCTGGCCGGTGAAGCCCGGCGCGGGTGCCAGCTGCAGCCGCTCGTGGCGCTGGTACAGGCCCTGGGGCACCCCGAAGGGCGTGGCGGTGTTGAGCAGGTCTCCCCCCGCTGGCGGTCGCCACAGGCGGGCGGCGCCCTCCGCAGCCAGCAGCCCCAGCAGCAGGCCGCCGGCAACCAGCGCGAGGCGCAGCAGCCAGGTGCGGGCGCCGGCCCGGCTCATGCAGGCGGCTCCAGGTCGCGGGCGCAGCGGAAGCCGCTGGTCTTGCGCCGGATCTCGGTGAGGAAGGCGTTGCGCTCGCCAGCGGTGATGTGGCTCAAGTCGAAGAAGTAGGAGCCCCCTCGCGTGGCCGCGTACAGGCCCGGGCCGGGGCTGCGGGGGCCCAGCGGCGGCTCGTCGAGGCTCTCGAAGCGGTAGTCCTCCCAGCTGGAGCTGCGGACGTCGCTGGTCCACTCCCAGGCGTTGCCGAACATGTCCAGCAGCCCGTACTGGCTCGCTCCCTGCGGGAAGCTGCCCGCGGGGGAGGTGAGTTCCCAGCCGTCGGTGGCGTCGAAGTTGGGTTGCTGGGTCCGGCCGTGGTTGAAGAAGTCGGGCTCGTAGTGGTTGCCCCAGGGGTACAGCCTCTCGTCGCTCACGGTGCCCAGCGCCGCCAGCTGCCACTCGGCCTCGGTGGGGAGCCGTCTGCCCCGCCAGGCGCAGTACTCCTGGGCGTCGTACCAGCTCACCAGCACCACCGGGTGATCCCCGGTGCCCTCGGGGAAGCGGCCCTGTCGCCAGTTCCAGCCCTGGTTGGCCCAGGGCTCGTCCACGAAGGGGGGGCGATAGCCCGTGGCCGCCAGGAACTCGGCGTAGGCCTCGCGGGTGACCTCGGTGCGGTCCATGAGGAAGGGTGAGACCCGCACCTGGCGTCGGGGGGGCGGCTGGGGGATGGGAGGTCCGTGGGAGCTGGGCAGAGGCAGGGCGCCCATGTGCAGCGCGCCCCCCGGCAGCTGCACCATGTCGGCGGGTGTGGGCCTGGGTGGCGCGGCTGGCGTGGAGCTGCCTCCGGCGGCGTGCGGGCTCGCACCGGGCGGGTCGGCGCGGCCACAGGCCAGCGCCAGCACCGCCGCGCCCGTGGCTACTCGTCGTAGGCACATCGGAAACCCACGCTGAGGCGCAGCTGCTCGGGACGGGCTGGCTCGCGGTGCGTGCAGGTGCAGTAGGAGGGCAGGTTCATGTAGGAGCCGCCCCGCAGGACCTTCCACGGCCCGGGGCTCGAGTCGAGGGGATCGCTGGCGGGCCCGCCCTCGAAGGCGCTCGCCCGGTAGCTGTCGGCGGTCCACTCCCAGACGTTCCCGGCGGTGTGTAGCAGGCCGTGGGGCGAGGCGAGGCTCTGATCCTGCTGCTCCACGGGCTGGGTGGCCACGGACTTGACGGCGCCCAGCTTGCCGCTGGTGAACCAGGCGGGGCCAGTGGCTGGCTCGTCGTCGCCCCAGGCGAAGCGCGCCTCGCTGTCGCGGCAGGCGGCGTGCTCCCACTCGCTCTCGGTGGGCAGGCGTCCGCCCTGCCAGCGGCAATAGGCCTGGGCCTCGTACCAGCTCACCGCCACCACCGGGTGATCGTCGCCGCGGTCGCTCCGCCGGAGCGGCTCGGCGGCCCGAGGATCATGGGCGTCGCGCCAGGCCAGCGCGTCGGCGGACCACCAGCGATCCTCGGACCAGCCTTCTTCCACGAAGCGCTGGTAGGCACCGACGGTGACCTCGTGCCGGTCGATGCGGTAGGCGGAGAGGGTGACCTGTCGCCGGGCCTGCTCGTCGGGGGCCTGCCTGCCCCCCTGCTGGAAGGTGGCCGCGGGGATGGACACGGCCTCGCCCGGCATGACGGCGGGGACCAGGAGCAGGGCGAGGACGGCGATCATCGCTGGCCACCCGCCTGGGCGGCGGCGTCCGCGGGCAGGTGCAGCTGCTCGGGATGTGCGACGAAGTAGTCGGCCAGCGCGCGGGCCATGACGGCGGCGCCCGCTGCGCTGGGGTGGACGGGATCCACGAAGAGCCGCTGGGCATCGGCGCCCGCCTCGCCCGCCAGCGCTTTGGGCATGGACACCAGGCCCAGCTCGTGCTCATGGGCGAAGCGGTGCATGGCGTCGCGGTAGGGGAGCCAGGCCAGGTGCTCGTCGTCGCCCGGGGGCGGTCGGTGTGAGACGGTCCACAGCCCCACGTCCCACTCCTGGGCCAGGGGAAGCAGGACCATGTTCGCGCCGTGAGCGGTGCTCGCCGTGTGCAGCGCCTGGAGGTTGCGCTCGTAGTCGCCCAGGGGCACCCGCGAGAGCTCGATATAGCGGTCTACCCGCTCCAGCAGGTGGGTGTCCCGCGGGATCCCGGGGACCAGCACGCGGTTGCGGCTGCCGGTGCGGGAGGCGTACCAGCCGGCCCAGCCGTTCCAGAGGGCGCAGTACAGGCGGGAGACCCGCAGCGCCCGGTGGACCGGGTCGTTCTCGGGCTCCACCAGGGCCAGGGCCTGGGCGTCCTGGAAGGCGTCGATGTTGCAGTCGGAGAAGACGTTGCCCACGAGCACCAGGTCGGGTTCGTAGCGCCAGCCCAGGTCTTCGAGCAGGCGCAGCGACTGCACCGTGCTGTAGCCGGGCACCCCCATGTTCACGACCTCGAAGCGCCAGCCAGGGAAGCGCTCCAGGAGCAGGCGCTCCAGCTGCTCCTGCCAGGTCTGCCCGTCGGGCACACCCCAGCCGAACACCCCGGAGTCACCCAGGGTGATCAGCCGGCGTTCCCGGTGGGCCTTGGGCTGCGGCAGGAGGCCGTCGCGGATGCCCAGCTCGTTGACGGTGGCCGTGCCCGTGCCCATGGGCACGCGGTAGTCGGGCGCCAGCTGCCAGAGGTAGCGCGTGCTGGCCTGCATCTCCATCCAGTCCCCTGCCAGCGGCCTGGGAGCCTCGCAGCGGGACACCCCCAGCAGGCGCGTGCCCAGCTCCCAGCCCAGCCACAGCGCCGCCAGGGGCACCAGCGCGAAGAGCAGGCGGCGCAGCAGGCGTGGGTCGGGAGCGGATGCCATGGGCCAGAGGCTATCGCATGGGGGCAGGATCGCCCGCATCGGCGGGCGGATCGGCTGAGGTGGGCGCGCTGGCCAGACCCTGGTCTCGCAGCTCCTGGTACAGGCGGGCCGCGAGGGTCTCGTGTCCGGAAGGTGTGAGGTGGCAGTCGTCCAGGAAGAGCCCGGCGCCAGGCTGCTCGTGCAGCAGCCCCGCGATGTCGAGGTAGCTCACCGCCGGCCGGGTGGAGGCCAGCTCTCGCATCATGCGGTTGTAGCCCTCGAGCAGGCCGGGGTCGGGAGCCAGCCCCTCGCTCATGAGGATCACGTGACCTCCGGTGCCCACCACCGCGGCGACGATCGCTGCGAGGTTCTCGCGGGCCTGCTCCAGCGGAACCGCCACGCGGCGCGAGGCCGGCTGCAGCGAGGCCAGCAGGTAGCGCAGGCCCTGGTAGAGGCGGAACCGGTTGAGGAATCCGCTGCTGCCCGCCGCCACGCCGCCTCGGCTCCAGCGTTGGTGCAGCAGGTGGTAGGGAAGCGGGACGGGGGTGAGGAGATCGTTGTGGCCCACGTAGAGGACGAGCACGTCCGGCGCCAGGTCGGGCAGGCGCGCCTGGAGGTAGCGCTGGATGTGCCAGGTGGTCCAGCCGCCCACACCCTGGTTCAGCACCTGCTGATCGGGACCCAACAGCTCCGCCAGGCGCGCCGGGTAGAACTCGTCCAGATCGTCGTTCTGCCAGGCACCGCCGGTGGTGCTGCCGCCCATGACCACGATCCTGGGGCGGCCGTCGGCCGGCTGGATCTGCACGGGGTAGCCGCGGTCGGGGTAGCTGGTGGGCTGGGCGGCGCTCAACAGCTCGAAGTCCTGGGCGGCGCTCTGCACGTGGGTGAAGATGTCCTGGGCGCCGGGCGGCGCGTACGCCGCGTCCCAGGCCTGGCCCGCGGGGCTGAAGCGCACGCCCTGCTCGCAGGAGGCCGCGGCCAGCAGCGCCGCCGCCAGGCAGGTGAGGTTGTACAGGCGCGCCCGCTGGGCGTTGGCGTTGGCCCACACCAGCAGCGCCGCGAGGGCCCCGGCGGCCGCGAGCCAGCCGGTGGCCTGTGGGTGGGCGCCGGGATGCAGCAGGCAGGCCATGAGCAGCGCCGTGGCCGCGGCGCAGCCGAGGATGCCCACGGACGATCGCAGGGCATGAGCGCTGCCGAGCAGGCGCAGCGCGCCCGCGCTGAGCGGCAGCAGGAGCAGGCCCGCGGCCAGCGCCAGGGATATGCGCAGCGGCCAGGCGGGGGAGGACGCTCCCCAGGCGACGGCCACCGTGGTGGCGAGCGCTGGGATCGCGGCGGCCAGCCACCACCAGCGCGAGGTGCGGGCGACGGCGGCGGGTTCGACGGGTTCTCTGAGCGCCCGGCCGAGGTGGTGGCTCAGCTTGGCCAGCAGCGCCGCGGTGGCCGGCAGGCCCAGGGGCAGCCAGCTGGTGGGCAGCCAGGCCACCCTGGCGGTCTCCGCCCACAGACCCAGGTCGCGGTGGGCGAGGGCGGCGGCGCCGAGCAGGGGGAGGGTGGTGATCAGGACCAGGGCGAGCCGGGCACCGGTGGCCAGCTCCAGCAGGACCAGGGCCGCCACCAGCAGAGCCCCCGCGAGCCACCAGGCGGAGGGCCAGCCCGCGCTGCGGATCGGTGCGTCCTGGCCAGCCAGGCTGAGATCGGAGACGTGTACGCGGCGCAGACCGGGGAGCACCAGGGGTCGCGAAGCTGCCAGCTGCAGCGGGCAGCTGCGCTCCTCGCCGCCCACGTGCACCCGCACCCCTTGTTCGGTGGGGACGATGCTGACCTGTACTGGATCCTGTCCCGGTGCGGGCAGGGCTGGGCCGCAGTCCATGGTCTCGCGCCCGGCCTCGTCGACGGTCACCAGCCGGGTGGAGGGTTCGCCGATGCGCTCCACCAGCACCCCGAACACCCCGGGGCCGGGCGGCAGCTGGCTCCACAGCTCGCACTGCCCGCCCTCGCGGAGCGTGATGGTGGCGGCGAGGGCGGCTGGCAGCTGCTCGTCGGTGCCCACAGCGGGCCGCAGGCCCCGGAAGGCCTCGAGGCTGAGGGTCTCGGGCTCATGACCAAGCGTCCCACTGAGCTCGGTGAGCTGGTACGGCACCTTGGGGGGGTCCAGCAGCCAGCCGGTGGGCGCGGCAGTGGCTGCACGCTGCACCGCGCCTCTCCACGCGGCCTGGCCGCAGAAGGCTCCGCCGATGACGGCCACCAGCAGAAGGAGGAGCAGCCTGGGCTCTCTCGGCCCGGCGGCGAGTCGGTTCGGGAATCCGTGGCTTCGTCGCGGACTTGACACCAGGACTCCTATCGGGTCCGTGGGTCCGACTCCACCGGCGACGGGGCGCCCTGCAGGCCAGGGGGGGGACCGCTTGTTGAGCGCGCGTCAGGATGGACTTACTGGCTCCTGCTGCAGCCATCCGCGCGTCGGCCTCCCCGGCGCCCCGTGGGAGAGGCCCATGATGCGCAAGCTCTCTTGGCTCCCCGCCTTCCTGGGGGGAGCGCTCTCCGGTGCACTGCTCGCTGGAGCAGGCGTGCTCCTGTTCCACCGTCCTGCTCAGGCTCCCTCCGGAGCGGGGCCCGGGGCGGGGCTCGGTGCCCCTCCGGGTCCGGCGGGCCCCCCCGTGCACGGGGGCATGCCCACGCAGCTGGGCCCCCCCGGCGACGGGGGGCCTGGCGGGATGGACGCCGAGCAGGGCAGCCCCTACTCTCCATGGCCCCTGAGCTTTCCGAAGATCCTTGGCGGCCTGCTGTACTTCGAGGACCATCGTCCGGAGCTGTCCGTCAGCGCGGAGCAGTGCCGCGAGATCCTGCCCCAGGTGGAGGGCATGGGACTGGCGTGGAGCCAGGTCATGGGCCTGCACGAGCTCCTTCGTCACCTGCTCACGCCGGCCCAGGAGGCCTATGTGTGGGAGCACAAGCGGCACCTGGAGACCGCCGCTGGCCAGGCCGAGGCGCAGGCCCTGCTGGATGTCGCCTTCGCCGAGCGGTCGGCGGATGCGCCGTCGCCCACCGTGGAGGCTCTGTGCAGGCTGCGCTCCGAGGAGGGTCCCCTGGACTCCGACTATGCGCGCGCAGCGGGTGAGCGCGTCATCACGCCCCAGGACATCTCAACGGGCATCGTGTTCATGGAGCAGGATCCCGCCTTGAGGATCACGCCCTTCCAGGCCGCACAGATCCTCCCGCTGCTGGAGAAGTTCGAGACCTACAACCAGGTCGTGGGGCTCTACTTTCTGGCCATGCTCGAGCAGGTGAACCACGATCAGATCGCCGGCGTGCAGTCCGACATCGCCCAGATCGTGCCCTACAAGTCCAAGCTCTACGATGACCAGGGCCAGTCGGTGCGCCTCGATCCACTCTTCGACCGTGTCATCGCGCTCTGTGAGACGAAGACCGCTGACTGACGAGGACGAGCGCCAGCCGGGCGAAGGCGCTGGTCAGCGGGGGAGGGCGAGGTGCCGGGCCCCGGGGGGCCCGGCCTGTCCACCGGGACCTGTCAGTCGGAGCCGTCGCAGTCGCTGTCCACTCCGTCGCCCTTGACCTCGGTGGCGCCCGGGTTGATGGAGGGATCGGTGTCGTCGCAGTCGGTGCCCGCGTCCACGTCGGTCGGCGGCGTGTCGGTGCCGTAGCCGTCGCTGTCCATGTCCTGCACGCACAGGGAGGGGTCGGGCTCCAGGTAGCCGGCGCCGGGGTTGGTGTTGGGGTCGGCGTCGTCGCAGTCGTCTCCACCGAAGGCCGCGTCGTCGTAGCCGTCGCCGTCCATGTCGGTGGGGGCGGTGACCCCGCAGCTGTCGTTGCCGTCGCCGGGGGTGCCCAGGTCGCCGTCGCCGTAGCTGGTGACGGCTTCGCACCAGTAGCTGCCGTCGTCGTTCAGGGTGGAGTCGGACACCGTGGGGTCGAGGGTCATGGAGGCGCCGGTGGGATCCGGGAAGGTGGCGCCGTCGTCCCAGGCCACCTCGTCGATGGTCTCGAAGCTGCTGGAGAGGGCCAGGTCGTCTGACTCGTTACCCAGGGTGAGGTCGGCGCTGGCGTACTCGTAGTCCACGGTGAGGCCGCCGTTGGTGCTGGTGTCGTCGTTGAGCCCGAAGACCAGGTAGTCACCGGAGGCGATCAGGAGGCTGCCCGTGACGGTGAAGCCCTCACCGCCGCTGTCGGACACCACCAGACCTTCCAGCTCCACCTCGGACCACCAGTTGTTGGTGATCTCGAACCACTCGCCGTCGGTGTCGCCCACCATCGAGGGGTTCTGCATGATCTCGGTGATCACCAGGTCACCCTGCATGAGATCGTCCACCGTGGTGCCGGTAGACCCCGTGTCGGTGTCCGCGTCTGCGTCCGCGTCGGTGTCTGCGTCTGCGTCCGCGTCGGTGTCCGCGTCTGCGTCCGCGTCGGTGTCCGCGTCTGCGTCCGCGTCGGTGTCCGCGTCTGCGTCCGCGTCGGTGTCCGCGTCTGCGTCCGCGTCGGTGTCCGCGTCTGCGTCCGCGTCGGTGTCCGCGTCTG
>CAZEJJ010000041.1:44561-45260 GCA_964512185.1 uncultured Enterobacterales bacterium | reverse complement strand
TCGCTACGACATGAACCGGCGGCAGGCTTGCCGCCTCTTTCCCGAGCGCTCCTAGGCATCACCGCTAGAGCTGATAATCGGGCGGGGTTCATCCCCGCCCGCTTCGTCTCCGGAGCCCCCATGCCCGAGCCCCTCAGCGTCTCCGTCCAGCGCCTTCCTCACGCCGAGGGGCTCGCCCTGCCAGCTGCCGCCACCGCCGCGGCCGCGGGCATGGACCTGCGGGCGGCGGTGAGCGAGTCCCTGGTCCTGCTGCCGGGGGCCCGCGCCCTGGTGCCCACCGGGCTGCGCCTGGCCATCCCGCTGGGCTTCGAGGGCCAGGTGCGGCCGCGCTCCGGGCTGGCCTGGCGGCACGGGGTCACCCTGGCCAACGCCCCCGGCACCATCGACGCCGACTACCGCGGCGAGGTGAGGGTGATCCTCGTGAACCTGGGCCAGGAGCCCTTCGCGGTAGAGCGCGGCATGCGCATCGCACAGCTGGTGATCGCGCCGGTCACCCGCGCCACCATGATCGCGGTGGACGAGCTGCCCGACACCGAGCGCGCCTCCGGTGGCTTCGGTTCCACAGGGACGCGCTAAGGTCAGGTAGGTCAGGTGTCATAGAAGGCCAGGGAAGGCCAGGAGTCAGGATGGTATAAATAAAAAATTTAAAAAAAAATAAATAAAAAACAGAATCAAAAGAACCCACACCCCAGACAAAAC
>CAZEJJ010000041.1:0-44551 GCA_964512185.1 uncultured Enterobacterales bacterium | reverse complement strand
GGGTATGCCCAGTTGTCATCCCCTGGTGCACGTTGTTATTAATAAATTTTTAAAAAATTTTATTTAAACCAGCCTGACTCCTTCTCTCCTTCTGCCCCTGCCCTCTGCCTTCCCTTCTGCCCTCTGCCCGACCGTGGCGCTGGCATGAACGCTACAGGTAGCCGTTCTCCGTGTACCAGACGCAGGCTCCCCAGCAGACCCCTCCGTCGCCGCCGTCCTCGCAGGAGAAACCCGCAGGACAGTCCGGGGCGTTCAGGTTGCAGTTGGGCATGCAGTAGTCGGTGTGGCAGTAGGAGATGACGCACTGGCCGGGCAACAGCCCGGGGATCGCTCCGTAGCACTCGGCGCCGGCGGTGGGGCAGTCGCTGTTCTCCCAGCACTCGTCGTCCGAGGCCAGGAACATGTCGCAGGCGTAGCCCTGCTCGCAGTCCTGGGCTCGCTCGCACTCATCGCCCCAGTCGGCCACCTGGCAGGAGTTGCCAGCGCCGCAGTTGCTGGCCGCGTAGACGTCGCAGCTGCGCTGGCACAGCCCGTCAGCCGCCACGCAGTCTCCCGTGGACTCGTCGCAGGTGGAGCCCACCGGGCAGTCCAGATCGGTGCTGCGGCAGCCGTACTCTTCACAGGTGCCGTAGTCGGCGTGGCACTGCTCGCCGGCGATGCAGTCGTCGTCGCTCTCACAGCCGCCCACACACTCGAAGCGCGACTCCTCGGTCTTGCAGTAGTTGTGCAGCGGGCAGTCCGAGGAGCTGATGCAGTCAACGTCGGTGCACTCTTCGTTGAGGCAGGCCTGCAGCTCGCCGCACTGGCCGTGGTCGGTGCACTCGGGGGTGTTGCTGTTGCCCTTGCCGATCTGGCAGCCCACCAGCAGCAGCACGCAGAGGGAGAGCATGGCGTGGATGCGGTTCATGGTCTAGCCCTCCCCGCTGGTGTCGCTGGTGTCGCTGGAGCCTTCCACGCCGCAGAAGCCCGCGGTGTTGCCCGAGCCCTCGTAGTAGCGCACCGCGATCTGGCTGTCGGAGGGCGGCATGGAGGTGCGCTCGAACACGATGGCGTGCTGCAGCTCGCCGTACTCGTCCTCCACCTCGGCGAAGGTCCACTCGCCCGTCTCGCAGTCGACGATCTCGTTGCTGACGGTGACCTGCAGGGAGCTGGGATCGGGCGCCATGCTCAGGTAGAAGGTGTCGCGCAGGCGCGAGGTGTTCAGCGACAGCTCGGTGACGATTGAGGCGAAGTCCTGGGAGCAGATGTCGCCGGTGACGCCGGCGGTCTGCTCGGCCACGTCGACGTAGCGGTCGCCGGTGGTGGAGAACGCGTCGCAGCCGGTGCTGTCGGTGGTGACCACCAGCGACGAGGCGTTGAACACGTCGCGGGAGCGCTGGCCTTTGACGTCGCGGAAGGCGTTGATGTAGTCGTTGACCGGCATGGGCGAGGAGTCTTCCTCGTCGCTGACGAAGATCAACGACAGGGTGGCCTCGTCGCGCAGGAAGCCGGCGTTGGCGGTGCTCACCAGGGGCTCGGTGAGCGCCATGTACGCCGCCTCGAGGCCCATCTCCCAGCCGGAGCCGGTGACCCCCACGTTGACGATGGTGTCGAAGGCCTGCTCGGCGTCTTCGGTCTCGGCGTTGATGATCGAACCCCGGATGCTGCCCGCCGTGTCCACCATGACGTCGGTGGTGATGGTGGCGATCTGGTAGTCCACGTCGGCCTCGATGAAGTAGGTCAGGAAGGCGCCGAAGTTGGTGCCCAGCTCCTGCTGGTAGGGCTGCATGGAGCCCGAGTTGTCGATGACCATCAGGATGTCGACGCTGTCGGTGGGGTTCTGGTAGAAGATGTCCACCACGTCCCACTCGATGTAGTGGTACTCCTGCTCGCAGGCCACGGCTCCGAGGGCGAGACCGGCGATGAGGAGGGGGGCGAAGCGAGCGCTGCGCATAGGGCCTCCGGTGGACCGGGGGGAGGCTCCGAAGCCTGGGATGAGAGGGGCTCCTGGAGCACGGCGGCCATAACATCCCTGTCAATCCCACGGGACGTCAACAGGATGTTGTTCCACATGGTTGACGCTGGGAGGTGAGCGGATACCCTGGCGGGCACCCACCGGGCCCGGGGTGGCGCCGCGCGCGCCACGCCAGGCCGTTTCCTGCCGCACTGGAGGAGCCAACTACATGCTGGAGACCCTGTCCCGCGGATTCCGCCAGGCCCGCCTCAAGCTGCAGGGCAGGAACCTGCTCACCGAGGAGAACATCCAGGAGGCGCTGCGCGACGTGCGCGTCAGCCTGCTGGAGGCCGACGTGGAGCTGGGCGTGGTGCGGGATTTCCTCGCCGCCGTCCGCGAGCGGGCCCTGGGCGAGGTGGTGCAGGTCAAGGCCGGCAAGGGCGAGCATGGCGTGCGGGTCACCCCCGCCGATCACTTCGTGCGCATCTGCCACGAGCAGCTCATCGAGCTGATGGGCGCCGAAGAGGGTGCGCTCGACCTCTCCGCGAAGCCAGCCGTGGTCATGATGGTGGGGCTGCAGGGCTCCGGAAAGACCACCACGGCAGGCAAGATCGCCCGCAACCTGCTCAAGGAGGGCAAGAAGCCTCTGCTGGTGGCCGCCGACATCTACCGCCCGGCCGCTGTGGAGCAGCTCACCACCATCGGCCGCAAGGTGGGCGTGCCGGTCTTCTACATCAAGGGCCTGAAGCCCCCGCAGCTCTGCCAGCTGGCCCTGGCCCAGGCGCGCAACGTGGGCCGCGACGTGGTCATCTTCGACACCGCGGGCCGTCTGGCCATCGACAACGAGCTGATGGACGAGCTGGTGCAGATCAAGGCCGACACCGACCCGGCCAACATGCTCTTCGTCTGCGACTCCATGATCGGCCAGGACGCGGTGCGCACCGCGGCCGAATTCGACCGCAAGCTCGACTTCTCCGGCTTCGTGCTCACCAAGCTCGACGGCGACGCCCGCGGCGGCGCGGCGCTGTCCATCCGCAAGGTCACCGGCAAACCCGTGCTCTTCGTGGGCATGGGCGAGGGCCTCGACAAGCTCGAGCCCTTCCGGGCCGAGGGCCTGGCCGGCCGCATCCTGGGCATGGGCGACGTGGTCGGGCTCATGCGCGACTTCCAGGACGTGGTGGACGAGGAGACCGCCACCCGCGACGCCGAGAAGATGCTGTCGGGCGACTTCACGTTCGACACCTTCATCAGCCAGCTGCAGACCATCCGCAAGATGGGCCCCATCAAGGACCTGGTGGGCAAGCTGCCCATGTTCTCCGACATGATGGATCAGCTGCCGGCCGAGGCGCTGGACGACAACGAGCTGGTCAAGGTGCAGGCCATGGTCCAGTCCATGACCAAGAAGGAGCGCCAGAACCCGGATCTCATCAACCAGTCCCGCGTCCGCCGCATCGCCAAGGGCTCTGGCCGCAGCGTCAGCGAGGTGCGACAGCTCTACGAGCGCTTCCTGATGGCGCGGCAGGCCATGCAGCACATCGGCGCGGCCTCGGGCATGTTCGGCTCCGCGAAGAAGATGAAGCGCGCCCGCAAGATGATGCAGTCCATGGGTGGACCGGGGGCCCTGGATGGTCTCGCTGAGCTGGGTGGAGGCCTCGAAGAGCCCGAGCTGACCCCCGAAGAGAAGACCGCCCGCAAGAAGAAGGCCCGCGAAGCCCGTCGGGCCCGCAAGAAGTCGCGGAAGCGCGGGCGGCGCTGACCCTCTCACCCTGCGCAGGTGGCGCCGCGTCAGGAATGCGGACCGGATCGCCCCTTCTGGACCTCAGAGTATGGAGTTCGGTCTGCGGCGCCGCTGGAGTCAGCCTGCGACCGGGGGAGGGGATAGGCGGAGAGCATGAGCACGCCCTCCCTCGACCGGCTCTTCATCCGGGCGCCCAACCACCTGGGCGACGGGGTCCTGGCCTCGCCGGCGGTCACCGCTCTGGCGGCCGCGTCGCGCTCCTGCCGGGTGGCCTCGCCCGCCTGGGGCGAGATCCTCTACCGGGCCTCGGGTGCCCGCTGGGTGCCCCGCGACACTCGCCCGGAGCGGGATGAGATCGCGGTGCTGTTGGCTCCGTCCTTCAGGGTGGCCTGGCAGGCCCGCCGGGCCGCTGAGCGCTATGGCCTGGCCACCGATGCGCGGCGTTTCCTGCTGACCACCGCCGTGGAGCCGGGAGCCGGGCACCGCTCCGAGGACTACGCGGCCGTCGCGGCCAGGCTGGGGGTGCGCGTGCAGGGGCCACCGCGCTTCGAGCCCAGCGCGCAGGAGCGCGAGCGCTGGCTCCATCTCCCGGAGCACGCGGGGCTCAACCCCGTCAGCGTCAGCGGGGTGACGGTGCAGTGGCCCGGTTTCGCGGCGCTGGCTGCGCGCGTAGAGGGTGAGCTGCGCGCCTACTGCGGCCCCGGCGAGGAGCAGCAGGCGCGGGGCCTGCTGCCGGGGGTGGAGCTGCTCGCCGGGCTCCCGCTCGGCGAGCTGGCGGGTGCCCTGCAGCGCTGTCGCGTGTTGCTGTCCAACGACAGCGGGGTGGCCCACTTCGCCGCGGCCTGCGGCGTGCGGGTGGTGGTGGTGCACGGCTCCACCACGGCGGCGCGCACCGGGACCGCCGGCGCCACCGCGGTGGAGGGGCCCGATCTGCCCTGCCGGCCTTGCTACAAGAAGAGCTGCGACCTCGGCCTGCCCTGCCTGACCGGGGTGTCCGTCGAGCGCGTGCTGGAGGCCCTGGCGTGAGCGCGCCCACCCTGGTCGTGCGCTTCTCCTCCCTGGGAGACGTGCTGCTCTGTGGCGCCGTGACCGGTGCCCTGGATCCCGTGGTCTTCGTCACCTCGGAGCGCTACGCCCAGGTGGCGCAGCGGCTCCCCGGGGTGCGGCGGGTGGTGGGCCTGCGGCCGGGTGAGGGTGTCGGCAGCCTGGCTCGACGACTGCCCGCCCACGGCCTGCGGGTGGATCTGCACCGCAGCCTGCGCAGCGGCCTGCTGGGCCTGCGCCTGGGAGGCCGCTGGCTGGCGCTGGATCCCCAGCGTCTGCGGCGTCAGCTGCGGGTGGCCTTCAAGCGGGCGCCCGCCAGCGGCCTGGTGGGTCGCTTCGCCCACGCCGCCGAGGTGAGCGTCGCGCCCCTGCCGTGGATCAAGGTGCAGGGCCCGCGCGATGCTCTGCTGGTGGTGCCCGGCGCCCTGCACGCCACCAAGCGCTGGCCCGTGGAGCACTACCTGGGCGCGCTGCAGCAGCTGCCGGGTCCCATCATCATCCTGGGGGGCCCGGGCGAAGAGCGCCTCTGCGCTCGGCTGGCCGATGGGCTGGGTCCGCGGGCCGAGGCGATCTGTGAGCGCGGCTTCGAGGGGGTCTTCCGGGTGCTGGGGCGCGGGCGCGCCTGCCTGGGGGGCGACAGCGGGCTGGTGCAGCTCTGCGCGGCGGCGGGCATGCCGGTGGTCACCATCTTCGGCCCCACCTGCTCACAGGACGGCTACTGGGACGACCGCTGTTTCCCGGTGGAGCTGGCGCTGCCCTGTCGCCCCTGCGCCCGCTTCGGTCGCCCCCGCTGTCCCATCGGAGACCACCGCTGCATGCGAGGCTTGCGGCCAGATCTCGTGGTGCACGCGCTGGGCGAGGTGCTCTCGTGAGCGCTCGTCGCTGGCAGGTGGTCACCGGCGACGCCCCTCCCGCCTTCACAGGCGGGGTGGCGGCCTGGACCTGGCGTGTCTGCATGGCGCTGCACCAGCGGGGTGAGAGCGTGCTGCTGTACGCTCGGGGCTCGCGAGGGGAGGGCGCGGCGGAGTCCGCCTTCGACCGTCGGGCGCCCTTCGCCGTGCAGCGGCTGTACGGCCGGAGCTGGAACGCCCGACAGGCTCGGCACGTGGCCGGCGGCCTGGTGCCCCGGCTGCGGCCGGGCGACCGGGTGCTTGCCACCACCTGGCCGCTGGCGGCAGATCTGGCGCAGCCCTGCCGCCAGCTGGGGGTGCCGCTGCTGGTCATCGCCCACGGAAGCGCCGCGTCTCGGCTGCCCCAGCCCACCCCCCCTGCGCTCCTCCGCCTGGCTGCGCAGGCGCACTTCGGTGCCGTGTCCTCTTTTCTGCAGGGCGTCCTGGCGGCCAGGGGAGTCGCCGCTCGGGTCCTCCCCAGCCCGGTGGACCTGGCCGATCCCGGAGATCTGCCGCGCGAGGGGCTGCTGGTGGTGGCGCGCTGCACGCCCCTCAAGGGCATCGGCCGGGCCCTGCGCCTGGGCGCGGCCCTCGGCTGGCCCGTCACCGTGGTGGGTGAAGGCTCGGAGCTCTCGTCCCTGCGGCGGCTGGCCGGCGAGCTGGGGCTGGAGGCGCGCTTCGCTGGGCGGCTGCCCTACCACCAGGTCGTGGAGCGCTACCGGCGCGCGCGGCTGCTGGTGCAGCTGTCGCGCGCCGCGGGCGACGGTGGGGGCGCGGAGGGTCTGGGCCTGGTGGTGCTGGAGGCCATCGCCCACGGCTGCCCGGTAGCTGTGTCTGCTGTGGGGGGCCTGCCCGAGGCGGTGGGCCCGGGGCTGGTGCTCGCCGAGCCCGACGACGCCTCGGCCTCTGCGGCGCGGGTCGCGGCCTGGCTCGCCTGCGCAGATGTGGCGGCGCACCAGCGCGCCTGGCTGGCCGCCCACCACGGAACAGCGCTCTGCGTGGACGGACTCCTGGCCCTCTGCCAGGATGGTGGCCCATGAGGCTCCTGCACCTGTACCGCCCGCTGGTCCCGGATCTGCGCGCCCAGTCCATCCAGGTCCTGCACACCTGCCACGCCCTGGCCCGGCGGGGCCACCAGATCAGCCTCTTCGCCCAGGTGGAGAAGGGCTTCGAGCGGGAGGCCGCGGCGGCCCTCCGTCCCTACGGGCTGGATCCCATCCCTGGTCTCGATCTGCGGCTGCTCCCCTGGCAGCACAAGGGCCTCGCGGGCCTGGACTTCCGCCTGCGCGCCCTGCGCTGGTGTGCCGCCGCGGTCAAGGCCGACGGGGGGCGGCCCCCCGTGGTGTACGCGCGCACCAAGCGGCACGCGGCCCAGGCCGCGATGCTGCGCGGGCTGCTGGACTTTCGGCTGGTCTTCGAGGCCCACGAGGCCGAATCGGCCCAGGCCCGGGAGCGCGGCGACCCCCACGAGGCGCCCGCCGCGCTGGAGCGGCGTGTCCTGGCCGGTTGCCACGGCCTGGTCACCAACTGCGCCGGCACCCTGGCGGTGCTGGAGACCGAGCACCCCGAGGCCATGCCTGAGCACAGGCGGGCCATCCACAACGGCACCGACCCCGCGCGCCGGCGCGAGCCAGCGCCCCACGAGGGGCTCGTGGTCGGCTACGTGGGCTCGCTGCGGGCCTACAAGAACATCCACACGCTGCTGCAGGCCGCGGAGCTGCTCCCGCCCTCCTGCTCCATGCGCCTGGTGGGAGGACGTCCCGGCATGGAGGAGTTCGACCGCGCCCGACGCCTGGCGGGGGAGCGGGCCAGCGTGCGCCCGGCGGTGCCCTACTTCATGGTGCCCGACGTGCTGGCAGACCTCGACGTGCTGGTGCTCTGTCTGGCCGATGATCTCTACGGACGGCGGCTGGCGTCGCCCCTCAAGCTGTGGGATTACCTCGCCACCGGTCTGCCGGTGGTGGCGCCGGAGCTGCCCTCGGTGCGCGACATCTGTGGCGATGACTTCGTGGCCTACCGGCCCGGCGATCCGGAGTCCGTGGCCCGGGCCATCCTGCGCGCCGCTGGCCAGGGTCGCCGCGAGCCGCTGGTGCGCAGCTGGGATGACCGCGCGGCCGAGCTCGAGAGCTTCCTGTTGGAGCTGCCATGACCGCCCCTGTCGCTCACGGCTCCAAGCGGGTGCTCTACCTGCTGCGCTACTTCCCTACGCTCACCGAGACCTTCGTGTACCGGGAGATCGTGGCCCTGCAGGCCCGTGGCTGGGAGGTGGCGGTGGGCACCCTCGGGGGGCGCTCCGATGGCCGGCTGCAGGAGGATCCACCCAGCGTGCCTGTGCTGCGCCCCCCCAACGGCCTGGGCTGGCCCCTGCTGCTGGCCGGTCGTCTGCCCCGCCAGTTCAACGCCCGGTCGCGCCAGGTCCTGGCCTGGCTGCGGCGGGATCGCACCCTCAAGCACGCCCTCAAGGCGAGCTGGCTGGCGGACCGCGCCGCGGGCTGGCCCCAGGTGCACGTGCACTTCGCGGGAGAAGCCGCCGAGTGGGCCCTCGCCGCCTGGCGGCTGCACGGAGTCCCCTTCTCGGTGACCGTGCACGCGGTGGACCTGTTCAAGCCGCGCCCCGCGCTGCCCGAGGTGCTGGCCGAGGCGCGACAGGTCTTCACCATCTCGCGCTACAACCAGGAGTGTCTCGAGCGGGACTACGGCGTGCAGGCGGAGCTGCTGCGCTGTGGCGTGCCCAGCTGGGAGGGCCCGCGCCCCGCGGCGGACCGCCAGCCGCTGGTGGTGGCGGCCGTGGGGCGCTGGATCCCCAAGAAAGGCCTCGATCTGCTTGTACAGGCGGTAGAAAGCCTCGATCGAGAGGTGGAGCTGCTGCTGGTGGCCGACGCGCCCGAGAGCGTGTCCTCGGCCAGGGTGCACCGCCTGGGCCTGCTGCCCAGCTCCGCGGTGCGCGCCGTGCTCGGGCGGGCCGGGCTGCTGGCGCTGCCCTGTCGCCAAGCCCCCGATGGCGACATGGACGGTGTGCCCGTGGTGCTGATGGAGGCGCTCTCCGCGGGCTTGCCCGTGCTCACCACGCCGGTGAGCGGCATCCCGGAGCTGGTGGATGAGCAGGTGGGCTGGCTGGCTCCCCCCGACGATCTGCAGGGGCTGCAATACGCCCTGAGGCAGGCCGCGGACAGCCCCGAGCAGCGCCTGTTGCGCGGAAGCCGGGGGCCCGCCCGGCTGCGGGAGCGAGGTTTCACCCTCGACGACCAGGTGAACTCCCTCTGCGAGAGCTGGCGGGCTGAGCGCAAGGCCTGAGGCCTCGCCTGCTGTCAGACCGGGGGTGGGTCGTCACGCCTGTCCGTTCCGGCTAAAGTCGTGGGGTCCTGTTCCGATTGTGCTCAGGTCCCCGTGACTGCTCTTCGTCACCTGGAGTCCAGATGGACCCGGTCTCTGTGGATCCAACGGCTGTCTTGCGCTTGCTGCAAGAACGCGAGGATCGCGAGCGCAGCCCGCGCCGCAAACGCAAGAAGAAGCACAAACAGGGAGCGCCGGTCCAGCGCACGCTGTTCGACGACGCCAGCGCGATGGTCACCGATCCGGGCATCCCCGTCATCGGCTCCCCGGGCGCCGAGGTCCACGACGCCGATCCCGGCGACCCCTTCCTCGAAGAAGAGAAGAGCCCGGTCATCACCCAGCTGCGGGGTCCGGTGGCCGATCTGTCCCCGCTGGTCTCAGTCCCCGATGAAGACCTCGTGGAGCGGCCGCTCCACCTGCTGCTGGTGGACGAAGACTCCGACGATCGCGCGCTGGCGGTCAGGGTGCTCAAGAAAGAGTTCCACCGGCTGCGGGTCACCCAGGTCTGGAACGAGAAGCGCCTCGAGAAGGCCCTCGCCGCCAAGCCCTGCGACGCAGTCATCACCGACTTCCACCTGCTGTGGGCCGACGGAATCCAGGTGCTGCGTAGAATCCTGGAGAAGTGGCCCGGCTGCCCGGTCATCATGTTCACCGGCGCAGGCAGCGAAGAGGTGGCCGTCGAGGCCATGAAGCTGGGCCTCGAAGACTACGTGGTCAAGCATCCTCGGCACTTCGTGCGCCTGCCGGCGGTGCTGCGCCGTGTGCTGGAGACCCGCGACCAGCAGCGGGCCATGCGCGAAGCCGAGCATCGCTACCGCAGGCTGTTCGACGGCCTGCCCATCGGGCTGTACCGCACCACCTCCACCGGCCGCCTGCTGGAAGCCAACCCGGCCCTGCTGCAGATGCTCGGTCTGCCCATGGAGACCAACCTGGAGACCCTGGACACCCAGCAGGTCTACATGGATCCGGCGCGGCGCGCCGAGTGGCTCGCCGAGCTCGACGCCACCGATGTCGTCAGCGAATTCGTGGCGGAGTTCAAGCGCAGCGACGGCCAGCGCATCTGGGTGCGCGAGAACACGCGCGCCGTGCGGGACGAGTCCGGCCACGTGCAGCACTTCGAGGGCAGCCTGGAAGACATCACCGACCGAAAAGAGGCCGAGCTGGCGCTGCAGGCCAGCGAGCAGGAGCTGGCGGTGGTGTTCGACAACGCGCCCTTCCTCATGCTCCTGCTCGACAAGTCCCTGCGCATCCGCAAGGTCAACCGGGCGGTCACGCACTTCGTGCGGCGCGACAAGCGCTCGCTGCACAAGCGCCCCGTGGCGCGGGCCCTGAACTGCGCGCTGGCCGTGCGGCGCGCCGGCAGGGGTCCCTCCCTCGACCCCAACTGCCGCAGCTGCCCGGTCTGCCAGCAGGCCGAGAACACGGTGATGAACAACATCACCCACGAGAAGACCGAGGTGCGCATCCCCGTGGTGCTCGAGCGCAAGAAGCGGGAGCGCGACTTCTTGACCACCACCACGCCGGTGCGCATCGCTGGGCAGCGCATGGTGCTGCTCTGCCTGCAGGACATCACCGAGCAGAAGAAGGCCGCGCAGATGGCTGTGGAGAGCCGCGGCGAGCTGGAGCGAGCCATGGGCACGGTCATCCATGCCCTGGCCGAGATGCTCGCCACCCGCGATCCCTACACCGCGGGCCACCAGCAGCGGGTCGCCGACCTGGCCTGCGCCATCGGCCTCGAGATGGGCCTGTCCGAAGAGCTGGTCAACGGCATCCGCATGTCAGCGGTCATCCACGATCTGGGCAAGGTGGCCGTGCCTTCGGAGATCCTCACCAAGCCGGGGCGGCTCACGCGGCTCGAGTTCGACATCATGAAGATGCATCCCCAGGTGGGCTTCGACATCTTGAGCAAGCTCAGCTTCCCCTGGCCGGTGTCCGACGTGGCGCTGCAGCACCACGAGCGGCTGGACGGCAGCGGCTATCCCAACGGCGTCAAGGGCTCCGAGATCCGCATCGAGGCGCGCATCATCGCGGTGGCCGACGTGGTCGAGGCCATGGCCTCCCATCGCCCCTACCGGCCCTCGCTGGGCATCAACCGGGCCCTTGAGGAGATCACGCGGCAGCGCGGCACGCGCTACGATGCCGACGCTGTAGATGCTTGCGTGGCCCTGGCGGGCCGCCAGGGCTTCGCCCTCGTCTGAGCGCGCAGGCCGCATGAGCTCCGATCCCCGCGCGCTCGCCCTCAGCGCCTGGCTGCGGGCGGCGGCTCGCGGCGGAGACCACGCGCAGGCCTGTGCACAGGCAGCCCAGGCCGTGGCCGGCGATCCCTGGCGCGTGGTGGAGGCCGCTGGCCCCCTGGCGCGGGCCCGGCCGGCGCTGGCCCGGCGTGATCTCGCCCTGGATGTCCGGCTGCGCCCCTTGCCCGTGGTTCACCCCAGGGCGGTGGTCCGGGTAGACGCGGGCGCCCCCTGGCCGCAGCGGGATCCTACAGGGCGCAAGGCCGCGGGGGCCTTCGACACCCCGCGCGCCATGGCTCGCCGGGCCGTGGCGCTGGCGCTGCGGGCCAGCAGCCTGCCCCCGCGCCTGGGTCTGGACCCGGGCTGCGGAACGGGCAGCTTCCTGGTGGCCCTGGTCGAGGCGGGCGTGCCCGAGATCCTGGGCGAGGACCTGGAGCCGGCCGCCCTGGCGGTGGCGCGGGTGGCCGTGCCCACGGCGAAGCTGTCGCGGCGCGACGGTATGGAGCCGGGCGCCGGGGCCGACCTGGTGGTGGGCAACCCCCCCTTCGTGTCACCGGAGCGGCAGGTGAAGAGCTACCGGCGCCAGCTGCGCGAGCGCTTCCCCTGGCTGCACGGCCGCTTCGACCTGGCGGTGCCCTTCGCCTGGGCCGCGTCGCTGCGTCTGGAGGCGGGCGGGGGCCTGTGCCTGGTGCTGCCCGCCCCGCTGCTGGCGCAGCCCTACGGGCGGGAGCTGCGGCGCCGCTGGCTGCAGCGCCACCGGATCACCGCCCTGACCGCGGCGGAGCGCTTCCCTGGCGCGGCGGTGTGGGTCAGCCTGCTGGCCTTGCGCTGCGATGCCGGGCCCGGGCCGGTGGGCTCACGGGCGGTGCCCGCCGCGGAGGTCTTGTCCTCCAGCGACGCGGCCTTGAATCCCTGGCAGCGGGCGGGCGACGCGCTCATCGCGGGGGCGGTCCGCGAGCGCTCCGTCCTGCTGGGGGAGCTGTGCGAGGTGGACACCGGCGTGGTGGTGCACGGGGTGGGTCATCGCCGCGATGACCTGGTCCACGACTCGCCCGGCCCCGGGCTGCTGCCCTACGTGGATGCCCGTGACCTGCAGGCCGGTCGCCTGCGCTGGCTGGACTACCAGCCCGAGCGCATGCACCGCGCCAAGCGGCCCGAGCTGTTCGCCTCCCCCAAGCTGCTGGTCAGTCGCGTGACGGGGCGGGGTCCGCTGCGAGCCTGGCTCGACACCGACCACACCTGGGCCGGGCACACCCTCACGGTGCTCCGTCCGCTGGACGGGCGGGTGCCTCCTGAGCGCCTGCTGGAGCTGGTCTCCAGCCTCGCCACCCGGGCCCTGCTCAGGCTGGAGCGCGGCGACAGGACCGACATCTACCCCCGCGATCTGCGCGAGCTGCCCCTGCCCCGGGTCTGGCTGCAGGATCCCAGCGTGCCGCTGCGGCAGGCCTGGGGCCTGGACGGGGCGTCCTGGGATCGGTTGCTGGTTCTGGGGCGCTTCGAGGATACCCTGTAGGCGAACCCCGGCCCCGATCCCCATGCGCGCCTTCGCGATGCCCATCCTCCTCTGCGGGCTGTCGGGCTGCCCGGCAGCCGTGGAGCGACCCGAGGCCGCCTGCCCGCACCAGATCTCCTCCTGGTACGGGGGGCTGCGCGGCCACCTGCATCGCGCCGGCGACGGGGTCTTCGACTATCGACCAGACGCGCCCTGGAGCGAGCGCGTGGCGGGAGCCTGGCATGCCGAGTCTGGTGCGTTCTCCTGGTCCCAGAGCTTCGCCGACGGCTACTTCCTGGTGTCCGAGCGGGTAGTGGGCGGGGGGCTCATCGAGGCCGACGGCGACCACCTGCTGGAGTACTCCAGCCAGCAGCTGGACGTGCTGGGGGTGGTGGAGTGGCGGCGGGTCAGCGAACGGCGTCGTGGCTGCGAGATCGAGCGCAGCGAGCGGGTCAGCGACCCCGCTGGCCAGGCGACGGTGGAGTCCCAGCTGGAGATCCTGGACGACGACACCCTGGCCTTCAGCATCCAGAGCAGCAGCAGCGACTACATGGTCACCGGTCAGGCCCACTCGGACCTGAGCACCGAGCTGTACTACCAAGGCCATGACGGCGAGAGCTGGTACGACGTGCTGGAGCCCGGCGACGGCACCCGGGTCGCCACCTTCTGGCTGCGCTACTCCGGCGGCTACGAAGACGGCGGCTACGAGCGCGACCTGGCCGGCACCCGAGAGTACGTCTTCGATCGATTCCCGGACGAGGGCGACTGGCAGGTGCTGCACATCTGGTGGCTGCAGCACTACGACGGCAGCGGCCAGGGCCAGGTGGTGGGCGAAGGTGAGTCCGGGACCCTCAGCTGCTGCTACGAGTGGGACGCCCAGGGCGAGGGCTGGTACGAGTGCGATGACGGCAGCAGCGGGCCGTATTGAGGAGCCTGCGGTCGGGCGGTGACGTGGGTGTCCCGGGTTCGGGAGCAGATAAACTGCTCCCCTACAGCCGTGTCTTCACGAATGTAGGGAGCGCGCAACCGCTGGGAACTGCTAGCCCTCCCAGTCCGCCAGGATCAGCTCGCTCATCTCGTCCCAGCTGGAGAAGCCAGTCTCCACCGCCAGGACGCTCATGTCGGGGCGCACGATGGCCCAGGCGGGGTAGCCCAGGTCGTCGCCCAGGTAGCTGCCGAACATGGCGTAGCCGTAGCCGCGATCCTTGAGCAGCGGATCTCCGGTGCCGTAGCTCGCCAGGTAGGCCTGGTAGGTGTCGTCGCTGGGCTCGCCGATGACGTTGGACAGGCCGTCGCCCAGCACGCTCACGAAGAGCACGGGCGCGCCCTGGGCCTCCATCTCTGCCAGGAAGGGGGGCGCCTCCTCGGCCATGACCAGGCAGAAGCCGCAGTCGTCCTGAGTAGAGTCGATCACCAGGTAGTGGCCGTAGAGATCCCAGAGGTCCACCAGCTCGCCGCACTCGTCCTCGAGCCAGGCGGTGGGCAGGGTGGCGTCGAGGTCCAGCACGTTGTCGGTGCTCAGGGTGCCGGGGTTGGCCCGCGGCCAGCCGCAGGCGTAGTCGGTGGCCCGGGGTTGCCTCAGGTCATCCAGCTCGATCTCGTCCGACACGCTGACGGTGGCGGTGCCGGTGGCGCTGATGGTCATGACGCCCTCGGCGTCGATGCCGAAGTCGGCCAGGGCGTACTCGGACTCCCAGCTCAAGTCGAAGGCGCTGTCGAGGCTCAGGGCGTCCACGGTGGTCAGCTCGCCCGGCCCGTAGTTCTCGGTGGCGCCGCGGTGGAAGCTGGCGCCTTCACCGTCGCTACCGGACCAGCCCAGGCCCCAGTACTCGGTGCGCTCCTGGGTGCCGCCGAAGATGGGCTCAGCGCAGTCAGAGAAGCCCTCGTACATCTCGGCGGTGCCCTCGAAGAGCAGGGTGCACTCCGGGCACAGGTAGGGCTGATCGAGGAACTGGGTGCCGGCGTAGCTGCGGCTGTAGCTGCACTCGCTGTAGCCCTCGGCCTGGGCGTCGGCGTCGAAGCCCAGGGTCCAGCTCACCTGGGCCTCGATCACCTTGGCCTCCACCTGCTCCCAGGGCTCCTGGTCCACGTCGGTGTCGGTGTCGGTGTCGGTGTCGGTGTCGGTGTCGGTGTCGGTGTCGGTGGCGGTGTCGCCCTCGTTGGTCTCGGGCCCCGTGTCGTCCTTGGATGTGGGACAGGCGCTGAGCAGCAGGGGGGCGGCGGCCAGGAGCAGGATCAGGCGATGCATGGAGGTTCCGGGGCTTGCAGGGACACATGGTGGCGCTGCCCAGACTACGCGCGGCGCGAGTCGGCGTCCACCCTGGCGGAACCGCTCCCTGCCCGCTGGCCACGGGGCTCACGGGGAGCTAGGTTCCCCGCCTTCTCGCACCCCCCCCAGGAGGTGGTCATGTCGCCGGCCTCACCCCGCTTCGACGTCGCGGGTCTCGGCAACGCACTGGTGGACTCGCTGGTGGTCATCCAGGACCAGGCGCTGGCGGTGACGCCCTACCAGCGGGGCATCATGCACCCCATCAGCCACAGCGATTGGGCCAAGGCCTTCGAGCGGTTCCGGTCTCCCGACATGGAGGTGCACGCGGGCGGCTCGGCCGCCAACACCATCGCCGCCCTGGGGCTGATGGGCGCCCGGGCCAGCTTCCGCGGCCAGGTGGGCGACGACCAGCTGGGCCAGCGCTACGCGGCCAGCATGGAGTCCGCCTGCGGTGGGCACGCGCTGGCGGTCTCGTCCTCGCACAACACCGGCAAGTGCCTGGCGCTGGTGAGCGCCACCGACAGCGAGCGCACCATGCTGGTGGACCTGGGCGCCGCCCCCCAGCTGGCGGATCTGGGGGACTTCCGCGACCACATCCGTCGCAGCCGCATCCTGCACGTCACCGGCTACGCCTTCCTGGAAGGCCCCATCCGCGACGCGGCCTTCCAGGCGGTGGAGCTGGCGCGCGACTGCGACGTGCGGGTGTCGGTGGACGTGGCGGATCCCTTCGTGGTGGCCGCCATCCGCGACGATCTCTGGCGTGTCCTGCGGGAGTACGCCCAGATCGTGTTCATGAACCACGAAGAGATCTGCGCGCTGTGCGGCGACGAGCGTCCTGAGCGCGCCATCCACGAGGTTGCGCAGGCTGTCGAGACCACCGTGGTCAAGCTGGGCAGGCGCGGCAGCCTGGTGAAGCACCGCGGCGAGCTCACCCCCGTGGGCATCCACTCCGTCCATGCCGTCGACACCACCGGTGCCGGCGACGCCTACGCCGCCGGCTTCCTCTACGGCGCTGTGAACGACTGGTCGGCGGCGCGCTGCGGGCGCCTGGGGGCGCGGGTGGCCGCGCTCACCGTCTCGCAGCTGGGCGCGGTGGTCCGCTCCCGCGAGGTCCTGGCCCAGGCCATCGAAGCCTGCCGGGAGCAGCCATGAGCCTGCCCATCGAGGTCATCCACGCGGTGCAGCAGCAGCGCTGCGTGCTGGTGCTGGGCAGCCGCGCCAGCCTGGAAGCCGCCCGTCTGGCGGGCCGCGACTACCCCAAGGCCGCGGCCCTGGCGCGCAAGCTGGGCTGGCAGCGGCCGCGGCGCATCATGGGCTCCAAGACCCGGCCCCAGCTGCCCTCGGTGGAGCTGGGCGCGGCGAAGTTCGAGGACGCCAACGGCCGCACGCGGCTCATCCGGGAGCTGCGCGGGCTGGTGGGCGTCGAGGGCGTGCCCCCCTCCCAGGCCCACCGCATCGCGGTGCAGCGCTTCCCCATGATCTTCAGCACCGCCTGGGACGATCTGCTGCAGCGGGCCGCTGTCGGGGCCGAGCGCGAGCTGCAGCTGGTGTACCGCGGCCAGGAGATCCCCGAGCCCCATGGCGACCAGCGCGTGCTGCTCAGGCTGCGCGGCGGCTTCGAGCAGGCGCGGGGCATGGTGATCACCGCCCGTGACCACCAGGAGAACCGCTTCGGTTCCCAGGTGCGCCGCAGCATGCGGCAGCTGGTGCGCGGCAACACCCTGCTCTTCGTGGGCTTCCGGCCCGACGAAGAGGAATTCGATCGCCTGTGGGAAGACCTCACCGACGCCTACGGCGGCGAGCTGCCTCGCTGCCACATGGCCGTGGCCCAGGGTCCCATGGACGACTTCCTGTGGCAGAAGTGGGTCTGGCGCGGCCTGCTGCTCTTCACCGCCGACCCGGTGGAGTGCCTGGCCGAGATCGAGGAGCGCCTGCCAGCCTGAGTCCCATGGACGACTCCATCCGCAACGCGGTGCTCTTCGGGGGCCTGGCTCTGGCCTGTGGGGGCCTGGGCTGGTGGCGGCCCCACGGTGCGCGCCTAGCCGCGGCCCTGGCCCTCGGTGGCCTGCTGCTCGCCGCCGGGCTGGGCGTGCTGCCGCTGGGCGGCTGGCGAGTGTGGCTGGCTGGGCTGCCTGGCGCGCCGCTGGCTCTGCTGGCTGGCTGGGCCCTGCTGGGGTTGGGCCTGCGCCGCCTGGGGGGCCTCGCCGGTGGGCGCTGGGATCTGCTGGCCTGCTTCGTGGGCGGGGCGGCCTATGGGGCGCCCCCCGTGGCGCTGGCCGCGGCGGGCGGCATCGAGCCCCGCCGGGCCGCGCGCCTGGTGCTGGCGGCGGTGGCCGGCGGGCTCTGTGGGCCCCTGGGCCACGAGCCCCTGCTGCTGCTGGGCGGGGCGCGGCTGCTGCCCTCCACCTTGCCCCTGGGGCTCGGGCTGGGGTTGCTGCTGTTGCTCCCCTGGCCCAGGGAGCCTGTGGCAGCGGGCGCCTCGGCGGGCGGGAGCCGCGCCCTGACCCTGGGGGCGCTGCCCTGCTGGCTGCTGGCCAGCTTCGTGCACACCTGGCTGGGCCTGGCCCTGGCTCTGCTGCTGTGCTGGGGCGCGGTGGCCCTGTCGCGGGGGGCTGGGCGACCCTGGCCGCGGCCCCGGCGGCTGGTGGCGGTGCTGGCGGCGCTGGTGGGCGTGTCGCTGCTGCTCCCGGCTGGCGTGCTGGACCTCCTGGCCTGGGGGCTGGAGGACATCCGAGTGCTGCTGGGATCCCTGCAGGCGCCGGCCTTCGGGCTGGGCTCGGTGGCCGGCGGTGCCCTGGCTGGAGGAGCTCCTCTCGCGCTGGCCGCGGCGCTGGCCTCCGCCTCCGATCCCGTGGCCTTCGCCCAGCCGCTGCTGGTGGCGGTGGTGGCGGGCGGCGCGGTGGGCTCGAGCCTGCTGCTGCTGGCCCTGGCGGGCCCCGGCGTGCTGCGCGCCGGCGCGGCGCGGTGGAGCCTCAGCCTGGCCTTGGTGCTGGCGTGGTTGGCCCTTCCGATCGCCATTCCGGCGTGGTAGCTTCTGCTCCGAGGAAGGCCGCCTATGAAACATCGCCTGGCGCTCACCTGCCTGCTGTCCCTGCCGCTGCTGGGGGGCTGCGACTCCGACTGTGACCAGCCGGCGCGCATCGACGGCGCCTACAACGTGTGGTCCAACGTGGTGGATCACACCCCCGCGGCCTCGGCCCTGCCCGCCGAGTACCCCGTGGACGAGATCTTCTACAACGGCCGCTCCGAGTGGCAGCTCAAGTACGTGCCCGCCTCCAGCAGCTTCGACCTGGTCCTGGACGACCAGGCCTACTCGGCGGACTTCCGGCAAGACGCCACCCGCTGCAACGCCTTCCACCTCTCCTTCGATGGCACCTACGTCTCCACCCGCGGCGCCCAGCACCAGTTCACCTGGGAAGGCGATCTGGTGTACTTCGGCACCCACATCGGCGGCACCTGGGGCTACAGCTCCGACTGGACCGATCCTGCCACCTCCACCCAGGGCCACATCGTGGCTGTGGGCGAGATGAACGGCAACGTGTCCAGCGACACGGGGTTCTAGGAGCCCTCGAGAAAGCTCATGTCTACTGCGACCCACCAGTGCCTACTGCTGCTACACACGTGACGCGTCCTGCTTGCAGCGAACGACACGGACGTAGTTGTCAGCGTCACTGCGTACGCGTTGAAAACACGCCTCCGCCGGCCGCTACTGCGCAGAACCCGTCTCGCTACGGCCCTGGAGGCTCTCGCTACGACATGAACCGGCGGCAGGCATGCCGCCTCTTTCCCGAGCGCTCCTAGCTATTGGCCACCAGCTGTCGGTCGCGGGTCGCGTGTCGAGGGGTGGCTGTCGAGGCGTCCGTCGGGTGGTGGCTGGCGGGGGAGGCTGGTGGCAGTGGTCACTCTGCGCCGATGACCTCGGTGGTATGATCGGCTGTGTGGTGGGCGCTTGGCACCTCATTCTGAGTGATTCTCGCGTAGCTGGGTCCAGCTCTCCACGAATCACTCGCCGCTTCCCATAGGGGAGGCATTCTCCCTTGGGTGCATCCCAGGCTCTGAAGGACAGCCTACGAGGCAAAGCCGGATATCGTCAGTTCCTTGCGCACTGCCTGCCCATCGATGACAGCCGATATTGGCGGTGGCTCCCGGGGCGGCCCGAAGGCTCCAGGCCACGGGACTGGGGGCATCCACCTCGGTGCCATCGCCATTCGGCGCTTTCACTGCTTCCTCCCGTAGCCCGAGGTCCGTAGCCCGTGGTCATCTCTGAGGGTACGGACCTCCGTCAGGAGCTGGGATGCACCCTTCTCCCTTCCCACGGCCACCAGCCCTGCCTCCCGCCGCTGCCGGTCGGCCAGGCGCTGATGGCTGACTCCAGCAGCTGTTCGCCTGCCACCCGAGCCGGCCTGCGCACCGACGAACGTGGTGGCCGCAGGCTCGGCCCGCGTTATCGGGCGGCCATGTACAACCTGCTGATCTCCATCGCCATCGCGGCCGCGTCCTTTGGGCTGGGCATGAGCGTCGCCGGGCACTGGATCGCTGGCTTCCTGCCGGCCGTGCTGGCGCTGTTCATCTCCTACTTCCTGCTGGCTCGCCGCACGTCTTCCCAGCTCCAGGCCGTGCTGGAGCTCACCACCAAGGCCCTGCAGCGGCAGCGGGTGGACGACGCCCGTCGCCTGCTGGACGGCGCGCGCTCCCTGGGGCGCTGGCAGTTCCTGGTCGAGGCCCAGATCGAGGCCCAGCTGGGGGCGCTGGCCTACCTGGAGCGGGACTTCGGCCGGGCGCGCAAGCACCTGGAAAAAGCGTTCAGCCGCAACTGGAGCGCCCAGGGCATGCTGGCCTCCATCTACTTCCGCGAGGGCGAGGTGGACAAGGCGGTGGAGCGGCTCGAGAAAGCCAGCGGCTTCGCCAAGAAAGAGGCCCTGTTCTGGGGTCTGTACGGCTACATCCTGGCCCAGTCCAAGCGCCAGGACGAGGCCCTGGCCGTGGTGGCCCGCGGGCTCAAGGTCATGCCCGACAACGAAGCCCTCAAGGGCCTGCAGAAGGCCATCTCCAACCGCCGCAAGATCCGCATGAAGGCCTTCGGCCAGAGCTGGTACTCCTTCTTCCCCGAGCAATTTCCGGCTCGGCGCTACCAGCACCAGGCGCAGCAGGGCAGGGGGTTCCCGCAGCCCAGGCGGTAGAATGCAGGTACCTGGTTGATATGATTACGTTTTTGTTTGCAAAAACGTAATCATATCAACCAGGTACCTGGGCTTCCTCCTCCGGCACCTGCAGCCCCCTCTGCAGCAGGGCTTGCTGCAGGCGTGGTTCCCCGGGCACGCGCTGCCAGCCCTGCTTGAGGATCGCATCGGCCTCTTCGGGCCTGCCCAGGGAGTCCATGGCCTTCGCCGCAGCCAGCAGCACCGAGGGCTGCGCGGGGAAGGCTCTGAGCGACAGCTCCACGAGGTCGGCCAGGCCAGCCAGCTGGTAGGCCACCGACAGCTCCATCAGGCCCACCAGCGGGCCCGGCTCGCTGAGGCTGAGATCGCCAGCCCGCTGCCAGGCGCGGCGGGCCTCGGCGGGACGGCCGGCGCGCCCCAGGGCTTCGGCCAGGTCGGCCTGGGCCTTCCAGGAGCTCAGGTGCTGCTCCGCCTTGCGACGAGCCCGCGACAGCTCCAGGGGCTCCTCCAGCTCGACCCTGTCGAGCACGCGCGCCCAGAGGTTGCGGTAGCGCCGGGACACCGAGCTGGCGGAGTGCATGTGCACGCGGTGCAGGTAGTGCCCGCGGGCCACCAGCAGCGCCTCCATCACGTAGGGCTCGTCGGACAGCGTGAAGGCGCAGCGCAGCTGTACCGAGGGAAAACCTCCGAAATCCCCCAGCTGGCGCTGCTGCACCTCCACCTGCTTGCCGCCCGCGTCCACCTGCTCCAGGAAGCGCGCGGTGGCGGCGTTGATGTCCAGCGGATCGGGGTGCACGGTGGTGTTCACCACCAGGGTGGACAGGCGGGTGGGCGAGAACGAGCCCCGATCTCCGGTGAAGGTCCAGCCCTCCACCCAGTAGCCGGGCTGGGTGGCCGCCAGGCCGCGGTGGTGCCACGGGACCAGGGGCACCAGCTGAGTGCCGATCGAAGCCATGGCTCCGCAGACCAGCGCCATGACCAGCAGCGCGCCGCGGCGCACCCTGCGATTGTGGCGCTGGCGCACCCGTAGGGCGTCGGGATCCAGCATGGTCACCATCAACGTGCCGCCCACCAAGCCACCCAGGTGGCCCCAGTTGTCCACGCCGGGGGAGCTGATGCCCGACCAGAAGGCCGCCACCAGGTAGGCCAGGATGGCCCAGCCGTAGTACTTCCGGGCGCTCGGGGGGATGATCTCCCCGTACTTCCAGCCGAACACCACCGACGCGGCGATGAGCCCGAAGGCCCCGCCGCTGGCCCCCAGGCTGGGGCGATCGGGCGACATGGCCATGGACAGCACGCCGCCGCTGAACACGCTCACCAGGTAGATGAGCGCCAGGTTGGCCCGCCCCATGGCCCGCTCCAGGTTCCAGCCCGTGTAGCCGATGAACAGCATGTTGAAGGCCAGGTGGGTGAGCCCCAGGTGCAGGAAGCCGTAGCTGATGAGGCGCCACACCTCGCCCAGCTCCAGAGCCGCTGGGGCCCAGTTGGCGAAGCGCTCCAGCAGCCAGGCATCCGAGCCCGGTGACAGGCTGCTGAGGTAGATGCGCAGCTGGATGCCCACCAGCAGGCCGGTGATCCATGGCACCCCGCGCTGGGCCAGGCCGCGGCTGAACACCGCGGTGTCGGAGTGGACCAGCTCCCGGTACAGCTCCAGGCTGCGCAGGGGTACGAAGGCGTCGCCGGTGGCGGCCTCGAAGCGGATCTCCGCGTCGGGGGGCACCTGGCCATCCCGCACGCGGCTCTCGAAGTCCTCGTAGGTCATGCGCGTGGTCCGGCCTTCGTGCCGCAGCTCCACCAACATGAGGGACTCCTGGGGGGCTTAGACCTCGCGGCGCAGGGCTCGTTCCATGGCCGCGCGGGTGCCGTGTTCATCTTCGCGCAGCAGGGCCGCCTTGACGAGGGCGAAGCCGCCGCAGCGCACGGCGGCCCAGGCCGCATGGCGCCGCACCATGGGCGCGGTGTGGGCCAGGGCCGGCTCCAGGGCGGGCAGGGCGGCGGAGTCGCCGATGTTTCCGAGCACCACGCAGGCGTTGCGCTTGAGGCCCGCTGCGCGCGCTCGTCGGATGGCGCTGCCGGCCAGATCCTGCTCCAGCCGCTGGTCGTCGGTGAGCAACAGGCCGTCCAGTGGCAGCCAGGCGCGCTGGGGCTCGAAGTCCGGGTGTCCGGCGCGCTCGGGGCGCTGGTGCGGACAGACCTGCTGGCAGCGGTCGCAGCCGAAGACCTGGCGGCCCATGGCCGGGCGCGCCTGCTCGGGGATGTCTCCGCGGTGCTCGATGCCCAGGTAGGACAGGCAGCGGCGGGCATCCAGCTGGCCCGGAGCCACCAGGGCGCCGGTGGGGCAGGCCTGCAGGCAGCGGGTGCAGGCGCCGCAGTCGGGTTCGATCTCGGGATGGGGTGGGAGCTGGGCGGACAGCAGCAGGCAGGCCAGGAAGAGGTAGGAGCCGTGGCCTGGCGCGATCAGGCAGCTGTTGTGCCCGATGAACCCCAGACCGGCACGCTGGGCCCAGGCGCGCTCGGGCACGGGCCGTGTGTCCACCGTGGCGGTGCACGAGAGCTCTGGGAATTCCCGGGCCAGGCGGCGCTGCATGCGCTCGAGGGCCTCGCCGGCGGTGCGGTGGTAGTCGCGTCCCCAGGCGTAGCGGGACACCTGGCCGGTCAGGCCGCCTGGGTCGTCAGGACGAGGGTGACCGTAGGGCATGGCCAGCGCCACCACCGTGCGCGTCCCGGGCAGCACCCGGCGTGGGTCGCAGCGATCGTCCCGCTGGCGCGCCATCCAGTGCATGTCGGCGTGGAAGCCGGCGGCCAGCCAGGTGTCCAGCTGTGCGCCCTGCTCTGCCAGCGGCTCCGCCCGCGCGAAGCGCGGTGGCAGGAAACCCTCGTCGCGCGCCAGCTGCTCCAGCAGAGAGGCCAGCGCGCCGGCGCTCACGGGAGCATCCCGTACAGGCCGTGGGCGATGTTGCCGGGGGTGAGGGTGCGCAGCTCCAGCAGCTGGCGGCGCAGCTGGCGCGGCCGCAGGAAGAAGCGCCGCAGGGCCCAGCGCTGCATGCGGATCAGCTCGGCGGGATCGTAGCCGGGCGGGTGCCACACCAGGGCGTCGGGGTCGGGGTTGAAGGTGGTGTAGTTCTCCCAGTCGTCGCGGAAGAGCGAGGTCTGCCAGGCGTCGGCGAACAGCTTGGAGCCCGGGAAGGGCACCGTGATGGCGAACTTGGCGAAGTCCAGGTCGAGCTGGACGGCGAATTCCACCGTCTCACGGGTCTGTTCAGGGGTCTCGCCCGGCAGGCCGATCATGAACAGGCCCACCGTCTGGATGCCCGCTGTGCGGGCGTTGGCTACACCTTGGCGGACGGCGTCGGGTTCGAGGCGCTTGTTGACCCCTTCGAGCAGGCGCACCGAACCCGACTCGATGCCCAGCAGCACCCGGCGGCAACCGGCGGCGTACATCAGGCGGCAGGTCTCCGGGTCCAGACGGTCGGCGCGCGTCTCGGACAGCCACACGCAGCGGTCGGGCAGTCCGCGGCGGATCAGCTCCTCGCAGAGCAGCGGCAGGTCGGACCTCTTGAAGGGGAAGATGGGGTCGATGAAGCCCATCTGCCTGATGCCGAAGCGCTCCACCAGCAGCTCGTACTCGTCCACCACCTTGATGGGATCGCGCGGCCGGAACACCTTGCCCGTGTGCAGCAGCGAGCAGTAGTCGCAGCGGTAGGGGCAGCCGCGGGAGGCGGAGATGGTGAGCACCGGGCGGGCGATGTCGGCGAAGGGCAGCAGGCCGTAGCGGTGGACGGGGAACAGCTCCCAGGCGGGGTAGGGCAGGGCGTCCAGGTCCATGCACAGGGGGCGTTCGGAGTTGCGGAGGGGTCCACCGTCCTGCAGCCAGGTGATGCCGGGGATCGCGGACAGGTCGCTCGAACTGGCGGCCCAGGCCTGTACCAGCTCCACGATGGCTTGCTCGCCGTCGCCGTGCACCACGGCATCGGCCTGGCCGGCCCGCACGATCTCGGCGGCGAACACATCGGCGTGCACCCCGCCCCACACGATGTGGATGCCCGGCAGGGCCTGGCGCAGCAGCTCGCCCAGAGCGCTGCACACCGGCGCCGAGGGCGTCATCACCGTCATGCCCACCACGTCGGGCTTGAAGCGCAGCGCGCGCTCCAGCACCTGCTCGGCGCCCAGGCCGTCGGCGAACATGTCCACCGCGCGCACCGTGATGCCCGCGTGCTGCAGCGCGCCCGCCAGGTAGGCCAGCCCGATGCAGGGCATGGGCTGCAGCAGCCCGGCCACGCGGCCGAGGCGCCGCAGGTCCATGGCGGGGTTGACGAGCAGGACGCGCATGGGCTCCTCGCGAAGCCCACAGTCTATTCGGGCGGGCCTGGTGGCGCTGGTAGCCCCCTCACATGCCAAGCCCCCCGGATCTGTACGCCCCTGCAGGCCAAGCCCCCGAATGTGTACGCCCCGGCGAGCCAAGCTCTCGGATCTGTCCGCCGGGGGACAATCCGAGCATTTCCGGGGGGCATGGCACCGATCCGCGGACACATCGAGGGGCTTGGCTCCGGATCACGTACGTTTCGGGGGGCATGGCTTCACCCGGACCGATCTGTCGCCCTCTGCGCCCCGCCTGTCGTCCGCGGCATACACTGCCATTGGACTCCACCCCACCCGCCATGCCCTGGCTGCTCCTGCTGCTGACCCTGGCCCCCGGCCGCGCGGCCGAGGATGCACCAGCTCGTCAGCTGGGCTTCGGCTTCGCCTTCGAGGCGGGCAGGCAGCGCACGCCCGAGGGCGTCAGGATCGCCTCGGCGGATCTGCGCACCATCGAGACTCGCTACTTCATCGACCCGCTGCTCAGCGCCGACCTGCGGGTGGACTGGGTGAGGCTGGTGGTCTCGCGGCTGCTCACCTCCAACCCGGAGCTGCCCATCTCTGCCTGCCTGCACTGGCGGAAGCCTCTCTGGCGGCGCTGGTCGCTGGGGCTGGCGCCCGGACTCGACACGTGGCTCGGCGTGGAGTCCCTGGTCATCGACGACGAGCTGGCCTGGCGCCCCACCGCCATGCTGGCCTACACCGGCAAGGCGGGGCTGGAGCACGCCAGCCGCCGGGCCCGCCACGACTGGGGGCTGTTCCTGCGCTACTCGCTGGGGGCCGATCTCGCCCTGTCGGGCAGCGCTCCCGTCTCCCGCTTCGTGCTGGAGATGAGCTTCACCTGGAACCTGTTGAAGCCATGACCCCGCTCTTCTTGCTGCTGTCGGCCTGCGCGCCGCCCGAGTATGGCACCGGGCCCGAGGTCTTCTCGGAGCCTACGCCCCACTACGACGACAGCTGGCTGTTCGACCACGGCCGCATCAACCGCATCGAGCTGTTCGTCGGCGAAGAGGAGGAGCGGATCCTGCGGGCCGAGCGCACCTTCACCGACCCGCGCAACGAGGTGCGGGCCACCGCCATCCTGGACGATGAAGAGCTGGGCGAGATCAGCGTGCGCCTGCGCGGCGGCCTGGGCTCCTTCCGCCGCTACGACAAGAAGCCCAAGTGGCTGCTGGACTTCAACGAGTACTCCGGGGAGCGCTACCACGGCCTCGAGGGCCTCTCGCTCAACAACGCGGTGGGGGACTGCTCCATGATCCGTGAGGTGCTCGTGCACAGCGCGTTCATCGAGGCGGGGGTGCCGGGCTCGCGCAGCGGCTACGCCCAGCTGTTCGTCAACGGCGCCGACTACGGGCTGTACGTGGTGCTCGAGACCCAGGACGACCGCTGGCTGAAGCGCAACGAGGATCTGGGCCTGGTGAACGACGGCGACGGCAATTTCTACGACGGCTCCTACACCCAGCAGACCTGGTGGCCGGTCATGCTGGACTTCGGCATGGACCGCGACGAGCTGTTCGATCTCGAAGAGGGCCAGGACATCGGCCACGCCGACGTGCGCAACATCTCCGAGGGGGTGATCCTGAGCGAGGAGCGGGGCGAGCTGGTGCGCTCCCTGGAGCTGGGGGTGGACTGGGACGAGCTCCATGGCTTCCTGGCCGCCGAGCAGTGGGCCGGGAGCACCGACTCCTACAGCAAAGGCGCCAACAACTACCGGATCTACTTCCAGCCCGGCGGCAGCATGCAGATGAACGGCTGGGACACCGACGCCACCTTCCGCGCCAGCCGCCCCGACGACGAGACCTGGCGCAGCTCCGGGGGCGCGCTGGTCCAGGCCTGCTGGCTGAGCGCCGCGTGCCAGGCCGACCGGGCCCGGCGGGCGCTGCAGGTGGCGGATGATCTCGAGGCCATCGACTGGCAGGCCCGGGCCGACGAGCTGGTGGAGTCGACCCAGCTGGGGGCCGACGAGGATCCCCGCGGCGAGTGCGACGCCCCCACCCGCGCCGAAGAGCGCGAGCGGGTGCGCGACTGGCTGGGGGACGCCAGCGAGAGGCTGCGCACCAGCTGGGCAGACGAATAGCCGGCGTCCCTCGGTGTCGCTGGAGGAGCTGGGCGAGCAGCCGGCCATCCTGCCCCATCTGGCGGTGGGCTGACTACTTCACCGTCACCTGGTAGTGGCCCTCCCAGCCCTGGGGGGGCTCGGCCGCGAAGGCCATGCAGCGGGCCAGCAGGGCCCGGGTAGGGCCGTCCTCGCCGTCTTCGCTGCGCAGCTCATCGAAGGCCTCCACCGCCTCGCTCCACTCGCCGCGCAGGTAGCGGTCCAGCGCGGCCTCGTAGCGGCGGATGAACTCCAGCCGCTCGCCGGGCAGCTCACCGCGGCGGCCCAGCAGCTCGTAGATCGTCACCGGCTGGGCGCGGCCCTTGACCGCCACGCGGTCCAGCCGCCGCAGCTCGAAGTGCTCCAGCACCCGCACAGCGGCGGGCTCGCTCAGGATGATGCGCGTGCCGTAGAGCTTGTTGATGCCCTCGAGCCGGCTGGTGAGCACCACCCCGTCACCGATGGCGCCGTAGTACATGCGATCGGCGGAGCCGAAGTGCCCGATGGCCACCTCGGCGGTGTGCACGCCGATGCGGGTGGGCATGCGCGGGTGGTCCTCGTCGAACTCCCAGAGGGAATCGAGCCGCTCCTGCACCGCCAGCGCCGCCTCGGCGCCGCGGAGCACGTGGCGCTTGACCTCCAGGGGCGCGCCCCAGAAGGCGAACACCTCGTCGCCTACGTACTGCACCACGGTGCCCTCGTGCTCCTGGATGCAGCCGGAGACCGCGGCCAGGTACTCACCCAGCCGCTCGGCCATCTGCATGGGCCCCAGCTGCTCCGAGATGGGCGTGAAGCCGGCGATGTCGGAGAAGTAGATGGTGACCTCGCGGGTCTCGCCCCCCAGGCGCGGCTCGCGCTGTTGCTCCAGCAGCTGCCGCACCAGCTTGAGGGGCAGGTAGAGCTGGAAGGCCCGCAGCCCCACCTTCATGCGTTCGAAGGCGTCCACCACGTCGGCCACCTCGCGAAAGGGCGGCGACGAGGCGCTGCCTCCCTCGAAGCGCAGGTCGCGGATGCGGCCGCTCTCGGTGGCCAGCCGCTGCAGGACGCGGCCGATCCAGCCGGCGATGAGCAGGCTCACCAGCAGGGCCGCCAGGGTGAGCACGGCGCCCACCTCCAGGTTGCGCACGGAGGCCTGGCGCAGGCCGGCGGTGAAGTCGTCTTCCGGGGCGGCGATGCACACCACCCAGTCCCGCTCGGGATCGAGCCCGATGGGCACCACGCTGGCCAGCCAGCGCTGCTCGCCCAGCTGGAAGGGAACCGAGCCCGCGGGCACAGCGCCTCCGTCGAGCCAGGAGCGCAGCTCGGCGGTGCCCGCCAGGCCCGCGATGGCGGGATCGGGGCTCTCGGCGGCCAGCTGCAGCTTGCCAGCTTCGCCGGCCGCGCCGGCGCCCACCAGCATGCCGCGTCGGTCCAGGGCGATGGCCAGCCCGTGCTCGGTGACCTCGAGCCCCGCCAGGTAGGTGGACAGCTGCCCCAGGCTGATGTCCACGCCGAAGACTCCGCTGAGCTCGCCTCGCGGCTCGTGGGGGACCGCCAGGGTCATGCCCGGTGAGCCGCCGCTCCAGAACACGTAGACGTCGCTCCAGAACAGCCCGCCAGCCTGCTTCGCCCCCTGGTACCAGGGCCGTACGCGAGGATCGTAGTGGTCCTCGGGGTCCAGCTCGATGGCGGCGGATCCTCCGCAGGGCACGCCGGCGACACGGCGCTCCCAGGACACCTGGACCGCCTCTTGTCCTGTGCGCTCTACCCGCTTGGTCCACAGCGCCCCGTCGGGCTGCCGCTGGACCATCATGAAGTCCCCCTGCTCGCTGCCGTAGTTCAGCATGGCGATGGAGGGATTCACCCGCAGCAGGTCGCAGAAGTGTGCCTGGAGCGCGTCGCCGTCGGCTGGATCCAGGGTGCCGCTCTCGCCCTCCTCTCGCAGCAGCTCCACCGCGCCCTTCGGGGGTAGCAGGAAGGCCCACACCTGGTCGCGGGTGGTCTGGGCTACGCGGCCCACCAGCTCTTCGGACACCTCGAGCACTGCGCTGCGGGAGCGCCAGTGGCTGGTCCAGATGATGGCCCCGGCGGTGAGCGTGACCATGCCGCCCAGCACCAGCCCGATGACCAGCCGCAGGCTCGGTCGCCAGGAGCGGGTCGGTTCGGGCGTGGGGGGCATGGAGCTCCAGGGCAGAGCCGGATGCTATCACCCGGCTGTTCATGGCCCCCGTGGCGGCGCTGGATTACCGCGGCTGTGCTGGATCCGTCGTCCGGTGGAGAGGTCCCATGCGCCGAATCATCTTCGCTCTGCCCGCCCTGCTCTGCGCCGCCTGCGATCCCGCGCTCTGCCAGGCTCCCGAGGAGCTGGCCAGCGGCGCGGTGGAGGCGCTCATCGACGGCCAGAGCTGGCAGGCCAGCGATGGCGCCTGGAGCGAGACGGGCACCAGCCTGCAGCTGAGCACCAGCCGGGCCGACGGCTACATGCTCAGCATGGTGCTGCAGACCGCCAGCGACGGCCTGGGTGTGCTCGACGCCCTCGACCAGGATCTGCTGCCCTTCGACGTGCTGCTGGGCGAAGGCGACGAGGGCGGCTGGGCCGTGCTCTACCCCGAGGGCAGCAACAACAGCTTCGCCACCAAGTACGCCTCGGGAGGCCTGCTCACCGTGGCCGCCCAGGACGCCGATCGCCTGCTGGGCTGCTTCGCTTTCGAGGCCGCCAACGAAGAGGGCGACTCTGTGAACGTGGAGCAGGGCCTGTTCGTGATCGCGGCGAGGTAGCTCGAGGCCTCACAGGTGGAGCTTGAGCAGGGCCTCGTCTTCGTAGCGGCCCTGCACGCAGACGTGCTGGCGGGCGAGGCCGATGTCCCGGAATCCCAGGTGGCGGTAGTAGCCCAGGGCTCCGTGGTTGCCGGCCTGCACCTGGATGCTGACCTTGCGGAAGCCCAGCTCCAGGGCGGCGGCGCGGGTGGCCTGCCACAGGGCGCCCGCCAGGCCCTGGCCTCGCCACCTGCGCGCCACGTAGCTGCCCAGCTGGGCCACGTGGGCCATGGAGGCGAAGGGGCTGGCGGGATCCAGGCCCTGGAAGCCGCGAATGACCCCGCCTACCAGCGCCACGTGCGTCACCGCCCGGCGGCCCCTGGCCTGCAGCCAGGTCCGCTCCTCGGCCACGCTGACGGTGCGATCCAGGGCGGTGTGGCCCCCCTCGGCCACGATGCCATCGAGCACTTCGGCGATGCCGGCGGCATCGTCGGGAGTGGCGCGCCGGATCTGCAGGTTCATGGCCTAGAAGTCCTGGGCCTTGCGCTGCTCGCGGCGCTTGCGGGCCAGGGCCTCGCGGCGCTGCCGCTGGCGCCAGGCGGCTCCTCCGGCCGTGACCAGGCCCGCCAGCATGGCCACGGTGAGCAGCACCCAGGTGGTGGAGCCCACGGGATCTACCCGGCGCACGCGCAGGTAGCTGCGGGCGGACTCCTCGTCTTCGCCCAGGAAGCGCAGCCGGCGCAGGGTGGCGTCTTCCCAGTCTTCCTGCTCCTGCACCGTCTCTTCCGGGGGGACGTCGAGATCCTCCTCGCCTGCTGACTGGTCGGGTGCGCCCGGTCGCCGATCGCGCAGCTTGCGGTCCGGGAAGAAGGTGCCGTCGTTCTTCCAGGCCTGGATGCCCAACACCTGGTCCAGGCCGGGATCGTCGGCCTGGACCACCACCTTCTCCACCATGGGCGGGGAGTGCTTGTACCACTCGTTCCAGCCCAGGCTGGTGCAGCGCCCGGTGCAGCCGCCCACCACGCCGGTGGCGTCCACGTGCAGCAGCGTCGCGCCGCTGGCGGGATTCCGCACCAGCTTGGAGCCCGCGGGGGGCTTGACGCTGCCCAGATCTCCCCTGGTGCGGGACACGGCGGTGGAGATGTGGCCCTCGTTCATGGAGGGATCGGTGGAGCGCCACAGCACGTACCAGGTCTCGTAGCCCAGCTGGCGCATCAGCCCCGAGGCGGTGACCGCGGCGTCGTCGCAGTCGCCCTGCTCGTCCACCAGGAACTCGATGGCGTACTTGGGGTACTCGGTGAAGCCGGTGGAGGTGTCGCGGGCGTACTGCAGCGCCTGCACCAGGCCCTGCACGTAGCCGAGCTGCTGGGCCTCGCTCGCGATGCCCTTCTCCTGGAAGAGCTTCTCCAGGGCCCGCGCCAGGGGGGCCAGGTCCTGGTGGGAGGTGGCCACGATCTCGGCGATGGAGTCGTGGGAGCCGTTGCGCCGAGCGGAGTAGGCATCCAGCGAGACGCCCAGAGTGACCCAGGCGTAGTCGCTGCAGCGGTCCTGGTAGGTGGGGCAGAAGGGCCAGGAGAGGATGCGCACGCCGGTGTGGCCCGAGGCGTCGGGTTCGTGCACCTTGTCGTCGTGGTAGACCTGGGCCCACTGGATGGGTTGGCCCGAGGCCAGAGCTGCGCTGGGCCACAGCAGGAGCAGGGCGAGCAGGAGCGGGAGCAAGCTAGAAGTCCTCGGAGGCGCGAGGGCGGCGGGGTCCCTTCACGGCCCTCTCGCGGCGGGCCCGGGCGGCCAGCGCGGTGCCGGCTCCAGCCAACAAGGCCGCCAGGGCCACCAGGCTGAGCAGCAGGTAGGCGGGGTCGTTGCTGCGATCCACCGGCCGGCAGCTCAGGCCCATGGCCTCGGCCTGCACGCAGATGTCGGGGCGGGCCTTGCGCGGTGGGGGAGGGGGAGGTGCCGGTGCTGGTGGCTCCGGATCGGTCTCGGGCTCGCCGTCGGGCTCGCCGTCGGGCTCGCCGTCGGGCTCGCCGCCCGGCTCCTCAGCGTCGGCCACGGCGTCGCCGCCGCCCTCGGGAGCTCCCGGATCCCAGCCACTGGCGGTGACCTCAGCCAGCGACCAGGCGTCGACCTGTTCGGCCGACAGGGCCGCCGTTGGCTTGGCCTTGAGGTGCAGCGGCAGCAGGGTCCACTCCGGTGTGACCCCGGCCACCGGCCAGGCCCAGTCCACGTCCACGGGCGCGACGCCTTCGAGCAGCAGGCCGAACGCCACCCCGGAGCCCGTGCTGGGCGAGGGGTAGCGGGCCAGGGACACGTCTACGCCCAGCCTGTCCAGCGCCAGCAGGGCCGAAAACGCCGAGGAGAGGGTGTCGCCTGCTCGAGCGTCGTAGAGCACCTCCCAGGGCTCCAATACCTGGTCGTAGTGGCTGACCGGGCGGGGATTGGCGTAGGCGGAGTTGCGCAGCAGGCCGGCCCACAGGCCGGCGGCTTCCACCGGCGCCAGGCCGCTGCTGGCGGGCAGGTCGCGGCGCACGGCGCTGACCAGTGCGCTGATCTGCGGCGCCACCGGTGCGGCGATCTGCCCCGGGTCGCGACCGCTGCTGCGCGGGCGCTCCACCCAGGCGTCGGGCACCCGCACCACCAGGGTCCAGGCCTGCTCCTGGGGAGGCAGGATGCGCACCAGCTCCACCACCTGCTGCCCGCTGGCCAGCACATCGCGCTGCTGCACGATGTCTTCGTGCAGCTCCACCTCGAAGCCAGCGGAGGCCGTCGAGATCCAGCAGGCGAACAGGAGGGGCAGGTCGGACATGGGCCAGCTCTGGGGGACCCTGGCTCCTTATTCCGGCGCGCCCGCCGAGGCGCTCCTGGTTCTCCTCCCGTCGGGCGCCGCAGTGGCCGACCTATGCCCCCCAGAACTGGACAGTCGGCGACCTATGCCTTCAGGATCTGGACAGTTTCCCCCTCTCAGGTCTATCTCGCCCCGCCCCTTACGGATGAAGGTGCCGTATCGCAGCCCGGTCGCGCCTCGGAGGCCGCGGGTGTCCAGATCTCAGGCACATAGGTCGGCCGGTGTTCGAATCTGGGGGGCATAGGTCGTGAGACCTGCGTGGCGCCTTTGCCCAGCGGAGCATGAGGGCGGCCGGGTTATCCGCACCCGCCGACCCCACGGAGGATGTCCATGTCAGTGCGCCCCGCGACAGAGGACGATCTGGACGCAGTCGTCGCCCTCTGGGGCCAGCTGGCCGCGAGCCACCACGCGCAGGATCCGCGCTTCCATCCCGCGAGCAGCGAAGGGCTCGCTCGCTATCGACTCTGGATGCAGGAGGCGCTGGCCGACTCGGATCGCCTGCTGCTGGTGGTGGACGGCGAGCACAGCGTCGCGGCCTTTCTGCATGCCCAGGTCCAGCGGGTGGCGCTCTCCCTCGGCGCTCGCCCCAGCGGCTACATCTCGGATATCTGCGTAGCTCCCGCCCAGCGCCGCAGGGGCCTGGGACGCTCCCTGGTGGAGGAAGCGCTGGTGGTCTTTCGCCACCGAGGCCTGGAGCGGGTGGGGCTGAACGTGGCCGAGCACAACGCGGACGCCGAGGCCTTCTGGCAAGCCATGGGTTTCGCGCCCTACACGCGCAAGCTGCTGCGGATTCTCGACTAGGAGCCTGTAGGGCGTTCCGAATCTACTGCGGCCCCCGATCCACACCTCTTGACGCGCCCTTCGCGGCGCCGCTGACATCAACATGTTGAAAACATGCCTTCTCCCAGCAGCACCACGCAGGGCGCCCCCTGAGGCGCGCCTCGCGGCCCTCGCTACGATTCGGCACCGGCGGCACGGATCCCTGCGTTCGCACGGCCCGTGCCACCTACGCCCTACAGGCTCCTAGCCGCGCCGCTTGGTCCAGTCGGGGTAGCACTCGTCCGGCTGCAGGAACTCGGGCTCGAAGCGCCGCAGATGGTCGCGCAGCTTGTAGCAGAGGTGGCACTCGTTCTGGTAGCGCTCCTCGCGCACGAAGCCGTGGGCCTCGGCGCGGGTCACCAGGCCTTCCACTCCTTCGGTCAGCAGCGTCGACACGATGGGGTTCGGGTTCTGGTCGAAGCCCTGGATCAGCTGGGGGAGCGGTGTGTCGCGCAGGTTGCCGAGGCTCACGCCGTAGCAGACCATCACGTTCTCGTCGGGGCCGATGATGACCGTCCTGGGACCGTCGGGCTCGATGAAGCCCCAGGTCCGGAAGTCCCAGCACCTGCGGGTGGCGCGAGCCATGGTGCACAGCTCGTCGGGCACCAGCTCATGGCCGCGGCCGTAGGGCATGGAGTTGTGCAGGCTGGCGCCGTGGCCCCAGCCGTGGATCTGATCCACGATCTCTCGTGTGCGCGTGTTGAAGGGGTGCTGGTAGTCGGGGTCGATCATGGCCACGACGCTCAGGTTGTCGTTTCCCTGCAGCCCCAGCTCGACGCGCACCTGTGCGGCGATGCGTACGTTCTCCAGCGGCACCTCGTCCTGGTGGAAGGCGTCGGCGCTGATGAGGAACCAGGTGAGGCCGGCCTGCTTGAGGCGGGACAGCCGCTGTCGCGCGGCGTCCAGGTCTGTGGCCCAGTAGCAGTTGGTGGAGCAGGTGATGCGTCGGGCACCCAGCTCCTTGGCCAGCGACACCATCTCGAGCAGCAGCTCGAAGTCCAGGAAGGGCTCCCCGCCCGTGAAGTGCAGCTCCTTGACCGACGCGGTGTCCCGCATGCTCTCGATGATCTCGCGGACCCGCTGGGTGGTGAGCCAGCCGCGGCTGCCGGCCTGGGGGTAGTAGAAGCAGTGGGGACAGCGCAGCGAGCAGTCGTAGGTCAGGTTGAAGATGATCCCTCGGAATTGCACGTCATCAGCTCCTGGAAAGCTCAAGAACACGGGCGATCACATCCTGTGGTGTCGCCAGGGTCTGGGCGTCGAGGGCACTGGCGATCTCCCTCTCGTAGGCGCTCGCCGGCCTGGGGCCTGAGAGGCAGGCGGCCAGCTCCGCGGCGTAGCGGGCCACGACGCCGTTGCTCGCTGGTGCGGGGAGGATGCCCCAGTCGAGGTGATCGAAGACGGAGGCGAGGGCGATGGCTGCGGCCACGGCCTGGGGATCGCGGTCGCGGGACCCGGCGTCCACCTCGCCACCGAAGCGCATGAGGAGCGCGCGGACGCTGTTGCGGGTGCCGACCGTAAGGCCATTCTGCCGCGCCAGCGCCTGGCGCAGCGCGTCGTCCACCACCTCGGCGATCATCTGCCCCAGCCGGGTGTGGGCCTGGGCTTCCGACAGGACGTAGGGCCCGTCTTGGGGGCAGGCGAGCACCAGCTGGTCTGTGCCGGTGCCGGTGGCGAGGCCGTGGCCGGACATGCTCCGCACCCTGAGCGCCTGCAGGGTGGCGGCCTTGGCTTCGGTGGCCATGATGCTGGCCTTGGTGAGGCCGCCCTCGGTCATGGGGTGGCTGACCACCAGGGTCAGGTTGATGGTGCCCGCGGGCGGAGGTGTACCCACCGGCTCCCAGCCCTGCGCAGCCTCGTAGTGCGAGGCGGCGTCACCAGCGCGCGAGGCGTTGGTGGAAACACCCGCGGTGACCACGGCCCAGACCTGCACTGCCTGGTGCTCGCGGTGGGCCCAGCCCGCGTTCTGCGGGGAAGCAGCGGTCATCATGGTCACGGTGCGATCTGGCGGGCAATCAAGGCTGGCGGCGTGCTCCGCGAGGTGGGCATCCAGCTCGTCGAGGCACACCTCGCAGGTGGGGCAGCCACCCGGTTCGCAGATCTGGTAGTTGATGGAGGCGCGCACATCCCTGCGCATCCCGCCTTGCTCGCGCGATGTGCTCAACACCAGCACGGGTCGTGAGAACCGGACCACCATGCTCGTGTCGCGCTGCTCGTTCGAGGCCCAGTCGGGCCATGTGGCCCGCTCTGCATCGGCTGCGGCGGTGACCGTCATCGGGGACCTCTCCAGGGGAGGAGACACGCGGGTAGCCGGAACAGGCTGGCGTGGCAAGATCGCGCTGCTCGCCGGGCTTTCCGAACGGTGCAGCCTCAGCCCAGCGGCGGCGGCTCGTCTTCGTCCAGCGGTGGGGGCTCGTCGCTGTGCGGGGGCGGCTCGTCATCGGGGGGCACCAGGGCCATGATGGCGGGCACGTCCTGCACCAGCCTCCAGCTGCGACCGAAGGCCCTGCACCACACCTTGTGCTCGGCGCCGCGAGCGGCCGCGAAGGCCTCGGCCACCTCGGCCGTGCTCTTCTTGCCCAGGCGCTCGCCGTCGCAGGCGTGGTTGTACTCGATCCCGTCGTCCAGCGGGGGGGGCTCGGCCTGGGGCGGGGCCAGCAGGGCCTGCAGCTCGGGAAGATCCGCGGCGTCCTTCCAGGCTTTCCAACCGCGGCCGAAGACGCGGTGGCGGGCCGATGGATCCTGCTGCACCCAGCCGGCGATCTCTGCGAGGTCCACCCCGCTGTGGGAGCCGGAGGGGCCCTTGTACCAGTAGGTCTCGGCGGTCTCCAGGCGCTCGGGCTGGTCCTCGGGCGGGCGGAAGAAGGACCAGTTCAGCGCCAGGCGCGGGAAGACCACGGTGACGTTGCCGTAGCTGTCGCGGTGCTGGCGCAGCCAGCCCAGCTCGACGAATTGCTGCACGCCGCGGCGGGCGTCCTGCAGCAGGGCCCACTCCTCGACCCGCAGCTCGTCGGCCACGTCGGGGCCGGCGGGCACGGGCAGGCCCTTGGTGCGGGCGATGGGCAGGGCCCACTCGGGCAGCTGGCCGATGCGGGTGGCGCGGTGGCCGTCGAGGCGCTCGCGGGCCAGGCCCTTCTCGAGAGCCAGCTGGCGCCACTCCTGGCGCAGCTCGTGCAGCACCAGGTTCTGCATGGAGCCGCGGGCCTTGACCGCCACGGCTCCGGACTGCACCTCGTCGTTCACGTTGGGGTAGACGCAGTAGTAGTAGTAGTCGGCCAGGGCCAGCAGGTCGCCGTAGGCGCCGCCGGACTGCAGCAGGTCGGCGAAGCGGGCCTCCACGTCGCGGGCCAGCTGGGCCGAGAACTGGCGGTCCGACATGAGGGTGCGCAGCACGGTGGCCTCGACGCCCACCTCGTCCCAGGTGACATCCAGCGCGGAGCTGCGCTTGCGGTACGAGAAGGTGAGGCGGGTGTCGTCGCCCCTGCGCCGGTGCCGGCTGCAGAGGATCCCCGCCATCTGGGCCTGGTGGAAGCGCTTCCAGGCCACCTTGTAGTCGCGCACCTCGGACTCGGTGAAGGGCACCAGCCTGGGGAACAGGTGGTAGTCCTGGTGGATGTGCAGGGCCTGGGGCTGGATGCGGTCGTAGAGCAGGCGCCGGTAGTCGGTGCGCAGCTGGTTGACCTCGTTGACGAAGTAGGCCGCGAACGCGTTCCACTCGGTGTAGAAGACGATCTCGGAAGGATCGGCGATCTGCACCTGGATGGGGCGGAAGCCCTTCTGCTCCATGCGCGCCACCTGGTCGGTGAGCTCCTCGGCGAAGCGGGCGTCGGCTCGGGGCTGGATGCCCAGGAAGGCGTCGGGCACGGGATGCGTGATGCCGTTGGTGGGGTCGTCCTGGGCCTCGGTGACCCAGGGCAGGCCCAGGCGGTAGAGCTGCTCGAGCGCCTGGCGGCGCTCGCTTTCGGACATGGCCTTCATGGCGTTGAGCACCGAGTAGCGCTCCAGGAAGCCCTGCTGCGGGTCCTCGCCGTCTTCCACAAAGGCCGCCGTGCGGCCGTGCTCGTCGCCCTTGAGGGCGAAGAAGGCCTGGGCGGCCAGGTTCTCGCGGAACTCGTCCAGCTTGCCCGACAGGGCCTGCTCGAGATGCGCCAGGGTGCCCACACCCATGCGGCGCAGGCCGCGCTCCAGCAAGCGCTGGAGCTTTTCAGTGCGGGCGTCGGCGTTGATGCCCAGGTAGGGCTCCAGCAGGGTGTCGTAGTCGTCGCGCACCGGCAGCTCGATGAAGAGCGTGGAGGGCACCGGCTGCTTGAAGTGGGCGCGGCACTTGAGGTAGTGCGACTCCAGCCCGGCCATGCGCTCGAGCACGCTGTCGAGGCGGGCGAGCTGGTCTTCGATGACCTGGGCGATGCCCTCGAGCGCCTTGGCGCCCTCGGCGCAGATGTACTCGTTGACCCGGGCGCGCCAGTGGGCCACCAGGCACTTGGCGGCCTCTTCGAGCGCCGCCTGGTGGTTGTCGGAGGAGCGCAGGAAGCCGCGCGAGGACTGGTCGGCGATCTTCAGCCGCTTCTCCCAGTCCAGCTTGCCCTCTTCGGCGTTTTTCTCTTCCACCGAGCGGCGGTGGCGGAACCAGTCGCTGTAGAAGGCGCGGTCGTGGGGACGGCCCAGCTCTTCGAGGACGTTCTCGAGGATCTGGCGCACGCCCGAGGGGCCGATGCCGCGCCTGGACTGGAAGACCTCGACCACCTTGGGCAGAGCGGTGGCGATGTCGCGCACCAGGGCCTTGCGGTTCTCGAGGATCTGCAGGGCCCAGTCGCCCTCGTTGCCGGGACTGTAGGGGTCGCCGAACAGCCGCCCGATGCGGCGCATCGCGGCGCGGCCGTCTTCGGAGGTGGACTTCTCGGAGAACATGGCCTCGGCGTCGGCTTCCCACTCGCGGGCCAGCTCCTGGATGTGGTCGTAGACGTTCTGCACGTCCTGCTGGGTGCCCGACTGGCGGGCCAGGGCGTCGCGGATCTGCCAGAAGCGGCGGTGCTGCTCCTGCTCGTCGGTCCATTCACCCTGGAAGAAGCCGGCTTCGCGCATGAAGCGGTTGCGCCACTCGGTGATGACATCGGCCATGGAGTGGGTCTTGCCCGGGTCCATCAGCTGGACCATCTGGGCGGCCAGGTCGTACTTGGCGTAGTTGAGCAGGCGCCAGGACGGGTAGACGATCTTGGCGATGCCGAAGCTGGAGAAGGCGGTCTTCCACTCGTCGGCGTGGGTCTCCTGGGTGCGCCCATCTGGAGTGTCGATGCGGTAGCTGTAGGAGACGAAGGACTTGAGGTACTGCTCGCGGTTGATGCGCACACCCTCGACCCAGCTCTTGAGCGGTCCGCCGGCGAAGTCCAGGAAGAGCATCTCTCCGATGGCGCGGTAGGCGTCGTGGTCCTGGGCCATGGACTGACCCAGGCAGTTGGTGCCGCTCACCAGCTGGTAGCGGTCGAACAGCCCGCGCACCTGCACCTGGGTCTGGTGGTCCCACTGCACCTCGAAGGGGTGGGACAGGTAGTGGTTCAGCTCGCGCAGGGCAGCGAAGCCGTTGGCGGCCAGCTTGGCGAACTCGCTCTCCACGCCGCGGAAGACCCCGGGGGTGACGAAGATGCCGTGCCGCTCGATGGACTTGGCGGTGTAGGTGGTCTTGACCAGGGCGGCCATGTCCAGGAACATGCCCGAGCCGGTGCCGCCGGCCCAGCCGGCCACCAGCACCACGCGCACCGGGGCGGCCACGTCGACCCGCTGGGAGTCGAGATCCTGGGCGGTGACCCGCGCCCAGCAGCGCTTGAGGGCCTGCTGGATCTCGGCGCGGTTCTCGAAGAACACCAGGCGCGACAGGGGCCGCAGCTGGCCGGCGCCCTTCTCGAGATTGAAGCTCTTGGTGATGGGGATGGACTCGTCCCACCACTCCCGGATGTGGGGGTGCTGGGCCATGTTCTCGAGGATGGAGGAGAAGTTGGCCTTGACGTCCAGGCGCTCTTCCTGGCGGAAGGCGATCAGCTCGTCGTAGGGGTGGCGGCCTTCGCGCTCGGTGGCCGAGGGCCGCACCGAGGCGGTGTCGGTGTCGATGGACAGGAACGCGATGCCCGGCAGCTCCACGGTGCCCAGGCGCTCCAGCAGCATGCGCCGCAGGTGCTGCAGGGCCTTGGCTCCCGTGCCCCCCAGGCCGATGAGGATGGTGGGCGGGTAGTAGCCGTGCTCACGGGCGTCGGCGAATTCGCGCAGCCGCTGCAGGTAGCTGTCCTGATCGACCGATTGCTGCCAGGCATCTCCGGCGGTGTAAGCCATGACTCGACTCCTATCGGACGGCTACGAGGGCGTAGAGCAGGTGGATGAGCCAGATGGCGCCCACCACCGCCAGCGCCAGCAGCATCTGGAAGGGGAAGCAGCCGGTGATGGCGAAGATGAGCCCGGCCAGGCCGGCGATGGTGAGCAGGATGGACAGGGAGATGCCCATGTGCCGTCCCACCAGGGCGTTGTTGCCCTTCTTGATGGCGTGGCGCTCGAAGATGCGCACGATCAAGAAGAAGCAGACCGCCGCCAGCACCAGGGTGGCCACGGCGATGGCCACCTTCTGGATGGTGGTGGGCGGGCAGCAGTCGCCCACGCAGTAGAGCTCGGCTTCGTCGAGGGTGACGATGTCGCCCTGTGCCAGCGCGGTGGAGACGAAGGCCAGCCCCGGCACGAAGGGGGCCAGGATGGAGAGGGCTCGGTTCAGCGGCCGCATGCTTTCAACCCCTGTGTTGCGTGGTTCTTCAGCGCTGGGTTCCGTAACCCGGGTCACGGGTTATGGTCAGGCCCCGCTGAACCCTCCACGAGGGGATCTGGACTGTGCTCCCGCTGCTCATCATCACCGGTGTCGTGCTCGCGGTGCTCATCACCACGGGTCGTCGTCTGCTGTCCTTCAAGGGCGCCTCCAGCCTGGCCTGGCTGGCGCTCATCGCCTCCGCTGCGGCCCCTGTGGCCATGGGGCGCCTGGTGCTCAACCCGGGCGAAGCCTACGACACCCAGGTGGTCTACGGCGAAAAAGACGTGGTGGAGCTGGTGTCGCCCGAGCCGGGCAAGGCCCTGATGGTCACCGCCACGCTCAACGACATGCTGGGCGAAGACGAAGACCAGGACGAGACCGGCAAGACCGCCTACGCCCTCACCGTGTCGGGCAAGGGCTTCACGCAGCAGCTGTCGGGCACCATCAAGCGCAAGTCCGCCAAGGGCGGCCCCGACATCGACATCCAGGGCGGCCAGGGCATCACCGAAGCGGGCAAGCGCTCCGGCAAGTGGGGCGAAGACCTCCAGGATCGCTTCGACATCAAGGGCGAAGGGCCCTTCAAGGTCAGCGTCACCAACTGGACCGGCCGGGCGGCCATGGCCATCACGCTGGAGGTGGTCGATGCGCCTCCGCCCATCTTCTACCTGTGGATCATCATCGCGGTGCTCTGCCCGCTGGCCATCTTCGTGGATGTCCGGTACGGCACCGACCGACTGGCCGGAGATGTCGGCCTGCTCTGCTTCTTCGCCCTGTTCCTGCGCGACGGCGTGACTCCGCTGGACGACTACCAGGAGGTGGTCTTCGCCATCGCCATGGCGGCCCTGGTGGGCGGCGTGGCCGTGGGCGGTGCGGGCACCCTGGCCGAGAAGATCTGGGGCAAGCACCGCAGGCCCATCGACATCGGCCGGGGTCGGCGTGAGGCCGCCGCGCGCGCCGAGGCCAAGGCCGCCAAGGACGAACCGCAGCAGGCCGAGTGAGCGCGCGGTGGCTATCGTCTGGGCCAGCCCCCACCGGAGGTCGCCATGATCGCGCTGCTGTTGCTCGCCGCCGTGCAGGCCACCGAGCTCGAAGCCACCTACCAGGCTCTGGTGGGTCCTGGGGAGCAGCAGGTGCTGGAGCTCAAGAGCCTCAGTTTCCCGGCGGCGCTGCTGGTGGAGTGCACGGTGGGCGAGCGGGAGCTGAGCTGGGAGGTGGAGTCGGTGGCGCCGGGGGTGGCCAAGCGCTTCCCCCTGCCGCGCGACGAAGCCGTCACCAGCGCCAGCTGCCAGGCCCTGGCCCGCTTCGCCGATGGGCAGACCGAGGGTGTGGACATCGACCTGGTCTGGGCCTACCAGGCCCGCAAGACCCAGGGTGATCCGAGCGAGGCCCAGGTCGACCTGCTGGCCCGGCAGGCCATCCTGCCGGTTGGTTTCCGTGCCGAGCGGGCGCTGCTCGAGGCCATGGATCGCGACGGCGCGCTGCTGTTCCAGCAGGAGCTGAGCGTGCACACCAGCTCCGGTCGGGCCACGGTCCGTTGGAACCAGGAAGGCGCCTCGGCCGCCGCCACCCTGCGCTTCACCCTCTACGGCGCCGATGACCAAGAGGCCGCGTTCCTGGTGAACACAGCGGGGCGCTAGTGCAACAGCCCCCCTCATGGCGGCGCGACTTCGCGCTGGTGACGGCGGGCACCTTCCTGGTGGCCACCGCTTTCTTCTTCTTGATGCCCGTGATGCCGCTGCTGGTGGTGGGGCCGCTGCAGGGGGACGAGGCGGCGGTGGGGCTGGCCGTGGGCACCTTCTCCATCACCGCCCTGGCCGCCAGGCCCTTCGGTGGCTGGCTGCTGGATCGCTTCGGACGCCGCATCTGGCTGCTGGGGGGCGCGGCGGTCATGGTGCCCTGCATGGGCGCCTACGCCCTGCTGGACAGCTTCGCGCAGCTGGAGGCCCTGCGGCTGGTGCACGGGCTGGCCTGGGGCATCGCCCCCGGGGGCCAGGGCCCCCGGGGGGCCCCCCGGGTGGCCCCCCCGCCACCGCGCGCCGGCCAGGGGGGGGTGTTGTTTGGGGGGTGGGGGGGGGGGGGGGGGGGGGGTGGGGGGGGGGGGGGGGGGGCTGGGGGGGGGGGGTCGGGGGGCGGGGGGGGGGGCCGACCTGGTGCCCGCGCGCCATCGAGGCGCGGGCATGGGGGTGTTCGGGCTGGCCATGCCCATGGCCATGGCGGTGGGCCCCATGCTGGGATCCTGGCTGCTGGCCGAGGGCAGCTTCGACCTGGTGTTCCTGGTGGGCACGGGCATCGCCCTGGCCTCGGCCCTGGGCTACGGCCTGGTGCGCGTGCCCGGGGTGCGCGATGCCCAGGCGCGCTTGCAGCTGCACAGCATGTTCGAGCGGCGGGTGGCCTGGCTGTCGGTGGTGCAGGCCCTGCTCTGTGCAGGCTTCGGCGGCTGGATGACCTTCATCCCCATCATCGCCCCCGATCTGGGGCTGGAGAGCGCCGGGCCCCTGTTTCTCTGGTACGCGGTGGGTGGGCTGACCTCGCGCGTGTTCGCGGGTCGTTGGTACGACCTGCGGGGACCGATGGGGCCGGGCCTGCTCACGCTGGCCTTGCTGGTGGCCGGCTGGGTCGGCTTCGCGGGCGCCTCGAGCCCGGGCGTGGCCCTGGCGTGCTCCGGGGTGCTGGGGCTGGGCTTCGGCATCGCGGGCACGGTGTTCCTGGCCATGAGCATCGACCTGGTGGAGCCGAACCGCCGCGGGGCCGCCAGCGCCACCTTCTTCTCCGCCTACGACGTTGGCATCGGCGGTGGCGCCATGCTCTTCGGCGCCCTGGTGTCGCTGCCGCAGGTGCACCTGGTGTTCTGGTGCGCCGCGGGCCTGACGGTGCTGGCGGGGGTCGTGCTCGTGGCGCTGGCCATTCCCCACTACAGGCGGAACCGCCTGGGCTCGTGAGCCATAATGGGAGCGTGACCGACTCCCCGCCAGCCAGCTGCCGAGGCGCCGCCTGATGCCCGGGGCCAGCTACCAGCTGTTGGAGCTGCTGGCCCGCGGGGGCATGGGGACCGTGTACCGGGCCCGCTACCTGGGCGAGGGGGCGTTCTCCAAGGAGGTGGCGGTCAAGGTGCTGCGCCCCGACGTGGCCGAGCCCGAGGAGCTGGGGCGGCGGCTGCGCGACGAGGCGCGCCTGCTGGGCCTGCTGCGGCACCCCGCCGTGGTGCGCGTGGATCAGCTGGCCTTCCTGGCGGATCGCTGGGCGCTGTCCATGGAGTACGTCGAGGGCCTGGATCTGCGCAGCCTCGCCTCGCAGGTGCTGCTGCCCCCAGGGGTGGCCCTGGAGATCGTCGAGGTGGTGGCGGACGCGCTCGAGGCCGCCGGTCGCGCCACCAGCCCCGAGGGTCTGCTCCTCGATCTGCAGCACCGCGACATCAAGCCCTCGAACATCATGGTCACCCCCCACGGCCAGGTGAAGGTGCTGGACTTCGGCATCGCGCGAGCCCGCTTCGAAGGGCGCGAGTCGGCCACCGAGGTCATCAACATGGGGACCCCGGGCTACATGGCCCCGGAGCGCCTGGCCCGCGCTGAAGGCGGACCGGCCTCGGATCTGTACAGCCTGGGCGTGGTCTTGTGGGAGGTGCTGGCCCAGCGGCGCTTCGAGCGCAGCTCCCCCCAGCTGCTGGGGCATCGGCGCCAGCTGGCGAATCGCATGGAGCTGCTGCGCCGCCTGCGGCGCCCGCTGCACCCTGAGCTGGATCAGCTGCTGGGGGATCTGCTCGCCTGGAGCCCCGCCGAGCGACCCTCGGCGGGCCGCCTGGTGGCGCGCTGTGCCGAGCTGGGCCGCAGGCTGGGCGATCCGCCGCTGCGCAGCTGGTGTCGCGGGGTCCTGCGCGGCCTGGAGCGCCAGCCCTGTGATGGGGACGATGAGCTGGTGGGGAGCACCCTGACGGTGGGTGGTTCGGTGGGAGCCCCGCCGGCTTTCGCTGATCCTGAGCCCGCGTGGAACGATCGCACCGCCCTGTCGGCGGGCCCCATCCCCGTGATCACGGGCCCCGCCCCCGAGCCGGAGCAGCCGGTGGAGGAGCCGCTGCCGGTGGCGCCAGCGGTGGAGCTGAGCGGATCGCCACCCGTCGAGCCCCGGTCCTCCGCCCTGTGGAGGGGCCTGCTGCTGTTGGGGGTGCTGGTGGCGTCATCCCTGATGGTGCTGATGATGGTGGGTCTGCCCGAGAGACCCCCCGGCCAGGCCAGCCTCCCCGCCCTGCCGGAGCTGGAGGCTCCGGTTCCGGTGCCCGCCGCCGCTCCCGAAGCCCAGGCGCCGCCGCCCGTCTCCCGCCGCGTGCCGGCGCCGGTGGAGCCGCCGGCTCAGCCTGAGGAGCCCTCGCCCTGGGGGGCCCTGGTGCTGTCCGATCCCGGGCCACTGTCGGATCCACCGGCCAGCGCGGGCCCCTGGGGCTCGCTGCCCGGGGGTGGGCCGGAGGCTGAGCACGTGGAGCACGGCGCCTGGGCCGCGGGGCTGCAGGTGGAGCTGGAAGGCGACGCCTCCGAGGTCACGCTGGTGAACGAGAGCCAGGGATTCCCCGTGCCGGGCGTGGTTCCAGCCGGCGCCTGGTTCGTGCGGGTGCGCTTCGGCCAGGCGGATCCCGTGGTGGCCGGGGTGGTGGAGCTGGAGGGTTCTGGCCCGGTCGTCCTGCGCTGCGAGGAGCGGCTGAGCTGGTGCAGCATCAAGCGCTGATCTTCGAGCCGCGCTGATTTCGTGTACGATCAGGGAGGATCGACGCTGCTGGAGGTCGCTGTGAACGCCCTGATCGTCGGGCCACCGCCCGCCGCGTCCGTCGACACCGGGCGTCGACAT